>CAMUAR010000027.1 GCA_947086895.1 uncultured Lachnospiraceae bacterium | reverse complement strand
CTTGCCGAATGTGGCGGGAAGCCCCCGCCTCTATAGGTGGGGGAGGATGTCACAATAGAGAGCTGCTGACAGAATGTGAAGAAACAAGTTTGTGTCTGAGCGCTGCGAAACTTACGGATTGACACAAGCCCAAAGTGCGCAAAAACAGCGCAGAAATGAGGAAATTTATGAAGAAACGAGTAGCAGTCGGAATGTCCGGGGGAGTTGATTCTTCCGTTGCCGCGTATTTGTTAAAAGAAGCGGGTTACGATGTGATTGGCGTGACAATGAAAGTCTGGAAGAAATCGGATATTTATGGACAAAAAGAAGAAAAAGATGCGGGTTATATCGCTTCTTCTCTTGGAATTCCACACTATATTGTAGATTTTCAGAAGGAATTTCAACAGCATGTAGTCGAGTATTTTGTGCGCGAGTATACGGCAGGCAGAACGCCAAACCCATGCATCGCCTGCAACCGGTATGTAAAATGGGAAGCGCTTTTGCATAAAGCTTTGGAACTTGGGGTGGATTGTATTGCAACAGGGCATTATGCGCGTATTGAGAAGCTTTGCAATGGAAGATATGCAGTGCGAAATTCTGCCGCGCCAAAAAAGGATCAGACTTATATGCTGTATCGTCTGACGCAGCAGCAGTTGTCGCATACGCTTATGCCGCTGGGGGAGTATACAAAAGAAGATGTGCGTCAAATTGCCCAAAATGCAGGGCTTTTTGTGGCAGATAAGCCGGACAGCCAGGAAATTTGCTTTGTGGAAGATGATGATTATGCGAAGTTTATCAGAGAATATTCCAGCGTGGAATTTCCGGCGGGCAATTTTGTTGACCGGAAAGGCAATGTGATGGGAAGACATAAAGGCATTATTCATTATACTGTGGGACAGCGCAGAGGGCTTGGACTGTCGCTTGCAGAATCCGCTTATGTACTTGAAATTCGACCGAAAGAAAATGAGGTTGTTCTTGGTTACGGATCAGAAATTTTTGCAAAGGAAGCAGTTGCGGAAAATATAAATTTCGTGAGCAGAGATACGATTGAGGATGGAATGCAGGTGATTGCAAAAATACGTTACAATCACAGTGGGGCGCCGGCAAAAATATATCAGGAAGGGGATAGACTAAGGTGTATTTTTGAGGAGGAGCAGCGCGCCGTAACGCCGGGACAAGCACTTGTTCTTTATGATGGGGAGTATGTATTAGGAGGCGGAACAATTTTATAGCCAATAATACTACAGCGCACAATAAAAATCACTGCCTTAATAAATCATATTTTTTAGCAGATTTTATGATTTTTAAAAAGTGCGCTGTAATGCAAAGGTCAATATTGTATTTTGCCGCAAAAAGCAGCGAAAAACGGTTATAAATTTTTAAATTCTGGTTTTTGGTTTTCGTACACGGTATAATAGCGGTAACCAAGAGAGAGCAGCAGTTCTCTTGCACCGGAAAAGTTGTATGCGAGATGGTTTGTGGTATGCCCGTCGGAGCCAATGGTCAGTATTTCTCCGCCAAGTTCGCGGTAGCGCGCGAGAATTTCCGGGCGCGGGTGCGGGTAGGGAAGACCGTACTTATAACCGGCGGTATTTAATTCAATACCGCGCCCTTGCTCGATTAAAAGCTTTAAAATTTCATCAATCTGGTCTGTATACTTTGAATATTGATAATCGTTGGTATGATCGGGAAAATACCGGACAAGGTAATCCAGATGACCTAGCACATGAAACATATTATAATGCTTGACGCCGGTAAGCAAAGCGTCAAAATAAGCCGTCATGCCATCCGAAATTTCATGGGATTGCCAATATTCAGGATAGTATGGATCGGTGTGTTCTAATATATGAACAGAGCCAATAAAAAAGTCAAATGGATACTGAACAGCCAGTTCTTTATAGAAGGATACGCAGTCGGAAAGAACATCCGGTTCATCGCGAAGTCCAAGTTCAGCGCCGCATAAAACTCGGATTTTGCCACGGTATCGTTCCCGGCAGTCAAAAAGTTTTTGAAAGTAAGCGTCAAGGTCAAAGGTAAAACGTTCTTTGTACTGCTCTGGAAACAAGTGATCGTAGTGGTCTGTGATGCAAATGGTATCAAGTCCAAGATGGATTGCCTGTTCTATTATGTTTTCCGGCAGCTCTGTAGAGTCGCTGGAAAATGCAGTGTGAGTGTGGAAGTCCGCTTGAATCATTATAGTACCTCGCAAAGTTAAAATGTTTTTTACAATCAGCCGGAGACTAATGTTAATCCGTCCGTTCCGGGAGATGCCATCAAAGAATAATTGGTGTAGTAAACAACAAAGCCAGGTTTTGCGCCGCTTGGTTTTTTGATATTGCGCCGCTCGGTATAGTCGATTTCTACCTTGTCGGCATCGCGGTCTTTTGAGTAGTAGGCGGCGAGTTTTCCGGCGTCCTCATAGACAGAATCCGGCAGAGGTTCACCTTTTGATTTTACAATAACATGGGAACCGGGGATTCCTTTGGCGTGGAACCACCAGTCTCCGCCGGAGGAAAACTGGAATGTCAGCTCGTCGTTTTGATAATTGTTTTTTCCGACATAGATATCATAGCCGTCGGAAGTAGTGTAGTGGAACGGCTGGCTTTTTATTTTCTTCGGCTGTTTTTTTCCGTTTTTTCCTTGAGAATAATGTCGTTTCACAAAACCGTAATCCATCATTTCTTCTTTTAACTCGGCAAGGTCGTCCTCGGATTCCGCGATATCAAGCGCAGTTCGGATCGAGTCGAGATGCATCAGCTCATCGTGCGTTTCCTGCGTCAAACGAATTAATGCTTCATAGGTGCGCTTTAGTTTTGCATACTTATCAAAATATTGTTTTGCATTATTGATGGCAGAAAGCTCTGGGTCAAGCGGGATGGTAATTTCCTCGTCCGTATAATAGTTAAGCACAACCGCTGATTTTTCGCCCGGTGCAATCGAGTAGCCGTAAGTGGTTAGAAGTTCTCCATAAATCCGGTATTTCTCTCTTTTTTCGGTATCCTTTAACTGTTTTTGCTGTAAGTCGTATTTTTTGCTGTCGCGCTCGATCGCGCTGGCGATAATCCGGCGCAGATCCGCAGATTTCTGATGAATGCGTGTAAACTTATTTTTTGAGGAATAATAAGTTTCAAGGAGTTTCGAGATCGAATCAAAAGTGTGGATGGTCATGCCGTCAGCACCGTGATAACAGTACAGCGGTACAGAAGAAAACTCTGTCGGCGCTTTGCCCTGATAGATAATATTTGGCGAAAAATCTCCGCTTTTTACTTTCTCAAGCATAGCGAGAAGCGTTCGGTATAAATGGATCTGATATTCTTCCGGCATAGTGCTAAGCGGCTGTTCCCCGTCAATACCTGCCTCGTGGCAAAGCTCATTTGCAATAAGAGGGCTGATGCCGGTCAAGCTCTGATACAAAGCTTTTGATGCGGGCAGAGGTTTTGCGCAGACATGCTGAAAGAATTGTTCCTGCGTCAATGTGAGCGGGTCGGATTTTTCTTGTGTTTTTGGAATAAAATAATCACTTCCAGGCAGCACGGTGCGCACGGAGCTGACAGCTCCTGATACGCGCTTGATACTGTCGACAACCTGATAGTTTTCATTGCAGAAAATAATATTGCTGTGCTTGCCCATAATTTCAACGATCAGATGCTTTTTGCACAAATCTCCCATCTCATCCAGATGCTCAATGGAAAAATCAATCACGCGCTCAAGACCAGGCTGTTCGATGGAAAGAATGCGCGCGCTGTTGAAATGCTTGCGCAGCAGCATACAAAAATTTGGCGCGGTCATCGGGTTCTGCTTGTTTTCTTTTGTCAGATAGATTAATGGAAGGGAAGCAGATGCGCTGATCAATAATTTGTAGGTGTCGTAATTTTTTATGGAGAGGACAAGTTCATCTTTTTCCGGCTGACTGATTTTTACAATTCTTCCGCCAGTAAGCGCTTGTTTTAATTCATAAACAATATTAGAAATAACGATTCCGTCAAATGCCATAATAATCCTCCATACAAACAGCTTTTTGAAAAACTGGCACATCGATGCAATTTTTCAAAGCAGCTTCTTTAATAATGTTTGTGTTGCTTGAAAGTGTAGCAGATTTCAGCTGGAAAAGCAAGGAGATTAAAATTTAGAATCCTTTTATTTGACATTGGAGGATGGAATTCTTATAATTGTGATTAAGTCCCAAAAGGATTTTTTTCCAGAGGGTGGATTTTGCCTGCGGGCTGCGGCGCGCGGAGGGGAAAAGAAAGGCGTTAATTATGAAGTTTATGAACAAGCTAGAACGAAAATTTGGTCGGTATGCAATCCGTAATTTGCCGCTTGGGCTGATTTTATGTTATGCGGTGGGGTATTTGATGCAGTTAATTGCTCCGAGTTTCTTTGAATTTTTAATGTTAAATCCATATCTTTTGCTGCACGGTCAGGTATGGCGGCTCGTTACATGGATTTTGGTTCCGCCGTCAAGTTTTGATTTTTTTACTTTGATTATGCTGTATTTCTATTTTTCCATCGGCATGAGTTTGGAGCGGACTTGGGGAACGTTTCGATATAATTTTTATTTTTTCGGCGGAATGTTTTTTACGGTGCTCGGAAGCTTTGCGGTGATGGCTTACGCTTATGTAAATAAAGAATACGCGGCGGTGATTGAACTTTTCGGTGCAAAAACATTTTTTACAAGACTTGAACTTGGAGGCAGCTGGTTTTTAATGTTCAGCACATATTTTGTTAATATGTCGATCTTTTTGGCGTTTGCCGCGACATTTCCAAATATGGAAGTGTATTTGATGTTCCTTCTGCCGATCAAGATAAAATATCTTGGAATGATTTATGGGGCGCTTTTGCTCTATCAGTTTATCAAGTACGATATTGTTGGAAGAATTGTGATCGGAGCGTCTTTGCTGAACTTTGTTGTATTTTTCCTGATGACAAGAAATTATAGAAGTATTTCTCCAAAAGAAGTACACCGGAAACAGAAGTTCCGGCGTGAGGTAAGAGAGGGACAGCGGGGAGATAATACCGTTCCGTTTCGCGGGCGAACGGTAATTACAAGACATCGCTGTGCGGTGTGCGGAAGAACAGAGATGGACGATGAAAATTTGGAATTCCGTTTCTGCTCAAAGTGCGATGGAAATTATGAGTATTGTATGGACCATTTGTACACGCACGAACATGTTCATAATACGCAAGGCAAATGATATGACAGCACTATTTTTAAAGGATGTTAAAATTCTTTTTGGAAGAGGCAGAAATCTTATCTTTCTTTTTGTGTTTTTCGCTGTTCTATTTGCGGCGGCTTTGTTCTCCAAAAAATCGGGGGAAGCAGATTTAGAAACGCAAAAAATAGTGCGTATCGGCGTGATAAACCATGATACTTCCGTCTATTCGGAAATGGTGACTTCCATGTATTTGGAAGGTGGATTTTTTACTTCTTACGTATCTGTTCTTATTGAGGATGCAGAAGAGATCCACCGCCGTTTTGAGGACGGGGAGCTTGATATGTATGTGGAAATTCCAGAAGATTTTGCAGACAGCATGGTTTATTTGGAACATCTGCCGGTGCAGGTTGTAATTTCAACAAGAAACACTACCGTTGAGATTATGCTTCGGAACTTGATGGAAAGCTATGCAAAATATATTTCCGCGGTTGAGATCAACTGTGTTTCTCTCTACGATATTATGCTTGATTCCGGCATGAGCACAGAGGAAGCGAAAAAGGTAAATGAACGATTTTCCATAGCGTTGATTTTAAGGGCGCTTGCAAAGAATGATTTTTTTGAAGAGATTGTTTTGGAGCAGGTACAAAGTGTGGATTTGGCGTCATTTTTTCTTGCGGAAGCAGCCTATGTATTTGTCGCGTTTTTAGCAGTGCTCTGCGGCGCGGTCTTTCAGAAAGAACATCATGCAGGGATCCTTCGCAGGCTGGGAGCGATTGGTGTAAATCCAATTATTATTGTAATAGAAAAACAGATATTTTTTGATTTTATATTTACTGTTTTGGCAATATTAGGCTGGAGTATTTTGCGGTTATCCGGGGTTGGTCTGCCGTTTTTGGCGGTTGCAGCGCTCTGTGCTGCAGCGTATTTTCTTGTGGCTGTTATGCTGTTTTTTGCAGCTTTATTTCAAAAAATGCAAAACTATCTTTTTGCTTCCAATCTGTTTTTGATTTTTGGAGCCGTTTTTGGAGGCGGAATCATACCTTATATGTATTTTCCGGGCAAGATGGCAGCAGCAGCAAAATTTTTTCCAAATTACTGGTATTTGTCAGACTGTTTAAAAATATTGTCACAGCGATCAAAAG
This sequence comes from uncultured Lachnospiraceae bacterium, assembly GCA_947086895.1. Classification (GTDB taxonomy): domain Bacteria; phylum Bacillota; class Clostridia; order Lachnospirales; family Lachnospiraceae; genus RGIG4057. The sequence continues at coordinate 41,984 of CAMUAR010000027.1, read as the reverse complement.
AAACTTTTCCTGTTTCATCCGCTGCGTGGAAAGCGGCTGCAATTTTTGGCGGAATCTTTCTGCTCTCGGTGTTTGCAGCTGCTGTTTACCGGCAGAAAGGAGGAAAGGTTGAGAATGTTTAAGGATATTGTGGTTGAATTTTGGCTGCGGCTTCGCCTGTTTTTTAAAGATCGGGTCACCGTGATTGTCCTTGTAATTTCGCTTCTGTTTTTTCTTTTTGCCATGGGGCAGTTTAACGCGGAAGCAGAAAAGAGGGCGAGCATTCCCATCGGCGTGGCGGCAGGGGAAGATACAAAAGAAGTTCGGGCTTTGATTGACAGGCTGCGCAAGTTGGAATCTCTCTATATTGTGGAAGGCAGCCTGGAAGAACTTTTAGAACAGCTTTCGGATGGTTATATACAATGTGTTTTTGAGATACGCGAGGGGTATGCAGATAAGATTTCAAAGGGTCGCAGCCGGAGTCTGATCGCAGTTTATCATCCCAAAGGAGACGATGCTTCTTCTATCCTTGCTGATATTGTGGCAGGGGAGATGATGTATGAAATCTGCCTTGCGCAAGGATACAAAGAGTATGAATCACTGCCGGAAGGAGAGAAGGAAAAGTACACAAGGCAGGAGTATGAAGAATACACGGCTTCTCTTATAAAAGACGAAAATTTTGATTTCGCATTTCAGTTTCGATTTGTAGATACTGTAGGAAAAGAGCGGGAAGATGGAGTGAAAAACAGTCTTTTATACCGTCAGGCAATCACAGCGGTGGCAGCGATGATGCTCTGTGCTGTCCCGTTTGTAGCGATGGGGAGCATTTATTCAGAAAAGGCGTGTGGGATCGCCGCCCGCAAAAGAATTTGTGCGATGGGAAGATTTGCTGTGGCTGCGGGGGACATTGCAGCATCATTTATACTGTCGCTTGGTATGTCCGTTGTTTTTGCGGTCTGTTTGTGCTTTGGAGCAGGAAAAGAAGAAAAATTTTTTATTATACTATGGACAACGCTTATTTTTTCGATTATCATGGCATTGACCTACTATTATTTGGCAAAAATAATAAGGGGGCTTTTCGGTTTCCAGATTGCAGGGGCGCTGTTGCTGCTTGTTATGGGCTGCTGCGGTTTTTGCTCACTTGTGGAAGGAGTGCTGATCGATCGTTTTTTGCTGTGGCTTCGCTGGATACCAAATTGCGTGTTTTTGCGCAGCATTACAAAACTGCTTTGGTAAAACGCTTATAAGAGGGAGGTTGGGATGGACAAAAAAGTAATTCACGAGGTACTTGAGGGGAAGAACCTTGAACAGAATCTGCCGTTTGTCTTTGGGAAGATGGCGACGGTAAACCATATTTATGCAGGTACTAGCTTTGCAATGCAGTATTTTAGTTTTTATGAATCCATAGCGGACGGCGAAACAAATCTTCCAGAAGAAGCGATGCAGATATTAAAACAGATTGCTGACATTGCAATGGAAAATATTGTCGGAAGCTTTGACGGGAGCAAGCGGGAGAAAGCAATAGAAGTTTTGGACGATATCCGAAAGACAATAACAGCAAAAATGCAGGTGCTGACCGCATATACAGATATTTTTTCCCTCTATGAATATATGATAAACCGTTTGGAACTTAAGTATGAGGAGCTTGCCGAGATGGATGATGACACGGCGGCGCGCGAGATTCTTCAGTATATTTTTATGGAGAAGGACAATGTTGTAGTGAATACAAGAATTCGTCAGATGCTTTCTCAGATGCCTGTGCGCATGAGCAGGGGGAAGTTCTGCGATCTTGTAAAAGGCAGTTTTGAACATTATCTTGGGATGGATAAAAAAGATGCCAGGGATTTTGTGTTTCGTATTGAGTCCTCGGCCGGTCTGTATCGTCCATACGGGTTTTCGGACTTGTTTCCAGAAATTTTTGACAGCTGGCAAACGCTTTCTACAACAGATTGGAGCGCACTTGATCTGAGAGAATTTCAGGAAAAACAAGCGCTTTTGGAAAAGATCACAGAAAAGCTTCATAAGCTGACCGATGCGTACTACAGTTTGGAGGAACTTGTAAATCTTTTGTATGCATGGCTGTTAAATATTCCTTATTCCTCCGGCGAGGCGTTCAAACAGACAGAGGTGCTTTTTGATATTCTTAGAAGAATAAGCAAAAGTATTATTGAAGACAGTATTGTAATTTTGGAAGATTCCAATGCTGCTTTTGCACATACGGAAGGCGTTTTGGAAGATTTATTGTTGGAACTGCAAAAAAATCAGGGCGTTTTGGAAGAAATTGCACCGCAGATAGAGAAACCTGCACAGAGCATGATGCTTGGAAAACAATTGTCCTGCCTTATGATCAGCAATGTTCTGCTGAAAGATAGCCTGTTTATTCCACTGGAAAAGAAGGAGAGTGAGGGACAGTCTGAAAGACAGGATTTAGATCAGCTGTCAAAAGATCTTTGTGAGAAACTTCTTGGCGCGTGGTCTGCGCAGCCAAGAAATTTAAACCGGGCGATGCTTGCGGCGGTGCTTGCAGAACTTCCAGTTTTTTTTGGAAGTCAGAATGATGTGATGGATTATGTAAGGTCAAGTCTTGCTGGCTGTCATGATTTGGCAGAGAAAATTGGAAGTGTTCGTCTGATGAAGCAGCTGATGGAGGGGTAGATGCTTAGATTTCGTGAACCAGTCTACTTCGGAGAATCTTTAGAAAAAAGCAAAAAAGGGCAGAAACTGCAAAAAAAGCTGCAAAAAGGAAAGCTTGTTAAAAAAAGCGTCACATTAATTTTGTATGCGATGAACGGGTGTGATTTATTTGATTTGCTTCCTGCGAATGAGCTTAAGTATCCTTGGCGCAAAGATCAAGATTTCTATGTGCTTGGTCTGGCATCCGATAAAAGTGAGGCTATAGAACTTGTGCAGGAAATGGTTGTCGAAGTATTTGAACATACAGGCGGTTTTGATGTAAGGGGGTATTTTGGATATCAATAAACGGCAGGGCGTTTAAAAACAACCGCACAGGGAAAATAAAATTATTTTAAGTTCTGTATGGAAAGGGGGAGGGGATGATTGTACTTCACATTTTAGGAATTCTTTTCAAGATTCTTGGCATTATACTGCTTGCCCTTCTCGTCTTGATTTTGGTTTTTTTTCTTATTTTATTGTTTGTGCCGGTGCGCTATCAAGCCGAGATTTGGCGCGATGGAAAAGAGCTGAAGGTGAAGGCGCAGGTAAGTTACCTGCTGCGCGCTGTGCGGGCATCCGTCTTTTTTGAGGATAGAAAACTTGATTTTTCCGTGAAATTATTGTGGCTTACGCTATTTCCACAAAGCGGAAAAAAGAAGAGAAAAAAGAAACCGAAAAAGGGGGAAGAAGGAAACAGCACAAAAGATTTCGAAAGTGACAGTGAGTCAGAGAAAGAAAACAATAAGACAGAAAAAAGAATAGAGAGCTTAGAAGATCGCAGCGAGTCAGAAGAAGAAATAAAAAACTTAGAAGGCGAAGACAATTCAAGTACAGGGGAGGATAAACCAGAAAAGGAAAGTGCAGAAAACTCAGAAGAGAACGGCACTTCAGAGAAAGATAATTCATCAGAAACAGAAGACCAAAGCGGAAGGGAGTCTGAATCAGATCAGAAAGAGTATGGTGCATTTTCATGGTTTTTTCGGCTGCGCAAGAAGCTGTGTGGTCTATGGGAGAACATTCTTGTAAAAATTGAAAAGATAAAAGATTTTTTGCATTTACTTTTGGAAAAAGTAAAATTAGCCGACAGCAGTTTAGGGCTGATTCGAGTTTTTTTTGCAGATGAGATCAATAAAAACGGGCTTCGGTGTTCTGGAAAAGCGATTTTGCAGTTGCTAAAATACGTTCTTCCGTATAAAATAAAGGGAGAGCTTGTTTTTGCTACAGGGGATGCATACTCGCTCGGTCGGGCGTTGTCGGTACTTAGTATAATTTATCCACTGTATGCAAAAAATTTAAATATCCATGCAGATTTTGAGGCAGACCATTTTCGGCTTGATGGACATATCTTGCTTAAAGGGCGTATTCGGCTTGTAAGACTTTTATTTATTGCAGTGCGGTTGTGGTTTTCAGGAAAGCTGAAGCTTGTGTTAAAAAATATAAAGGAATTAAAAAATAGCCTGATGTCCGCGCAGAGCGGACATTAGGGAAAGATGGAGGTATTATAATGGCGGAAGAAAAGTTTGGAAACACGGTCGGAGCGCTGTTTCGCGGGATGGAAGCATTTCTGACAACAAAGACGGTGGTGGGAGATGCGGTAAAGTTTGATGATGGCACGATTATCCTTCCGCTTGTCGATGTCAGTTTTGGCATGGGCGCAGGTTCGTTTGCAAATGGAGGAAAGGACAATGCCGCGGGAGGAATGAGCGGAAAGATGACGCCAAGTTCAGTGCTTGTGATCCAAAACGGACATGCAAGACTCGTCAATGTCAAAAATCAGGATATGCTTACAAAGGTTTTTGAGATGGTGCCAGACTTAGTTGACAAATTTACAAAGGATGATAATACAAAACAGCAGGAAAAGGAAACGAATGAGAAGGCGGCAAAAATGGCAATGGGTGCAGGACAAGAAGAAGCAAAAAGCTGATAAAAGTCTGTAAAATGTGGTGGTTTGTGCCGGAAGTCCCCTGCTGTGGGGCTGCCGGGAAAGGGGGATCGTCGATATGTCAGAAGCAGTAGATTACAATAATGTCAATGAATTGTCAGCAATGTCGGTTTTAAACGATCAGCTGATCGGACAGAAATATATGCAGATATGCTCAGAGATTCAATTTACCGAAGAGGACAAAAAAGAGCTGTCGCAGACCATAACGCAAGTGCTTGAGGTATGTGGGATTGCAAGGGCAAGAGGAAGATTTGCTATGCATGAGTATGCGGCAGGCACAGACAATGTGTTTATGAAAAATATCTTGTTTTTGCTGTCGGAAAAATGGATGGATTTTGTCGGGCGGCAGTCCGATGTCGCTTATTATTGGGTGAAGCCGATTCTTTTGTCCGGCGGTTTGAAGGGTGTGGAGTTTCTAAAGGCGATCTTGATCTATGAAGGTATTATTATGGAAACTTATGTAGGATATCCTTTGGAGTTAGTTGAGTACCGTTTGAAGAGCTTGCTAGGGGAAAATACGATACTTGAGGATATTGTTCCTATCTTGAAAGAAAAAGCCTGAATAAAAAGAATTTTGAAATTTTGCTTGCAAAATTGTCCGGTATCTGGTAGAATATCATTTGTTGCAGGTCAAAGAAGCATGAAACACAGGCTATGACCTAATTTATATTAAGGGAGGTGTTGTTCATGGCAAAGTGTGCGATTTGTGATAAAGCTTCTCTGTGGGGGTCCCGTTTAAGCCATTCTAGAAGCCAGTTGAGCAGAAGGGCAAAGAGAATGTGGAAGTCCAACGTAAAGCATGTCAAGGTAAAGGTGGACGGAGGCGCAAAGAGAATGTATGTTTGTACCGCTTGCTTAAGAGCTGGTAAAGTAGAGCGCGCTTAATCCATAATTGGAAACAAGCAGCAGAGGGTGTCAGTATATGGCACCCTTTTCTTTTATGCGCAGACCCGTGCAGTGGAATTATGCCGCTGGCGCGGCGCACGGGTCGCGCGGCGAGTAGGGAGAAGAGGAATCTTCTCTAATCGATTGCACACGGATGAAGAGAGATACTATATTCCGGCGCGGGTATGAGGAAAAACTTGCCTGTTCGATTACACACAGGTATCCAGAGGAAAAAATGTTCGGGGCGAGCAGGGGATGAGAAACCTTCCCTGCTCGATTGTGCATAGGAAACAAACATCGCGCTTTCGTGTTTTGCGGCTGCAAGGATTCAAAAAGGTTTTTAAAGATATGGTGGTTTAACAATCGTTAAATAGATGGTAGCTGAGCAGAAAACATATGATAATCATTAAAATGGCGAAAAAGCCGCTGTGGATAAATAGCATGATCGTCATACCAACGGCAATCCAAAATAAAATAAAGCCAATCATGCGTTTCATGGCAGCCTCCCGGACATATAAACTAATATAGTATATGCGCGCATTGTGGCAAGGTTGCATAAAAGTGAAAAATTTCAGGTTCTTTTCGAGATTGACAAGGTTCTCTCAACAGTATAATTTTTAAAAAAAGGAAAAAGTTGTTTTCTTTTTTTCTAAAGTAGGTTATAATAACCATAAAAGTATAAAACGTTGTTTTTAGAAATTATAAATGATATATGATATTGTACCGTTATATTGTTATGGATAAAGATGTTTTAACTTTCTTTATGCAAAGAGTGATCAAACCGTTTTTTTTATTGTAACGCAGTAAAATTCCAAATTAATAGATTGTGATTGCTGTCAAACGAGAAAGGAGGATGGCACTCCCCACATCCAAAAAAGAGTGGGTCTGTGTGCCTGCAAAATTTTATGAATAATGGAACAATGCATACGGGGCTTGGCGAGATCGAGGTTGATACCGCCGTTGTTGCAAAATATGCGGGTTCCTCCGCAGTTGAGTGTTTTGGCGTAGTTGGCATGGCGTCAATCAGCATGAAGGACGGGCTGGTAAAATTGCTGAAACGTGATAATCTAACGCATGGCGTCGGCGTTGCTCTGGAGGATAATAAGATCACAATTGATCTTCATATTATCGTATCTTACGGGGTAAGTATTTCGGCGGTTGCGGAAAACCTTATCAGCAATGTAAAGTATAAAATCGAAGAGCTGGCAGGACTTCAGGTAGCGAAGATCAATATCTTTGTCGAGGGCGTCCGCGTGATTGATTAAGCCAAAGGAGGAACAACAGGTGAGTTTAACTACGATTGATGCCACGCTTTTGCAAAAGATGTTTTTGGCGGGAGCGCAGAGCATTGAAGCAAAAAAAGAGTATATCAATGAGTTAAATGTATTCCCAGTACCAGATGGGGATACAGGAACAAATATGACATTGACAATTATGTCGGCTGCCAGGGAAGTGAGCGCGATTGAAAAGCCTACTATGGAGTCGTTGGCAAAAGCGATCTCTTCCGGGTCGCTGCGCGGCGCAAGAGGAAACTCCGGCGTTATTTTATCACAATTATTCCGCGGTTTTACCAAGGAAGTACGAAATTGTCAGCAAATTGATGTGCCTGTTATGGCAAGGGCGTTTCATAAAGCGGTTGAGACCGCATATAAAGCCGTGATGAAACCGAAGGAGGGAACAATCCTTACTGTGGCGAAGGGCGGAGCTGAGCGCGCGGCGGAGCTGGCGGGTGAGACAGATGACCTTGAGTATTTCGGGGCTGAGGTTATTCGGCGCATGGAGGAAGTGCTTGCTTATACGCCGGAGCTTTTGCCTGTGTTAAAGGAGGCTGGCGTTGTCGATTCCGGCGGTCAGGGGCTGCTTGAGATTGTAAAGGGCGCAGCGGACGCGATGCTTGGCAAGGAAATAGACTTTTCTTTAAAGGAGGAGCCTGCTGCCGGGGCAGTTCGCTCGGAGAATATTGCGACCGCAGATATAAAGTTTGGGTATTGTACGGAATTTATCATTATGCTTGAGAAGGAGTACACTCAGGAAACAGAATTGGATTTCAAAGCGTATTTGGAATCGATCGGTGACTCGATTGTCGTTGTCTCGGATGATGGTGTCGTAAAGGTACACGTACATACCAATGACCCTGGATTTGCGATTCAGAGGGCGTTGCAGTATGGTTCCCTTACGAGAATGAAAATTGATAATATGCGCGAGGAGCATAATGAGAAAGTAATTATGGAGGCGGAGAAAAAAGCGCAGGAAGAACAAGCTGCGCTGCCCAAAAAGCCGGAGCCTAGAAAGCAGGCTGGATTTGTGGCAGTATCGATCGGAAGCGGCATCAATGAAATTTTCAAAGGACTTGGGGTGGATTATCTGATCGAAGGCGGACAGACAATGAACCCAAGTACGGAAGATATGTTAAACGCAATCGGAAATGTAAATGCGGACACGGTATTTATTCTGCCGAACAACAGCAATATTATTTTGGCGGCAAACCAGGCGAAAGCATTGACGGAGGATAAACAGATTATTGTGATTCCGTCAAAGACAATTCCGCAGGGGATCGCGGCAATGATAAATTATGTGTATGATAAGTCTGCCGAAGAAAATGAGCAGTTTATGGTTGAGGGAATGAAAGCAGTGCGCTCCGGACAGGTAACTTATGCAGTGCGCGACACAAGCATTGACGGGATGGAAATTTGTCAGGGCGATATTATGGGTCTTGATGATAAAACAATTCTTGCTGTCGGCAAGGATATTACAGATACAACGCTTGCGCTTCTTGAGAAAATGGTAGACCAGGATTCTGAGTTAGTCAGCTTGTATTATGGCGCAGAAACAACAGAGGAACAAGCAGAGAACGTCGCTTCGCGCATCGAGGGAAAGTATCCGTTCGTCGATGTTGAGGTGCATAAGGGCGGACAGCCAATTTATTACTACGTTTTATCGGTGGAATAAGCGGATCAGTACAAAGAGCTGTTGCGTTGCGGCGTGACAGCTCTTTTATGCGCACGCCCGCAAAAGGAAAATAATTGCTTCGCAATATGCGAGCGGCGCGGCAAGCATCGGAGAAAAACGTTCCGCTGCTTGATTGTAGGAACGCCCGCAAAAGGAAAATAATTGCTGACACAAAGAAAAATTTTTTTGGATGGGATATAAGGAGGCGGGCTTGGAGTTATCGGATTCGGTAAGGGAGATCAAGGGAATCGGGGAAAAGACGTCGCAGTTATTTGCAAAATTAGGGATCTGCACGGTTGGAGAGCTGATAGGGCATTATCCGCGCACCTATGAAGTGTATGGAAATCCGGTTCCGATTGACAGTTTAAAAGAAGGGCAGATTGCTGCGGTTGAAGCGAGTATTGCAACTATGGTGGAAGTAAAAAGAACGGAAAATTTGCAGTTGGTGTCCTGCAATATTCGTGATGCAAGCGGCAGTATCCGTTTGACATGGTTTAATCAGGTATATTTAAAACATATGCTTAAGCGGGGGATACGTTATATTTTTCGGGGGAAAATTACCCGCAAAAATGAAGATCTTGTGATGGATCAACCCAAAATATATCAAAGAGAAGAGTACCGCCGTCTGCTCGGCGTAATGCAGCCGGTTTATCCGCTGACCGGAGGGCTGTCCAACCGCACATTGCAAAAAGCAGTGAGTCAGGCAATTGGTCAAGCAAATATGCCGGAGGACTATCTGCCGAGACGGATCATCAAAGAAAATGGATTGGTTCAGCATACTGCGGCAATCCGGGAAATTCATTTTCCAAAGTCAAAGGAAACCGTGCAGGATGCAAGAAAACGAATTGTATTTGACGAATTTTTTCAGTTTATTCTAAAATTGAGGCAAATAAGAGAAAAATGTCAGGCTGAAAAGAATAGATTCATATTAAATGAAACGGAGCAGTGCAGAATGCTGCTTGAAAATCTGCCGTATAAGTTGACCGACGGACAAAAGAATGTGATAAGCGAGATACAAAATGATATGTCGGGGCATTATGTTATGAACCGTTTAATTCAGGGAGATGTTGGTTCAGGAAAAACGATACTTGCAGTCTATGCGCTTTTGCTTGCGGCAAGCAACGGTTTTCAGGGCTGTATTATGGCGCCGACAGAGGTGTTAGCTCAGCAGCATTATGAATCCATAGGACAGGTTTTAGAACCGCTTGGGGTGAGGGTATGTCTGTTGACTGGAGCGATGACTGCGGCAAAAAAGCGCGATGTATGCGCACAGATTGCTTCGCATGAGGTGGATGTTATTATCGGAACACATGCGCTGATTCAGGAAAAAGTGGAATATCATAATCTTGCGTTGGTTGTGACGGACGAACAGCACCGTTTTGGCGTGCGGCAGAGGGAAAGTCTTGCGAATAAGGGAGGACATCCTCATGTGCTTGTAATGAGCGCAACTCCGATTCCTCGCACGCTGGCGATTGTATTGTACGGGGACTTGGATGTTTCTGTATTAACTGAGCTTCCGGCAAAAAGGCTTTCCATTAAAAGTTGTGTTGTCGGTACATCGTATCGTCCTACGGCGTATCGTTTTATTGAAAAGCAGGTTGCAGCAGGACATCAGGCTTATATAATCTGCCCGATGGTGGAGGAGAGTGAGGAAATTGAGGCGGAGAATGTCACTGATTATACAAGGCGGCTTGTGGAAGCTCTGCCAGCAGGGATTTCCGTTGCATCGCTGCATGGAAAAATGAAGCCTTCACAAAAAAATGATGTGATGACACGGTTTGCAAAAGGAGAAACAAAGGTGCTTGTTTCGACGACCGTTGTCGAGGTTGGTGTAAATGTTCCAAATGCAACCGTGATGATGATCGAGGATGCACAGCGTTTTGGCTTGGCGCAGCTTCACCAGCTTAGAGGCAGGGTTGGACGTGGGGAGGCTCAGTCTTACTGTATTTTTGTGAATGGATCCGAGAGTGATAAGGCGAGGGAGAGATTAGAAGTAATGAATCGTTCCAACGATGGTTTTTTTATCGCGCAGGAGGATTTGAAAGTCCGCGGACCAGGAGAATTGTTTGGCGTCCGTCAAAGTGGAGAATTGCAGTTTATGTTGGCTGATATTTACCAGGATGCAGGGATACTTGCGGCAGCATTAAAAGCAGTCGATTCTATGTCAGATCAGGAGCGCGAACAGGTGATGACTTTACTTGGGCGCAGTTTGCCGCTGTCATCTACTATATGTGTATAGAATAGTTTATATTTGATTAAAAAATAATTTTATAAAAAGTTGTTTTAATAAAAAGCTTTCAATAAAATGGAAAGTGTGGTAGTATATCAGGTGGAAAACAGCGTTGTTTTGCTTTTGTGATTTGGGAGATGAAAAAACGGTGCATAAGTATCCAAACGAAAAACTTTATAATATTACAAGAGAGAATTATCGGCTGCTGATGCATTACTGTTATATTCTTGAAGATGAGGGGTATTGGCAGCACCCAGAAACCGTATTAAAACGGCATATTCATGAATTTATGGCGCTGTATGTCCAAGCGATGATGGTACAGCTTGCAGCGTATATTCATGCTTATGATAAGGAAACCGTTTGTATGATTGCGCATCTGGATGTTGTAAATCCGTTAAAGATCAATATTGATAATGGAATTACAAAGGAAAATGAGATTGAGGCAAAGCGCATGATGCTGGCGCCGCCGATTCTTCTGCAGCTTTGCAGTCTGCGGGATGTAGAAAAGCACAGCAGTATGACAGGGCTTTTTTTTGACGCGCTGCTCAATATTCTTTTTTCGATGACCTATCTAAACCATCGAACAGACGCTGCGATGACAAGATATATTCGTGAATATTACGGGCGCATCCAGGTGTTTATACAAAATGCAAACACAAGAGGCGTATGTGTAGATGAAAAGTATATTTTCAGAAAGATTTGTATGGGGGAACTGGAGAGCAACACCGAACAGTTAAAAAGAGCTGGCGATGATTTTGCACGATACAAAAAAGAAGCTCTGTTTATTGAGGAGCGCAAGCAAAAAAACAAGGTAGAAAGTATCCCGCCAGCAGATACACAATCCCGTAAGGAAATATCAGAAAATCAAAATTGGAATGCAGAAAATTCGGAACAAAAGATACAAAAAGAAAATGAACAGCAGGAATATTCAGAACCAGAAAGCTGGTGGGATTTGCCAAAGGAGGATACTATAGACAGCAGCATTCTGGAAGATGTATTGAAAAAAGAAGATAATTTGACAGAATTCGACAAAGAGACAGAAGACATAGGAAGTGATATTGTCCAAGAAAAAAGTTCAGACAGCGAAAATATTGATTTTATCCAGCAAAAGGAGTTTTACAACCTGGAAGACTATCAAAAGAGTTTGGACGATACAGAAAATAATCCTGTTTTAGAAGAAAACGATTTTGAGAATAACAAAGAAGATCAAAAAGAAGCGGATAACACCGATCGTTTTGTTTTACAGAAAGATCAAGGTGTAGATAATAAGGAGACGAACACAAAAGATCAGGGCTGCAAGGTGGAGAAGCTGGTTGGTCAGCTAAAAGAGCTTGTTGGGCTTGATGGCGTAAAGATGGAGATCAACTCCTTAATCAACCTGATCCGTGTCCGTAAAATGCGGGAAGCTTATCACCTGCCGGGGATGCCAATGTCGTATCATATGGTATTTACGGGGAATCCGGGAACTGGAAAAACGACAGTTGCCCGTCTGATTGGTCAGATCTACCGCGAACTTGGAGTTTTAAGCAAAGGTACAATTACAGAAATTGACCGCGCTGGGCTTGTTGCCGGCTATGTCGGTCAGACTGCGATTAAAGTGAAAGAAGTTGTGGATAAGGCAAAAGGCGGAATTTTATTTATTGACGAGGCTTATACCCTTTCAAATGCTGTTGGAGGAAATGATTTCGGCACGGAGGCAATTGACACCTTAGTGAAATTGATGGAAGATTACCGGGATGATCTTGTTGTTATTGTTGCAGGCTACACTTATGAGATGGAACAATTTTTAAAGTCCAATACCGGGCTGGTATCTCGATTTAATAAATTTATTGAATTTCCTGATTACAGCGACAAGGAACTTTTGATGATTCTTGACCGAATGGCTGAAAAATCTGGTTTTACGCTTGCAGACGGTGTGGATAACATTGTAGAAGAGTATCTTTTGACAATGAAGGAAACAGAAAAAGAAAAGCTTGGAAATGCCCGCGGGATACGAAATTTATTTGAGAGAATGGTATCTGCGCAGGCGAACAGAGTCGTTGGCTACAGAATGCCGACAAGGCAGCAGTTGTCGGAGATTTTGCCGGAGGACTTGAGTTTTATACAGTAAGGAGATTGGACAAGCTATGATAGGGGCAGTGTATCTGTTCATTGCAATATTTTTTGGAAGCGCCGTATGCAGCAGGCTTTTTCCAGAACTTGGCGGGGTGACAGCAAAAAGTTATTGCGGTCAGCAGCTTAAGATCAGCCGTCTCTTCGTTTTGGTGCCAGCGTGGGTCTATACAGGCGTGATACCAATGACATGGTGTGTTTATATTCTGGCGTATTTGCTGCGAAATGCAGAACATGGGATGAGAATTGCAAACATTGTCTGTATGATTTTGTTTTTTACAGGCGGGGTAGTTCTCTATCTTCAGGGAGTAACGGCAAAAAAAATCGTGCGCCTGAAGAAGAAGGAACTTTTGTTTTCAAAGTGGGAAGTCCTTTTTCTGGCACTTGTTTTATATTTGTCGATTCGATTGTTCTGGACAACATTTCGTATTGAGGACAATACATTGTATGTCGGCTTGTCCGTGTTCAGTGATTTTTCGCCGCATCTTGGAATGATTCGTTCTTTTTCCAGCGGAAATAATTTTCCGACTTCCTATTCGCATTTTGCGGGGGAAGATATTAAGTATCATTTTATGTTTCAGTTTTTGGCGGGGAATCTGGAATATTTGGGAATGAGACTGGATTTTGCATTTAATATACCAAGCCTTATTGGATTTGTTTCTACATTTTCCCTGCTCTACGTGCTTGGCGCGAAACTTACCGGAAAAAGAGCCGTTGGTTTTTTGGCGTGTCTGCTGTTTGCATTTCGCTCGTCGCCAAGTGTGTTCCGGTATCTGGCGGAACTTCCAAGTGAAGTGAGCATAAAAGATGCTCTGTTTGAACACTCGGAGTTTATCGGGTATTCGACACATGAAGATTGGGGATTGTGGAACCTGAACGTGTATTGCAATCAGCGGCATTTTGCATTTTCGCTAGGGGTTCTTCTTCTCGCTGTACTGGCTTTTCTTCCGCTTTTGTACCGCGCTGTTTCCAGGCTGAAAAGTGAGTGGTGGGAGGGAAGAGATATCACAATCGCAAAGGCGGGCAAAACAAAGGAAGATGGATTTGTAAATTTAGTGCGTTTTATCATAGGACATATCCGTTTTTTCTTTGATCACAGTTTGTTTTATAAAGAAGGCTGGTTTATCGAGGGAGCCTTTGGGTTAAAGAGGGCAGTGGGGATTGGTCTTATTTTAGGGCTTTTGGCGTTTTGGAACGGAGCAGTTACCATTGCGGCGCTTCTTGTTTTATTTGTGCTTGCCATTGTTTCGGATCGGCGGCTGGAATTTTTCATTGCCGCTGTGATCTCCGTGGTTTTGTCCGTGCTGCAAAGTTCTTTTTTTATTGAGGGAAGCGCGGTGTCCGCTTCTATATATTATGGCTTTATCGCAGAAAACAGAACGGCGTTTGGCGTGCTTGACTATATTTTTCGGCTGACTGGGTTTGTGCTGTTTTTGGTGGCTGCTGTGTTTGCTGTTTCGGACGCCGTGAAACGCTGTGTTATTCTCGCATTCTCCATGCCGTTTGTATTTTCATTTTATATATCTTTAACGCCGGATGTAACGGTAAATCACAAATATATCATGGTTTCTCTGATGCTGTTTTGTATTCCGGCGGCGCTGGGACTTGTACTTTTATGGGAGAAAAAAAGAGCCGCAGTTCGTGTTGCCGCAGTGTTCCTTGCGGCGGTTCTTACCGTTACTGGGGCGTTTGAATACATTATTGTACTCAACCGAAATGAAACGAAAAACAATCTTCGTTTCAGCATGGAGGATGAGCTGACTGCGTGGATTCGAGAGAATGCGACTGCGCAGGATATTTTCCTTACATCAAATTACGCGCTGAACAATGTGGTGCTTGGGGGGGCAATGTTGTTTGACGGATGGCAGTATTTTGCTTGGTCGGCAGGTTATGACACAGAGCTGCGTGATATTATGGTGAGGGAAATGTATGAGGCGGACAGCCCGGAACAGCTGCGCACGCTTGTAGAACAGAACAATATCCGCTTTATTATTGTGGACTATGACAACCGGGTTTCCATGGAGTACGAAGTGAGAGAAGATATTATTGAAAGAACATTTCTCGCAGTGTACTCGCAGGGGGAAGGCGACCAGAGAACAACAATCTATGATACGGCGATGCCAGTAAAGTAGTTTGATGCAAGGCGGACAAAATTTTATTTTTGGTTTTTCATGGAAGGAGAAATTGGAACAATGCATTTTAAATATGTAGTAGTAGGAGCTGGGCTTGCCGGTTTAACGATCGCGGAGAGAATTGCCAGCGAGAAGGGCGAGAAGGTACTTGTTGTGGAGAAGCGCGGGCATATTGGAGGAAACGTCTATGATTCTTACAATGACGACGGTATTTTGATCCACAATTATGGACCACATATTTTTCATACAAACGATCGAGAAGTTTATAAATATCTCAGCCGTTTTACAAAGTGGAATGATTTTTGGCACAGAGTTTTAACGATGGTTGACGGCAATCCTATTCCAATGCCAATCACGCTTGAAACCATCAATAAACTTTATCATTGTTCGATGACCCCGGATGAAATGAAACAGTTTATCGCTGAAAGAGCAGTTCCGATCGAGGAGATCAAGACAAGCAGGGATGTGGCTCTGTCCAAAGTTGGAGAAGAAATTTATCAGAAATTTTTTGAGAGTTACACAAAAAAGCAATGGGGCATAGATCCGGCAGAGATCGATACTTCTGTAATTTCAAGAATTCCACTGCGATTTAACCGTGACACGCGCTATTTTACAGATAAGTATCAGGGAATGCCGCGCTATGGTTATACAAAAATGTGTGAATCAATGGCAGACAGCGATAAAATTAAGCTGCTTTTAAACACGGATTTTGAGGAAATTCGGGATGATATTACTTATGATACATTGATTTACACGGGTCCAGCGGATGAGTACTTTCATTATAAGCATGGAAAGCTGAAATATCGAAGCGTCGGGTTTGTATTTGAGACGCATGATTGCGAGTCTTATCAGGATGCTCCAGTTGTCAATTATCCAAATGATTATGATTACACACGTATTACCGAATTTAAGAAAATGACGTGGCAGGAGAACAAAAAAACAACGATTTTAAAGGAATTTCCAGGCGAGGGAGACGAGCCGTACTATCCGTTTCCAACCCCGGATTGTAAGGCGCAGTTTGCGTTATATCAAGAGGAGATGAAAAAAGAAAAGAACGTGTATTTCCTTGGCAGGCTGGCAGAGTACCGCTATTATAATATGGATGCTGCTGTGCGCCGCGCGCTTGATTTATACGAAGAAAAGCTGCGATAAGGGGGATGACATGGATAAACTTTATATTGTAATACCCGCATATAACGAGGAAGCAAACATTGAGCAGGTAATTCGTGATTGGTACTCGGTTGTTGAAAAGGTTGGAGGGGAAAGCAGGCTTGTGATTATTGACGATGGAAGCAAAGATTCCACCTTTGCGCGAATGGAAGCGCTGGCAAAAGAACTGCCGATGTTTATACCGGTGACAAAGAGAAATCAGGGACATGGCGCAACTGTGCTTTACGGTTATCACTACGCGCTGAAGGCAGGCGCGGATTATGTATTTCAGACGGATTCCGACGGGCAGACTCTGCCGAAAGAGTTCTGGGATTTCTGGCAAAAGCGCGCCGATTATGCGATGGTGATCGGGCATCGAAAGGGCAGACAGGATGGTTTTTCGCGCGTTTTTGTCACAAAGACATTAAAGCTTGTATGCCGTCTGTGTTTTCATGTGACCGTGACCGATGCAAATACGCCGTTTCGATTGATGGAGGCAAAAACATTAAAGGAAAACCTTGGTCTTGTTCCAAAAGATTTTAATCTTTCCAATGTAATCCTTTCTGTTATTTATGCAAAGAAAAAGCAGCCTGTTTTATACTTGCCGATTACTTTTCGGCCAAGGCAGGGAGGAGTGAATTCGATCAATTTAAAAAAGATTTTTAAAATCGGATGGCAGGCGTTAAAAGATTTTCGGACAATCAACCGCTGTATGAAAGTGTGATCTGCTGTTTTTAAGAGAAAAAACAAGTCAAGCGGTGGATGGATGATAAAGATTGTAACAAAATAGGAAAGGGATATAACAATGAAAGATAAGGCAGAACCAATCCGGCGGTATGTGATTTTGCTGGTGTTGCTTTTCGTAGTTATCGGTATTGGAAATAGTTTGCTTGGAGCGGATTTTGGCAGGGTGATTGTATGGTGGCTTGTGCTGTTATGTTTAGGGATTATTGCATATCCCGTGACAGGGCTGATTTTTGGCAGGTTCCATGACGGGGGATATATCTTTTCAAAAGCGATCGGTCTTGCATTTGCTGGTATGCTGATGTGGTATCTTTCCTCCCTGCATATTATGAAATTTAATGTGTTAAATTCCAGAATTTGCGCTGTTTTATGTTTGCTGATTGGCATCGCTTTATGTGTGGTAACAATACATCTACAGAAAACAAAACCGGATTCTTGGTATGTGAGAGCGTGCGGTTACAGGATTACCAAGAAGAAACTTTTCGAAGCATTAAAGTCCGAGGTAATATTTCTTTTGTTTTTTGTGATCTGGTGTTATCTGCGCGGATTTAAGCCGGAAGCTTACGGGACAGAGAAATTTATGGATTACGGATTTATGGCAGTTATGGATCGATGCGATTATATGCCGCCGGAAGATCTGTGGATGTCAGGTAAAAACATCAATTATTATTATGTCGGTCAGTATATTGCCACATACATGACAAAGCTGTGTGGTTCAGGCGTGGAGTACGGTTATAATCTGATGCTTATGACCTTGGCTGCATTTGGTTTTTCTATGCCGTTTTCGCTTGGAAATAATTTGATAAGAACATTTTTAAAAGATTTTGGGAAAAAGAAGAGAACCGAAGGGGCAGCGGATGCGAAGGAGCGGGCAAAAAAAGTACATCCTTTTATGCGCGCGATGCTGCCGGGAGTGACGGGAACAATAGCAGGGCTTGCGGTTTCTATGGCAGGCAATATGCACTTTATTTTATTTCGCCATATTATTCCGGCTTTGCAGAGATTTGCAGGTTTTCCAGAAGATGAAGTAGAAAAATTCTGGTTTCCAAATTCCACGCGCTATATTGGATACAACCCGGCGACATCGGATAAAACAATCCATGAATTTCCAAGCTATTCGTTTATTCTTGGCGATTTGCATGCTCATGTAATCAATATTATGTTTGTGCTGACCGTACTTGCAATGTTGTTTGCATGGCTTTTGTACCGGAAAGAAAAAATGGATGCACTTCGGGCAGGAGGAAGATTTGAGCGCAATTCGATATTGTGTGAAGCATTTCATCCAATGATACTTTTGCTCGGCTTTTTTATCGGTATGTTTCACACAACAAATTTTTGGGATTTTCCAATTTATTTTGTAGTTGCCGGAGCGGTGATTTTATTTTCAAACGCTGTAATTTATCAGTTTTCGACAGATACAATCAAATTGACCGCGCTGCAGGCGGTGCTTGTGCTTTTTATTTCTAAAGTTGTATGTCTGCCGTTTACAATAAACTTTGACCAGATTTCAACGCAGATCCGGTTAAATTATTACCGGACGCCAATCCAGCAGCTTGCGGTACTCTGGGGACTTCCGATTGTGCTGATTGTGATTTTTTTGTGGGATCGCTACACAGACGCATATCGTTCAGGGCTGCTTACAGGATATAAGTATGCGTCAAACGGAACTCGCATAGTAAATGCAGAAGCGCTGAAAATGGCAAAGGCAGACAAGGAATCTGGCATGATATCATTTATGCCAGAGAAAAACAAGCTATTTCAATTTATTGAGAGTTTACAGGTTTCCGATTTGTTTATTGCTACCATCGGTTTGTGCGCGATAGGACTTGTAATGATCCCGGAATGGATCTATGTCAAGGATATTTATGAAGGTGATTACAAGCGAGCCAATACGATGTTTAAGCTGACATATCAGTCCTATATTATGTTTGGAATCTGTATATCATACATTTTGATAAAACTTGTTTTATTTGCAAGGTCAAGTTTTCAGAAGGCGGCGGGAATTATGCTGGCGCTGTGTTTTCTTACAACGCTTGGATATTTTGGAAATGCGGTGAACAGCTGGTTTGGCGATATTGACCGCAGCAGGTATAAAGGACTTGACGCGACGGCGTTTCTCGAAAAGGAGAACAAACAGGACGCGGAGGCGATTGCGTGGATGAAAGAAAATTTAACAGGAAGACCAGTGGTGTTAGAGTGCTGGGGCGCAAGCTACACATTTTACGAGAGAATTTCCGCGATGACTGGCTTTCCGACGGTGCTTGGGTGGCAGACGCATGAATGGCTGTGGCGCAGCGATGGTACAGCCGGATTTCCAAGAATTGTCGATGAGCGAAGAAACGATGTATTGACAATATATTTTTCCAAAGAGGAAGAGGCTGTAAGGCAGCTTATTGAAAAATATAATATCGAGTATATTTACGTTGGCTCTTCTGAGCGAAAATGTTTGAATGATGACACGATCAGCCGGATTTATAATTCTGCTTCCAGCTCTAACGATTTTTCCGAAGAGATTAACGAGGAATTGTTAAGAGGGCTTGGAGAAGTTGTTTTTGAATCGGAAGAGGACGGTCTTGGAAGGACATCTTATCTTGTAAAAATAGCGAGATAGCATTTACTCACATTTTCTCCTGCACTGCATATAATGAGTGCAGGAGTTTTTTTGTGCAGGAGGGCTGTCCTTATGGAGCAGAGTGTTCTGTATTCTAAAGTAAGGGTGCTGCATGCAGCATGTTTTGCGCCGGTTTTGTGCGTGATGATCGGAAATCGTGAGGTTGTAAAAGAATTGTGCTATGGGGAAAGTTCCGGTTATGTAAGGGTTACTGGAGGCTTTCGCAGAGTGAGCGTCACTTGCAGGGAAAGCGGGGAGGAGCTGGTGGTCGAGACAGTACCATTCCCGGAGGGAAGCCAGATGACATTAGTGGTATGTAATACGATGAACAAGCTTTCTTTGGTTGTGATGCCGGAAGTAACTTGCAATGCCGGAAAGGGCAAGGGAGCCTTGCGCGTTGCAAATTATACATTTGGCGACGGCCCATTCCAGGTGATACAGGAAAAAGAAGCTGTGTATTCCTGCGTGTCTCCATGCACATATACGCCGTTTTTGCCTGCCGCTGCGGGAAATTATGATTTTTGGCTGGCGAGAACAGATTCTTGTATGGAGGTGGACGAGGAAGTGTGCAGTCTTGGACCATACAAAGCAGGCGGTCAGGAAAATGATTGTGAGGAACCGCAAGTAAAACCGGAGGCAGAAATTCACGTTAAAGTAATGCCTGGGATAAGTTATACCGCATGTATTCTTGGAGCGTGTGACAGCAGCGTTCCGCTCGATGTAAGAATACTTGAATTTTAAAAATAAAAAGCGTATAATGCGAACGAAAAAGTAAGTTGAAAGAAACAAGGGAGGATAAAAGTATGGTTAAGGATCTGACAGAAGGCGCCCCTGGCAAGGTGCTGTGCGGGTTTTCGCTTCCATTGTTTGTAAGCGTGGTTTTTCAGCAGATTTACAATATTGCGGACAGTGTGATTGCAGGGAAGTATGCCGGGGAGGATGCACTTGCAGCGGTGGGTGATTCCTACCCGGTGACTATGATATTTATGGCGGTTGCAATTGGAAGCAATATAGGATGTTCCGTTGTGATTTCGCGCTATTTTGGAGCGAAACAATATAAAGAGATGAAATTATCCATCTCGACCACTTTGATTTCCGCGCTTGTGTTATCTGTGGTGCTTACAGCATTGGGACTGCTGTTTTCGACAGGCTTGATGAGAATGATCAGCACGCCGGATAATATTTTTGATAGTTCGCTTTTGTATTTCCGGATTTACATTGCAGGTTTTATTTTCTTGTTTTTGTACAATATTGCAACAGGGATATTTACTTCGCTCGGCGATTCAAAAACGCCGTTATGGTTTCTGATCGGTTCTTCGATTGGGAATATTGTGTTAGATTATTATTTTGTCGCGGTGCTTCAGTATGGCGTTGCAGGCGTCGCATGGGCGACGTTTCTTGCACAGGGAGCCGCATGTCTGCTTGCTTTGCTTGTGTTAAGGCGGCGTGTGGCAGCAATCAAGGCAAGTGAAGAAGGAAAATATTTTTCCGCACAGATGTTTTGTCAGGTTTCCAAAATTGCGGGACCAAGTATTTTGCAGCAAAGCTTTGTCTCGATTGGAAATATTTTTATTCAAAAACTGATCAACTCAAATGGGTCTTCTGTTATTGCAGGATATTCTGCGGCGGTAAAATTAAATACATTTACAATTACAAGTTTTACAACGCTTGGGAATGGTGTGTCAAGTTTTACTTCACAAAATATCGGAGCAGGCAAAAAAGACAGGGTGAAATCTGGTTTTTGGGCTGGAATTGGGATGGCTTATGCAGTCGCAGTTCCGTTTGCGCTTGCTTTTTTCTTTGCAGGCGCGCCGCTGGTGCGTTTTTTTATGAAGGAGGAAACAGAGCTTGCAGTTCAGACCGGAGTTGATTTTTTAAGAATTGTGTCTCCGTTTTATTTTATTATATCTTTAAAGCTTGTCGCAGACGGCGTGCTGCGCGGGGGAGGCGCAATGGTGCAGTTTATGGTATCTACTTTGACAGACCTTGTTTTGAGAGTAGTGCTGGCGTATCTTTTGTATCATATAATGGGAACAATGGGAATATGGCTGTCATGGCCGATTGGATGGGCTGTTGCCGCTGTTTTATCCCTTATATTTTACCGAAAAGGCAGTTGGGATTTACACTAGACACAAGAGATAAAATTTAAATAAATCAATAAAAGAAACAGAAGACGACAAAACATGCCGAAAAGGACAAGTTAATTTTTGAGGTGGAATACAATTTTATTAAAGAAACGCTTTCATAAAAGGAAAAAGTATGGTATACTCGATATTTAACCATGAAAAGCAAGGACTCTTGTGGAAAGAGAAATTGCCGGGAACAAAACGAACGGTGCCACGGAAAAAAAACAGGTCACATTTCACTTGCAACACGCACTAGGTGGTGCAGAAAAGAGGGGGACATGTGTGATTCACAGTACGATTTGACGTATGATGACTTTAATCCGACAATTTTGTTTGCCAGTAAATTGAAGATGGTAGTGGAGGACAAGTACCATTCGCACAATGACTTTACCGAATTGACAATTATCTTATCTGGAAAGGGAAGATATTTTGTTGAAGAAAAGGTTTATGATGTTGAGCCAGGAGATATTATTGTATGTAATCCGGGTGTTCATCACAAAAATATTGTCACTAGCCCATCAGAGCCAACGGTCGAGTTTTTTACAGGTTTTTACGATTATCATTTTAAAAATATGCCGCCGGAGACCATACAGTTAAAAGACGGGGGATATCATTTGCGCTTATCGGCAGATGCAAGACGTGAAGTGATGAAGCAGTGCTATGAGATGCTTGCGGAGAATGAGGCGAGACAAATTGGAAAGTATTTTATGTTGAAGGCGCGTTTGATGCAGGTGCTGCTGCTTATGATGCGGGAGATTGTTGAAACGCCGCGCCCAAAACAGAAAAGTTGTAATTTTGAAAGTTATAACAAAAGTTATGCGGTGAAGAAAATTATCAATTATTTAAATGAAAATTATGAGCATAAGATCTCGCTTGACCAGATTGCGCATAATATGTATTTAAGCCCGGTTTATATTTCAAAAATATTTAAGGAAGAAACCGGGGAATCACCGATTAATTATCTAATTAAAATACGCCTGGAAAAGGCCAGGGATATTTTGGAACATTCGGAAGATGGCAGTATTAAAAATATTGCAACAGAAGTGGGCTATGATGATGTTTATCATTTTAGCAAGCTGTTTAAAAAATATTACGGTATCTCTCCACAGAATTATCGCAAAAGTGTAAAGGGAACAAGAGAAAATGCATAAGAATTGCTTATATCATACAAAAAAATGAAATAATAAAAAAAATCAAAAAAACTGTTGACAATTTCAAATTTTTGGTGTATAGTATTAACTGTGTTCGGGAGATGTAAAAAATTCCAAAACACAGTATGCGATAGTAGTACAGCTGGTAGTACGCCACCTTGCCAAGGTGGGGGTCGCGGGTTCGAACCCCGTCTATCGCTCTATTTTTTTGCCTTGTATGCGGAAGAGTTGCGGATATATCATCCGCTCTTTTTTTTTCAATGCGCTCGCAAAGGTGCAAAAAACGCACCGCAAAATAGCGCGGCAAGCAGGAAAAAAACATTTTCCTGCTTGATAAAATCACGCTTCGCAAAGGTACGAAAAACGCACCTATACTATAATTTATTTGATGTACAATTTAAATAGTTTGGCTCCATGCGCTGGCACGGCGGTGTAAATTTTGCCGTTTTTCAAAGTTGCACTTCCTTTGTCCCACAGTTCGCGCACAGAGAGTTGATCTGTGATACCTTCCTCGGATAAGTCGGCGCACAGGTCAGCTTTCCCGTCGGAAAGGTTGAACAGTGCAACATAATCGGCGGCTTCTTCCGTATCGTGAGAAAACCATACAACATGGCTGTGATCGCGCTCAAGCTGACGCGCACCTTTTGAGTGCTGGAGCAGGCGAAGTACCTCTGCGTTGGTTAAAAGGGATAATGTCCAGTCATCAAGACGAGTCATTTCTGTGCCAATCATAAGCGGTGAGCGGAAGATGCACCACAAAGTCATCATTGTGCGCTGTTCATCTTTTGTAAGATTGGTATACCATGTCGATTGATCGGTATGGAATCCTTTGCCAAGCCAGCCGAGAGGAAGCATGTCGCAGTCTGGAAAGCAGCCTTCCGACACATGATTTTGCCAAAGCTCACAGCGGTCGAACATATTGCGCAGAAGATCCCACTTATCCCAGAGATCATCGGTAATACGCCAGAGGTTGGCATACTTTTCATAGTGCCATGCTTTGTCAATCAGCGCAGGTCCAGGGGAGAGACTCAGCACGATTGGACGACCTGTTTTCATAATGGCTTCGTGAAGCATTTCGATTTCGTCCTTTGCTGAGTACGGATTATTTGGATAAATATTTGTATTGCAAATATCATCACATTTTACATAATCCACACCCCATTCCGCATAGAGTTTAAAAATGGAATCATAATATTCCTGAGCGCCTTCGCGGGAGCGGTCAACGCCGTACATATCCGGGTTCCATCCACAGATCGAGGAAGGATTGGCGATATCGTTTGCATGGGCGGCAGTGCCTAAAATTGCACAGTGATTGTGTGCGGCGATGCGAGGAATACCACGCATAATATGAATGCCAAATTTTAGACCAAGATTGTGAATATAGCTGGCGAGCGGACCAAACCCTTTGCCGCCGGCGGAAGATGGGAAACGTTTTGGATCCGGCAGCAGACGGGAGTACTCGTCCATTTCGACGTCCCAGAACGGTATGTATTGGTAGCGGTCTCTCTGACTTCCAGCATCATGGGCATACCACTGAATATCAACGATAATATACTCCCATCCATACTGTTTTAAGTGGGCAGCCATATAGTCCGCATTTGCTTTGACATCTGCTTCTGTAACAGTTGTATCATAATAGTCATAGCTGTTCCAGCCCATCGGCGGGGTTAGTGCAAATTGGTTTTTGTTCATGGAAAACCTCCGTAATTTTGGGCATTCCGCATGAGGAATGCAGCATAATTTGTTTCAATAATATTTATGAATTAGCTCTTGCAGTTTATAGCAACTACATGGTATATTATAATATGGAGAGAACATGGTTGCAAGTTTATTTTGCAAACACTGCAAAACAAATAACAATCATAAATAGGGTGCGACAAAAACAAAGGAATTTTTTAAAATTCCTTGCTATAATGCAGAAGAAGTGGTATACATTAACTAGGATTGGAGTAAAGTGAGGTCTACGTAATGGTTGAGAGAACGAAAAAAACTTTGTTGGTCAGTTTCCTTTGTATGATTTTGTTATGCATTTTAGTTTTTGTCTGGCTAGTCAGTTTTATGAGTCGAAAAAGCGAGGCGACAATCAGCGATATCGGTATTATCTACATGTCGGAGATGAACAAACAGATGCAGGAAAAGTTTGAAGCTGTTGTGGGGATTCGAGTATCGCAGATTGAGGGAATTATCAGAAGAAACGTACCAGATACATACGTTTATGGACAGGAGATGGTTGAGGAACTGCAGTTAAGTGCTTCTGTCAGAGAATTTGCGTATCTTGGACTATATACAGACGATGGCAAGTGCGAGACCATCTACGGGGAACCTGTGGAAATGATTGATGCAGAAGCATTTTTTCAATCGATTAACAACGGTGAAAATGGTGTGACAAACGGGACGAACTCAGAGGGGGAGAGACTTCTGCTCCTTGGGTGCAGCGCGGAATATCCGATGAAAGATGGGATGAAAAGCGTTGCATTGGTTGCAGGTTTTTCGATGAATTATCTTGAACAGTCGTTGGTTCTTGACGGGGACGGCGCACTTATGTACTCACATATTATTCGTAATGATGGAAGTTTTGTTGTGCGAAGCGGGGAGGCTTACCGGGATAATTATTTCCATCGCGTTAAAGAAATGTTTCAGGAGTACAATGGAAAAACCGCGGAGGACTATGAGCGCGAGCTGATGGAGGCGATCGAGCAAAAAAAGGAGTACTCTGAACTGATTATGGTGGATGGAACTCACAGGCATCTATATTGTTCCAGTCTTCCGGGAACCGAGTGGTATCTTGTCAGTGTGATGCCTTACGGGGTGCTGGATGATGCGATCAATGAGTTGGGACTGCAAAGAGTACATACCATGTTAATTGCATGTGGTATTATGCTGTTTGGTGTGCTTGTTGTATTTGTATTGTACTACCGCACTTCCCAGAAACAGATGGTTGAGCTGGAGAAAGCCCAGAAGGAAGCGGTTCAGGCCAACATGGCAAAAAGTGAGTTTCTCTCCAATATGAGTCATGATATCCGAACGCCTATGAATGGAATTGTCGGAATGACAGCGATTGCACTGACAAATATTAAAGACTCGCAGAAAGTGCAGGACTGCCTGAAAAAAATTACCATGTCGAGCAAGCACCTTCTTGGATTGATCAACGATGTGCTTGATATGTCGAAAATTGAGAGCGGAAAGCTTTCTTTGAATATGGATCGTTTGTCTCTGCGTGAGACGATGGACAGTATTGTCAATATTGTGCAGCCGCAGGTGAAAGCGAGAAAACAACATTTTGATATTTTTATTCAGAAGATTGAGTCGGAGGATGTATACTGCGACAGTGTCCGTTTAAATCAAATACTGATTAACCTGTTGTCCAACGCGATCAAATTTACGCCGGAGAAGGGGCGTGTTAATGTTTATTTAATGCAGGAGCCATCTTCGCTCGGTGAAAATTATGTGCGCTGCCATTTTCGTGTGAAAGATACCGGTATTGGAATGTCGCCGGAATTCTTAAAGACAATTTTTGAGACCTTTACGAGAGAAAAAAATACCCAAGTGCAGAAAACAGAGGGTACAGGTCTTGGCATGGCGATTACAAAAGCGATTGTGGAAGCGATGAATGGAACCATTGAGGTGACAAGCGAGCAGGGAAAAGGAAGTGAATTCCATATTATTCTCGATTTGGAGAGGGTGGAGGAAAAGGATGCCGATATGGTTCTGCCGCCGTGGAGAATGCTTGTTGTCGATAACAACGAAGATCTTTGCTACAGCACAGTGGTGGCGTTAAAAGAGATCGGCGTGGAAGTGGAGTACGCATTGAGCGGCGAAGCAGCAGTGCAGATGGTTGCAAAGCGCTGCAAGCAGCAGGATCACTACCAGATTATTCTTCTTGATTGGAAGATTCCGGGAATGGATGGTCTTGAAACAACAAAGGCAATCCGAAAGTATGTCGGTGATGAAGTGACGATTCTGATTATATCAGCCTATGATTGGAGCGATATTGAGGATGAGGCGCGCGAAGCAGGCGCACAGGGATTTATCTCCAAACCTTTGTTTAAATCAAATTTATTCTCTGGATTAAAGCATTATATGGAGGAGGATGGGGAGAATAAAGAATCGGAGTCTGCGGTTAATATTGAATCAATGTTTGACGGCAAGAAGATTCTTGTGGCAGAAGATAATGATTTGAACTGGGAAATTGCAGAAGAACTGTTTTCAGAGCGCGGGCTTAATCTTGAGAGGGCAGAAAATGGAAAAGACTGTGTAGAAAAATTTGAACAATCTCAAGAGGGTTATTATGATCTTATTTTGATGGATATTCGTATGCCAGTGATGAGCGGTTATGATGCGGCGAAGGCAATTCGTGCGCTGAACCGTTCGGATGCGGGTCTGCCGATTATCGCTATGACAGCGGATGCCTTTTCCGATGATATTCAGCGGTGTATGGACTGTGGTATGAATGCGCATATTGCGAAGCCAATTGATGTAAATAAAGTAATTCAGCAGATGCGCAAATATATAAAATAGGGCAGTATCATAAAAAATAATATTTTGGAAACTTAAAGTGAGGAGAACAATGGGATTGTTTGGATTTGGCAAGAAAAATAAACAAGGTCGTGAAAATACTTTTGAAGAGCAAGAGAGTGTAAAGGAACAAGATATTTCTTTTCAAGCAGGAGATATGATATTTGAGATTGGAAGCGTTCATCCGTGGAAAGAACAGGGGAGTATCCTTGTCGGAAAGATGATGAGCGGCGAACTGCTTCCTGGAACAAAAATATCGTATCTCGGTCAAAATGGGAGAAGAATTTTTGACTGTACTGTGGAGACAATTGAGCAGAATGGGCATGCCGTGAAAAAAGCGTCCGCCTGTTGGCTTGGGATCTATGGGCCTGTGTTTTCCCTGATTATTAAAGATTTTGCACCAAATGCATTTCAGGGCGGAAATCAGCTTGTTCGAAGAATGGAAACAGGGGAAGAGACTTCTCCCGTACTTGCTGCCTATGAAGACTGTAGAATGACAAAAGAGCAAGAAGGAGCAGTCCGGGCAGTGATTGGAAAAGATTCACTTGAAGAGGAAGAACTGAAAGGGCTGTCGATTCAGGAGATTATTTTTGCACTTGCGTGTACAAGGGATCAGAGTAATCTGTGCAAAGATGACGCTGAGCAGGCGGCAAAGTGGAAGGAAAAAGGAGACAAGCTCTATCCGTGCCTGCTTGAAAAAATAAAAACTGCAGATGCGGTTTATCTGACATTTGACAAGAATACAGGTTTTCCATTTTACAATAACGGCATTGTTGAGGTCTATTCAAAAAGACAGTATGCGGAGCTTGCAGTGTTATATTATAAAGAGCAGTTTCGGGAGCTGGAAGTACATGAACTGTCCGTAAAGCCAGAAACAGAAAGCTCCAAAGAGCCAGACAAAAGGATTCCGGCCTTTGCGATGCTGTACTATCTTGGAATGGAGCGCGTGCTTGTGGACAATGGGATGTACCGCGCTTTGATCGGTCGAGGGGATATTTTGCCGCCGCCGGATTATTCCGGGCTGCCGCAGACGCAGGTTCCAGTATCAAATCCAGTGCTGCGCGCAAGAATGTTGGATTTTTTCGGAGAAGCGCGCTGGAAAGTCAACTATGAAAAGCGTGCGGAAGTATTGCAGGCGAAAGAACTCGCAATGTTGTCGGAGCTGACAAACAGCAAATTGCTGATACCGATGCGCTACGATGGGACAGCTCAGAAAAAGCCGGGAGAAAACCAAGTTGTATTTACCAAAGATACAAAGCTGATGTTTGCGGCGATCACAAATGCAGCGGGAGAAAATTATACGCCTGTATTTACTGATTTTACAGAATTTGGAAAAGTGTATCCGGCGAAGGACTGGGGAGCTGCCGTTGTGACAATCGCGGATGCTATCCGTGTAAACCAGGGCGTTGGAATTTCGGTGAACCCAACAGGGGAGAATCTTGTTCTTAAGGAAAAAGCGATTGAGGCGATCAAGGGGATACTGGCACAAAAAGCGAAGGAATCTTCAGGGACAGAGGCATAGCTTATAAAGATAGAGATAAAAAT
Organism: uncultured Lachnospiraceae bacterium; assembly: GCA_947086895.1. Lineage (GTDB taxonomy): Bacteria > Bacillota > Clostridia > Lachnospirales > Lachnospiraceae > RGIG4057. The sequence continues at coordinate 13,241 of CAMUAR010000027.1, read as the reverse complement.
TTGTTTCAGGAGATTTGAATGTATCGATTTTATGTTGAAATAGATGCGGTTGACGGGCAAAAGGTGCGATTGACCGGGGAGGATAATAACCATATCCGCAATGTTCTTCGTATGAAAGCAGGGGATGAAATTATTGTCTGTGATGGTTGTGGAATGGACTACCATTGCCGCTTGGAGGAATTGTCGAGAGAACAAGTGGAGGCAAGGATTTTAAGTAAGTCTTTGTCGTGTACAGAATTGCCGGTTCGAATTGTCTTGTTTCAAGGGATGCCGAAAAAGGATAAAATGGAGCTTATTATTCAGAAGGCGGTGGAACTTGGCGTGGCAGAAGTGGTTCCTGTCAGCACAAAAAGAACAATTGTCAAGCTGGAAGATGAAAAAAAAGAGCAGAAAAAATTGGAGCGCTGGCAGGCGATTGCGAGGGCTGCGGCGATGCAGTCCATGCGTGGTATTGTACCGAAAGTAAAACAAGTATGCTCTTTTGCTGAAGCACTCAAGTATGCAAAAGAACTGGATGCAGTGCTTATCCCTTATGAAAATGCAAGAGGAATTGTACAGGCGCGTGAGCTCATCAAGGAACTTGCCAAAAAGAGAGTGCATTCGGTTGGGATCTTTATCGGACCAGAAGGAGGTTTTGAGGAAGCCGAGATTGCGCAGGCGGGCGAGACAGGTGCGAAAACGATTACGTTAGGGCGTAGAATTTTGCGTACAGAGACGGCTGGGCTTGTGGCGCTGTCTCTTTTGATGTTTGTATTTGAGCAGGCGGAGTATTAAGCTGCCGCAGTTCTATTATCAAAAATCAGTAGGATTACGATACTATTTTAGAGCCGCTGACAAGGTGGCAGAATGCGGGGAAAAATGGAAGTATATTTGGATAACGCGGCGACAACACGGGTGTCGGATCAAGTGCAGTCTGTGATGAACCAAGTGTTTGACAGTGATTTTGGCAATCCTTCTTCACTGCATAGAAAAGGGATGGAGGCAGAACGCTATATCCGGCAGGCGAAAGAGCAGATCGCGCGGTCGCTGAAAGCGGAACCAAAAGAGATTATATTTACTTCAGGCGGCACAGAGTCAAACAATATGGCAGTGATCGGTGCGGCGCTTGCGATGCGCCGAACAGGAAAGCATCTTATTACAACACAGTTTGAACATGCTTCTGTCTATAATCCAATGCTGTTTTTAAAAGATATGGGATTTACGGTGGATTTTGCTCCTGTGGATGCGATGGGGCATGTCCAGATACAAAAGCTTTTAGAACTTGTGCAGAAAGATACAATTCTTGTTTCCGTGATGTATGTGAATAATGAGGTTGGTGCAGTACAGAATATTGCAGAAATTTCAGCAGCAGTAAAGAAAAAAAATTCTGGTATTTTGTTTCATACAGACGCAGTTCAAGCTTATGGAAAATATAAAATATGCCCGAAAAAGGAAGGGATTGATCTGCTCAGCGCAAGCGGGCATAAGCTGCATGGACCAAAAGGGAGCGGTTTTTTGTATATCAGAGACAAAGTTCATATTATTCCGTTGATTTACGGGGGAGGGCAGCAGAAAGGGATGCGTTCTGGAACGGAGAATGTACCCGCGATTGCTGGGTTTGGAGCGGCGGCAGAGGAAACTTATTCCAAACATGAAGCAAAGATAGCACAGATGTATGAACAAAAACAAAAGTTTGTTGAACAGCTTGGTAAAATGCCCGGCGTGAAAGTCAATGCAGTTACAGAATCGCTTACCGACTGCGCTCCGAATATTGTAAGTGCAAGTTTTGAGGGCGTGCGCGCAGAGGTACTTTTGCATGCCTTGGAGGAAGAGGGCGTGTATGTTTCTTCCGGGTCGGCTTGTTCGTCAAATCATCCGGGAATCAGCGGAAGTCTTAAGGCAATCGGTGTAGAGAGCAAGTTACTTGACTCGACAATTCGGTTTAGCTTTACATTTGACACAACACAAAAAGAGATTGATTATGCTCTAGATCAGTTAAATAAGCTGCTGCCGGTGCTGCGCCAATATAAAAGACATTGACAGACAAACACTTATTTATTTAATAAGTGTAAGGAGGGGACATTGTGGATTTGGAGAGAAAAGTACACGTATTTCGCAGTAATTTTGCAAAGGAAGTGGAAGAGAAACTTATTTTGACATCGGAAGCTGTAGACGGCGCAAAATACTGGGAAAAAAAGTTATGGAAGCCATGGGCTGGTTTTATTGCCAGCGTAGATCTTGCGACAGGCGAGACAGTGAAGAAGGAAGGTTTTTTGACTTGGCTTGCCGACGAGAGCGAGAAAGACGGATGGATCTATAATTTACAGCCTTTTACGATATATCATGTAAAATGTAAAAAAACATTGGAAAAAGCAAATCCAATCGAATCCCTGCGCTGGACAAATCAGTATATGCTGGTTGATGTTGTGGAGCGCAATTTGCATCATCCAGAACTTGAACAGATTCTTAAAGAATACGAACAGCCCGAAGAAGCGGTGGAAAGTTTTGGGCGTTTTTCGCTGGAACGCCAGTTTGATTGGTTTAGCGGTTCTGTGAATTGGCTTGGAAAAAAGTGCAAAGTTTCACTGAAATGCGATGAGGAGGGCAAATATACCGTTCAGAAAGCACTGGAGATATTTCGGCAGATCTACGCAAATCTTGCGGAGTGGGACGATGAAATTCGCAATTTTGCGGCGGACAAACTGTCAGGCTCTGCAAACGAGTGGCAGGTTGAGTTTGATGAAGATCTGGGGGAAAATCAGAGTTGTTTTATCACAAAGGAGGCTTTTGCCAAACGAATTTGTATCAGTGAATTTGATGTTTTTCCAAATGGATTTTACACCGCCTATTATAACGCGGATAATATGTTTTTAGGGCATACAATTATGATTCAAGGAAATATAAACGAGGGTATGAAAAACGCCAAGATCACAGGATAAAAATATGTTAAAACAAAAGGGATAAGACGGGGATTTTTGTAAATCAAAATCCAATCCGAAGATATATTATTTATTGAACGGAGGGGAAAATCATGCCTAATTATAAGGCATTTTTAATAAAGTATGCAGAGATTGGTTTAAAAGGAAAAAACCGATATGTTTTCGAAAATGCGCTGCGCGATCAGGTGCAGGCAAGGCTTAGTAATATTGGAGATTACTGTGTTCAGCGCGAGCAGGGCAGAATATTTGTAGAATGTCCGAACGACTTTGACTATGATGAGACGGTGGAGGCACTTTCAAAAGTGTTTGGCGTGTCTGGAATTTGCCCCGTTGTCGTAATTGAAAGTACAGAGTGGGAAGATATTACAGCTGGCGTCGGCGCGTATATGGATGAGTTTTACGAGGACAAGCATTTTACCTTTAAGGTGGAAGCAAAGCGCGCAAGTAAAAAGTATCCGCTGACTTCGCCGGAAATCTGTTCTGAGATGGGGGCGTATCTCCTGAAACATTTCCCGGAACTTCACGTCGATGTACACAGACCGCAAGTGCGGGTTTATGTGGAAGTGCGGACAAAAACATACATCTATTCCCATACAATTCCTGGACCTGGCGGGATGCCGGTGGGTACTGGGGGCAGGGCAATGCTGCTGCTTTCCGGGGGGATAGACAGCCCGGTGGCAGGTTATATGATTGCAAAGAGGGGCGTAGCTGTTGAGGCGACCTATTTTCATGCTCCGCCGTACACAAGCGAGAGAGCAAAAGAAAAAGTGGTACAGCTCGCACGCATTATCTCTGATTACACAGGACCAATCCGCCTGCGCGTCGTGAATTTTACAAAGATTCAGCTCTACATTCATGAGATGTGTCCGCCGGAGGAACTGACGATTATTATGCGCCGTTATATGATGAAGATTGCAGAACACTTTGCAAAAAAGGATAATTGTCTGGCGCTGGTGACCGGGGAGAGCATCGGGCAGGTGGCAAGTCAGACAATGCAGAGTTTGCTTGCGACAAACGCTGTCTGCACGCTGCCTGTGTTTCGGCCTTTGATTGGATTTGACAAGCAGGAAATTATTGCGGTGGCGGAGAAAATAAAGACGTTTGAAACGTCCATTGAGCCTTACGAGGACTGCTGTACAATTTTTGTTGCAAAGCATCCGGTGACAAAACCAGATTTAGCTGTGATCGAAGCTTCAGAAAAACTGCTTGCAGAACAGATTGATCATCTTTTGGAAGAAGCGATTGGAACGGCGGAAGTTATAATGATAAAATAGAATGTTTTTTGTTTGAAGGAGGAATGCCGGGGCGTGCAGTGACGCCTTAGGATACAGGAAAACCGGAAATTTTTAACATGCAGCGTATAAAAAAGAGGATACAGCTTTGGTATCCTCCCCAAAAGTAACTGCATCCCCGCTTACTCAACAATATAAGGTTTGATTACATTCGATATTTTTTCGACATCTTCCTCACTGTGGATGTTTAAATCGATCGGTTTGGAAAGATCAAGGCTGAAAATACCCATGATGGACTTTGCGTCAATCACATAACGACCGGACACAAGATCAAAGTCCGTGTCAAATTTTGTGACATCATTGACAAAGGATTTTACCTTATCGATGGAATTGAGAGAAATTTTAACAGTTTTCATTGTGATTTCCTCCTTTTAAACAACTGGTGTAGGCATGACGGCTCATGCCTCTCCTTTTATAGTACAATTTGCATAGTTACTTGTCAATATGCAAAGTCAATAAAAATATTGGTTGCATTTGCATATTATCAATAATTATGCTATAAGCAAAGGAATGGGGTGGATTTTTTGGAGGAAAACAATTTAAAAGGCAAAACAGCGGCGTTTCTTTCTCTTGGCTGTAAAGTAAATTCTTATGAGACGGAAGCGATGCGTGAGCTTTTTGAAAAGGCAGGAGCAAGAACCGTCGCATTTTCAGAAAAAGCAGATATTTATGTGATAAATACATGTACCGTAACAAATATTGCTGATCGAAAGTCAAGACAGATGCTGCACCGCGCCAGAAAGAAAAATCCAGAAAGCGTTGTTGTGGCAGCAGGATGTTATGTGCAGGCAGCCGCCGAAGAGGTGAGAAAAAGTCTGGCGGTGGATGTGCTTGTCGGAAACCAGCAAAAAAAGGAAGTTGTCTCGCTTGTGCTTGCGTATCTGTCAGGAAAAGAAGAAAACAATATACCTGAAATCAGCAGAGAGCGCGAATATGAAGATTTGCAGCTTGCCACGGTGGAAGAGAAAACAAGGGCTTGTATTAAAATACAGGATGGGTGCAATCAATTTTGCTCTTACTGTATTATTCCATTTGTCAGGGGAAGGATACGCAGCCGCAGCGCGTCGGAGGTTATAAAAGAAATTACAAACCTTGTTGAAAAAGGTTATCAGGAAGTTGTTTTAACCGGGATCCATCTATCTTCTTACGGCTTTGAAAATTATCCGGAAAAGCAGAGATTTGATCTTGAAATACCTGAAAAACCAGCGCCTCTTTTGGAACTTGTGCAAAAGATCGATAAAATACCAGGGTTGGCAAGAATCCGGCTTGGCTCTTTAGAACCTCGCATTATCACAGAGGAATTTGCCGCGGGGCTTGCAGCGACAAAAGTATGCCCTCACTTTCATCTTTCACTTCAGAGCGGCTGCGATGCAACGCTTTTTCGAATGAATCGCCGCTACAATACAGAGCGATATTTAAAAAGCTGTGAGATCCTGCGTGATTATTTTAAAAATCCAGCGTTGACCACCGACGTAATTGTCGGTTTTCCAGGAGAGACCAAAGAGGAGTTTGATGAGACAGAAAAATTTCTTGAAAAAGTAGGTTTTGCACAGATGCATATTTTTAAGTACTCTGTACGGCGGGGGACAAAGGCAGCTGCTATGCCGAACCAGGTGGAGGAACAAGTTAAGGCGCAGCGCAGCGACAGACTTTTTGTGCTGGAGAGAAAAATGCGGAAGGCTTATGAATCGTTGTTTGAGGGAGAGAATGTGGAAATTTTGTTTGAGGAAGAGGTGTTTGTCGGGGGAGAACGGTTTATGACCGGACATAATGAGCGGTATGTTCGCTTTGCTGTAAAGACGGACAAGGATTTGTCAAATAAAATTTTATTGTGTCGTGGTATAACAGAAACTGTGACGATTGGCGGAAATGAAGTACATCTTGCGAAAATGCAGTGAGAAATTGTGTCAAAATATTGTCACAGAAAAGCAAAAGATAAGGGTTTCTTATAATATTTTCAGAAATGGAAGAAAATAGATTGAAATTTTCTAACATTTGTATTATGATATATAGTAAGCGATTTTATTGGAAAAGAATGGGGATAGCAAAGGATGTGAGGAACTATGCAAGAATTGTCCAGTACACAGTATTTTAAAGCACAGAAAGACCCAGAACAGGGGGTAAAAGATGTTATCGATACTGTTTATCTTGCGTTGACACAAAAGGGATATAATCCAGTGAACCAGATTGTCGGCTATGTTATGTCGGGAGATCCGACTTATATAACAAGCCATCTTGGTGCGCGAAGCCTGATTATGAAAGTGGAACGTGATGAAATTATCGAGGAATTATTAAAAGACTATATCCAAAACCATTTTGATGGTGAATAAGGGAAGGCTGGGAACAGGATTTTATGAGAATTATGGGATTGGATGTCGGGGCGGCGACAGTCGGAGTGGCAATTAGCGACGAACTTTTCTGCACAGCGCAGGGCATTGAGGTGATACGGCGCAAGTATGAGAACAAGCTTCGTCAGACTTATGCGCGCATCGAGCAGCTGATCGAGGAATATAAAGTAGGTCTTGTTGTGATTGGATATCCAAAAAATATGGATAATACCATTGGAGCGCGCGCGGAGAAATCGGAGAGCTTTGCACAGGATATTCGGCGGCGCACGGGTCTTAAGACTATTTTATGGGATGAGAGGCTTACGACTGTGTCCGCTCACCGCGTTCTTGATATGGCGCAGGTTCATTGGCAGAAAAAAAACAAGGTTGTAGATAAAATTGCGGCGGCGGTGATTTTACAGAATTATCTGGATTGGCGAAGCAACGCAGGACAGATGGAAACTGTGGAAAAAGAAGATTTGCTGCGCTGATTTTTAACAGGAAGGTTTTTTATGAACATCAATTCAGAAAGTTCAATGTGCGAGAGCATTCCGTTTCAGACAGAGGATGGAAAAACGGTTTTGTTTTATGTGCTTGAACAGACGAAATTTTACGGCGTCAACTATTTGCTTGTGACGGAAGATACAGAGTCGGAAGAAGCGGAAGTCTATATTTTAAAAGACTTGTCAGGGAAGGATTCTGACGAAGCTGTGTATGAGATGGTTGAGGAGGACAAAGAGCTTCGCGCGCTTGCGGGCTTATTTCAAGAACTTTTGGAAGATGTGGATTTGGTTGAGGGTTCGAGGGAAGATCATATAGAACAGTAATTTGCCGATTGTGGAAGTTTTTTTAAAAAAGTGGGCAGAATACAGATAGAGAATGTAGGGTTCGGGATTTTAGAACCCCGATTTGTCGTGCGCTTTTTGGCCTCATTACATAATAAAAAGATGGAGGTGTAATCTTGAAAAAAGAAAATGAATTACCGGAGGGGAATGAAGAAAAATCCCCGGTACAACAGGAAAAAAAGGTAAGGAGAGCCGGCGGGACAGGGAGGCCGAGGAAAAGTCCAGCCAAGCAGGACGAGCCAGGAAAAGAGGAAATACAAAAGAAAGAAAGTTCCAGAAGACCAAGCAGCAATTCTTCCGGTGTGAGAAATGGAAATGGAAGAACTGCTGCGGCAGTGTCACGGCGTCCAGGCAGCAGGATTGTGAAGGCTGAAACAGGCAGAAATAATGTTTTGCCGTCTGTCTCAGCGGCGCCAAAAAGGGAGACAAAAAGACCGATGGGTATAACGCCGCGTCCGATGATGCGGGAGAGCGGCGCAAAAAGGGTGAAAATCATCCCTCTGGGCGGACTTGAGCAGATTGGGATGAATATTACTGCGTTTGAATGTGATGACAGTATTATTGTTGTGGACTGCGGTCTTGCATTTCCAGAGGATGAGATGCTAGGGATAGATCTTGTAATACCAGATATCACATATTTAAAGGATAATATTGAAAAAATAAAAGGTTTTTTGATCACGCATGGACATGAGGATCATATTGGCTCGCTTCCTTATGTGCTTAAGGAGATCAATGTGCCGGTCTATGCGACAAAGCTGACGATTGGAATTATTGAGAATAAGCTGAAGGAGCACAATCTCTTAAAATCCACAAAGCGCAGGATTGTCAAGTATGGGCAGACGGTAAATCTAGGATGTTTCCGCGTCGAGTTTATCCGCACAAACCATAGTATTGCAGATGCTGCTGCACTGGCGATTTTTTCTCCTGCAGGTCTGATTATCCACACGGGAGATTTTAAAGTGGATTACACGCCGATTTTTGGGGATGTTATAGACTTGCAGCGTTTTGGGGAGCTTGGACGAAAGGGAGTTCTGGCTCTTTTGTGTGAGAGTACAAACGTGTTAAGGGCGGGTTTTACGCCGTCAGAGCGGACGGTCGGCAAAACTTTTGACAATATTTTTGCGGAGAATAAAAACAGCCGGATTATTATTGCAACATTTGCATCGAATGTTGACCGGGTGCAGCAGATTATCAATTCGGCGCAGAAGTACGGCAGAAAAGTGGTTGTCGAAGGTCGCAGTATGGTTAATATTATTACAACAGCAATGGAGCTTGGCTATATTAACATTCCTGACAATCTTCTGATCGATATTGAGATGATGAAAAATTATACGGACAATCAGCTTGTCCTTGTGACGACGGGAAGCCAGGGAGAGGCGATGGCGGCGCTTTCTCGTATGGCGGCGTCCATCCACAAGAAAGTGACAATCACGCCGGGAGATACTGTTGTGTTTAGTTCGACTCCGATTCCAGGCAATGAAAAAAGCGTATCGAAAGTGATCAATGAGCTGACCATGAAAGGTGCAAAGGTGATTTTTCAGGAAACTCATGTATCAGGACATGCATGCCAGGAAGAAATCAAGCTGATCTACGCGCTTACAAGACCAAAATATTCCGTGCCGATTCACGGGGAGTTTCGTCATCGCGTCCGCCAGAAAGAATTGGCGCAGGAGATGGGTATGCCAAAGGAAAATATTTTTATTCTTGCGTCCGGCGATGTACTTGAATTGTCGGAGGACAGTGCCGGTGTATCTGGTCAGGTGCCGGCGCAGGGAATTTTTGTGGATGGGCTTGGCGTTGGGGACGTCGGCAATATTGTGCTGCGCGATCGCCAGTATCTGTCGGAAAACGGGCTGATTATCGTTGTTGTAACGCTGGAAAAGCACAGCAATCAGGTGCTGGCCGGACCAGATATTGTCTCAAGAGGTTTTGTCTATGTGCGCGAGTCAGAAAATTTAATGGAGGAAGCGGAGGGGATTGTCAACGACGCGATGGAACGGTGCTTATTAAAAAACACGTATGACTGGGGACGAATCAAAAATGAAATTAAGGATTCCCTAAGCGAATTTATCTGGAAAAAGATGAAGCGCAATCCGATGATCCTGCCGATTATTATGGAAGTATAGTAGGGCGGTTGGCTTTGTAAATAAAGCCGGAAGCCTGTTTATCGTTTGGTCAGGGGAGAAAGGAGGTTGGTGCTTTTCCCGCTGCGGTGGGACTTGCGCCGAAATGTTTGATGAAAAAATCGACATCAGGGAAACTGGCAGTGCGCTTGGCAAGTGCATTCTCCCGTTTTATTATCAATATTTTATTCTATTTTGCCGTTGTGTTTGTTATTGTGAAAGGAGCAGATTATATTTATCACTTTTCCTATCAGGTGTTTGGCTCAGTGGCAAAAACTGAGGCGCCAGGCAAGGATGTGACAGTGAAAATTTACCGCGGCGAAACGACAATGAATATTGCAACAAAGCTGGAGACAAGCCAGGTAATTGTGGATAAGTACTCGTTTCTTGTCAAGACAAGACTGAAAGAGTATAATATTATGCCTGGCACTTATGTGCTGAATACTTCCATGGATTATAATGATATTCTTGATATCATCACAAATTCATCGAATTCGATCGAGAAAGAAGAAGATATTGAGGATAAGAAAACTCCTGCTGGCGAGGAGAAAGGTACAGGCGCGAAAGAGAAGGAAAAAGCGCCGGAAAAACCATAAAGCAGCAGGAATGAAATTTCCATGTTTAGGTTCCGAGCGAATTACAATGCTGCTTTGGCAGCAGAATGAGGGAAAAAATGATTGTAGACGAGAGGATTTCCGGCTATTTGAAAACGCTTGAGCCAGAACTGCCGGATTATCTTGAAGAACTAGAAAAAAGTGCGATCAAGGAGGAAGTTCCGATTATTCGGAAAGAATCTCAGGCGCTTTTGCGGTTTTTGCTGCGGATGCGGCGGCCTGCAAGGATTTTAGAAGTTGGGACAGCCGTTGGATTTTCCTGTATGTACATGGCGGAATATATGCCGAAAGACGCTAGAATTGCGACAATTGAGAAAGTTCCAATGCGGCTTGCTCCGGCAAAACAGAATCTAAAAAATTCGCCTCAGGCGGCGCAGATTGCGCTTCTGATCGGCGAGGCGGAAGAGGTGCTCGCAGCGCTTGAAAAGGGCGATGCACCCGATAACGTATATTTTCCGGCAGGAGAAAAGTCCGCCTGGAGAAAAGAGTCGTTTTCAAAGCCTTATGAATTTATTTTTTTGGATGCCGCAAAAGGTCAGTATATGTATTTTCTGCCGCACCTGCTCGCTCTTCTTTCTTCCGATGGTATTCTGGTGACGGACAATGTATTGCAGGAAGGAAGTATTACAGAATCAAAATTTACTGTTGTGCGGCGCGACCGGACAATCCATAAACGAATGCGGGAGTATCTGTATGAGCTGACGCACCAGAAGGGATTAAATACCGTTGTGCTGCCGGTCGGCGACGGAATGTCCGTGACCACACGGCTGTAGGTCTGATTTTATATTTTTTGTTTTGTGATTTTTTTATAGAAAGGATACTTTTCAGATGCTTGACAGAAAGAAACCAGAATTGCTGATGCCGGCGAGCAGTCTTGAAGTTTTAAAGACAGCCATTGTCTACGGCGCGGACGCTGTCTATATCGGCGGCGAGATGTATGGGCTTCGCGCCAAGGCGAAAAATTTTTCAATGCAGGAAATGCAGGAAGGGATTGGGTATGCTCATAAGCATGGAAAAAAGGTTTATGTCACAGCGAACATTACAGCCCATAATCGTGATTTGGCAGGCGTAAAGGAGTACTTTACAGAGCTTGCGGCCTTCCCTCAAGGGATGGTGCCGGACGCTTTGATTATCTCTGACCCTGGAGTTTTTGAGATTGCAAAAGAAGCGGCGCCGGGCATTGAGCTTCATATAAGTACACAGGCGAACAATGTCAATTATCACACATTGCGTTTTTGGCATAAACTAGGAGCTTCCCGCGTTGTTACTGCAAGGGAACTTTCCATTGCAGAGATTGCAGAACTTCGCGCGAACATTCCAGAAGAACTTGAGATTGAAACTTTTATCCATGGTGCAATGTGTATTTCTTATTCGGGAAGATGTCTTTTAAGTAATTATTTTACAGGACGTGATGCCAACCTTGGTGCATGTACGCATCCTTGCCGCTGGAAATATTATCTGATGGAGGAGACAAGACCAGGCGAATACCTGCCAGTATTTGAAAATGACAGGGGGACTTATATTTTTAATTCCAAAGATTTATGTATGATTGAATATATTCCAGAGCTTGTCGCAGCGGGAATTGACAGTTTTAAAGTGGAAGGGCGTATGAAGACAGCGCTCTATGTGGCAGCAGTTGCCAGAACTTATCGGCGCGCTATTGATGATTTTTTTCAGTCGGAAGAATTGTACCGAAAAAATCTTTCCTATTACCGCGAAGAGATTGCAAAATGTACTTACCGTCAGTATACAACGGGCTTTTTCTTTCAGAAGCCGTCGCCGGATGCCCAGATTTATGATAACAACACATACGTGAAAGAATATAAATATCTTGGCATTGTACGCTCTGTAAAGGACGGATGGTGCGAGATGGAACAGCGCAATAAATTTTGTGTTGGGGATCAGGCGGAGGCGATGGAGTTTTTGGGCGAAAATATTCCAGTAAAAGTGCTGGCAATTAAGGATGAAGAGGGAAACCAAATGGAGAGCTGCCCGCACCCGCAGCAAAAGATTTTTGTTCGGTTTGATAAAGAACTTTGCGAGAATGAACTTGTGCGCCAAAAAGAATCGGATCAGTGAATTTCTGATTGTATAAAGAAAAAGAAATTTATACAAATGTGCTGCTGTAAAATAATAATATCTTAAATATTATATTTTGCAGCAGCCTCATTTTGTTTATCGAGGTGAGAGGAAAATACATCCTATCAGATAAAATCTGTCTGAAGGGATGCATACGCAAGGGTGTGTGATGTATTTGCAGCTTTTTCATAGCATTCGCGCAATTTGGCGAGTGCCTTTTTTTCGATTCTCGACACATAACTGCGCGAGATATTTAGTTCGTCTGCAATTTCCCTTTGCGTGCGTTCCGGGTAGCCGTACAGCCCATAGCGATAGAGCAAAATTTCCCGCTCCCGCTCTTCAAGGGAGTGGAACAGATAACCGTGGAGCTTACGGATGTTATTTTCCAGACAAAGCCGTTCTTCTACATCCTCGTCCTCTGTTTCAATAATATCAATTAAAGTGATCTCGTTACCATCGTGATCTGAGCCGATCGGCTCGGACAAAGATACTTCTCTCGACTGTTTTCTGCAGCTCCGAAACATCATTAAAAGTTCATTATCAATACATCTTGAGGCGTAAGTTGCAAGTCGGATACCCTTTTGTGGATTAAATGTATCAATGGCTTTAATCAGCCCGATTGTGCCAATCGAGATATAATCGTCAAAGTCCCTTTCCGGGAGATTGTATTTTTTTACGATGTGTGCAACAAGTCTTAAGTTGCGCTCAATTAAAATTTCTCGCGCGGCGGGGTCTCCGTCTTTAAGCCGCTCAAGCTGTTCGTTTTCATCCTTAGCGCTCAGCGGTTTTTGAAATGCTTGCAAAGGATACCTCAACGTTTCAGGTTTCATATTACTCTATGCGGATGCAATAGGTTACGTGCCTTTCCAATCGAAAATATTAATCTGATGACGAAATCTGGCACTGTGGTAACAGCAGAACAAACGGAAAAAGAGAATGGATTTTGGGAACAGAACTACAGCTTGTTTTTTTTTGATAGATCAGATACAATCCCGAGTTTGACACTTGTGAAAGTAAAAAGCGGCTACAGATCCAGTAATTAT
>CAMUAR010000026.1 GCA_947086895.1 uncultured Lachnospiraceae bacterium | reverse complement strand
CACGGGGTTCGCTCGCTTATGCTGTAATCAATGGATTCCTCGAACGAGAAGCCCCTGCCTCTATGCATGGCATAGGCGGTGGGAGTATGTCACTGAAACATCAAACAAATACGATATTTTTCAAAATTAATAATAAATCATTGAAATTTGCGCGGCGGAATGAGAGGAACTATGGCTTTAAAAAAATTGATTTGCGATTGTTGGGAATTTTCAAAAAATCCGATTGGAACAGAATATCAGAACGCTTTGGAATGGAAGCAGGTGGATCTTCCGCATGATTGGCTGATTTATAATACCCGTGATTTATATGAAACTTCGACTGGATGGTACCGAAGAAAACTTGAGATAAAAAAGATTCCGGGAAAGCAGGTTGCCATTCGGTTTGAGGGCGTTTATATGGACAGTAAAGTTTATGTCAACGGCGCGCTTGCGGGCGAGTGGAAGTACGGGTATTCCACGTTTGAATACAATATTACAAATCTGCTTTTGGATGGGGAAAATGAGATTTCGGTGCGCGTGGATTATCGGAGTCCAAATTCCCGCTGGTATTCCGGCGCAGGTATTTATCGGCGCGTATGGCTTGTGGAGTATCAGGACTGTCATATCGTAAGCGACGGTATTTATATCAGCGCGGGGATGGATGGGACAGCAGTAATTACTGTGGAAGCGGAACGACCGGAGGATGTTTTCGTCGGAGAATTATCCATTCGGCGCACGGTCATGGATGGAGATAGAGAAATTGCAAGTGTGGAGTCGCTTTGCTGTGCATTTCATAAAAGCAGAATGCCAGGTATGATTCGAAGAAGCGGCTGTGCTTATTCGGTAAACACAGATACATTAAAGATCGAGAATCCTGTTTTGTGGGATATCAATAATCCTAAATTATACACTTGTGTATGTGAATTGTTAAGAAATGGCAATGTAGTGGATCGGGAGGAATGCAAATTTGGATTCCGAACAGCAGAATTTACAACAGATCATGGATTTTTCTTAAATGGCAGACATGTTAAACTGCATGGCTGCTGTGAGCATCATGATCTTGGCGCGCTGGGTGCCGCAGTAAACCGCGCTGCGATTTGCCGCAAATTAAATAAACTTCGGGAAATTGGAATAAACGCAATTCGGACAAGCCATAATATGCCGGCGGTTGAATGGATGGAACTGGCGGATGAAATGGGCTTTTTAATACTTTCCGAAGGTTTTGATATGTGGGAGAAAAGTAAGACAGAGTATGATTATGCGCGTTTCTTTGGCGAATGGATTACAAGAGATGTGGCTTCCTGGGTTCGCCGCGACCGCAATCATCCAAGTTTGATTGGCTGGAGCATTGGAAATGAAATTTATGATACCCACGCAGATGAACGCGGGCAGGAAATTGCCTCGATGCTTGTGGGGCTTGTGCGCGAGCATGATCCGCGGGCAAACGGTTATATTACCATTGGTTCCAACTATATGCAGTGGGAAAATGCACAAAAGTGCGCAGATATTGTAAAACTGGCGGGTTATAATTATGCAGAGCGGCTTTACGACGAGCATCATAAAAAACACCCGGACTGGATGATTTATGGCAGCGAGACTTCCTCCGTGGTGCAGAGCAGGGGAATTTATCATTTTCCGCTCTCGCAGTCGGTTCTCGCGGACGATGATGAACAGTGTTCTTCTCTTGGCAACAGCACGACAGGATGGGCGGCAAAAAATACCGAAGCATGTATTATCCCGGACAGGGACGCTGAATTCTGCGCGGGTCAGTTTATCTGGACAGGGTTTGATTATATCGGCGAGCCTACTCCTTACACTACAAAAAACAGTTATTTTGGGCAGATTGACACAGCGGGTTTTGCAAAGGACAGCGCTTATATTTTCCGCGCGGAGTGGACGGACTATAAAAAATCTCCGTTTATTCATATTTTTCCGCACTGGGATTTTCTTGAAGGGCAGAAGATTGATGTGCGCGTCACAACGAACGCACCGAAGGCAGTACTTTTTTTCGAGGGAGAAAAAGTTGCCGAACAGGAGATTGACCATCTCCATGGAACAAAGCTTACATTGGATACAATCTTGGAATACAAGCCAGGGGAACTTGTCGCTGTCGCTTATGATGAAGACGGAAAAGAAATTGCGCGCGACAGCAAACGTTCTTTTGGGGATACAGCAAAGCTTGAGCTTCTTGCAGATAAAAACGAATTTGCCGCCAACGGAACCGATTTGGTTTTTGTTGAGATTTCTGCTTTGGATAAAGATGATACATTTGTCGCAAACGCCAACAACCGTGTGTTTGTCACTGTATCAGGTGCAGGGCGGCTTGTGGGGCTTGACAACGGCGATTCCACGGACTATGAACAGTATAAAGGTACTTCAAGAAGGCTGTTTTCTGGAAAACTTCTTGCAATTATTGCCGCAAAAACAGAAGAGGGAGATGCGACAGTCAAAGTTTCTTCACCGGGGATTCCAGAGAGCAGTCTTGTGCTGCACGCGGTAAAAGCTGAGATTGAGGCTGGGATTTCTGCGCTGGAGGAAAATACTCACAGACCTGCGGAATGCCCGGAGGAGGAAAACGATATTCCAGTGCGAAAGATTTCCTTTGCAGGCGGAACCAGAATATTTACAGCAGATCAAAAAGAAGCTGTATTCCAGGTGAAAGTAAGCCCGGAAAATGCCTCTTATGCCAAGGAGATGGAATACCGAATTACAACCGTTCTTGGAATTCGCTCAAATCTTGCAGAAATCGTATCTTGCAAAGATGGACAGGTCAAAGTAAAATGCAACGGCGACGGGGAATTTTATCTTCGCGCGCTCTGCAAAAATGGAACAGACAAATACCATATAATCTCCGTGCTGCCGTTAAAAGGCGACGGTGTCGGCGCGGCGGTATTTGATCCTTATAAGTTTGTTACAGGAGGTTTGTTCACTGTACAGAGCGGAAATATAGGCAACGGGATTGAGCGCGGGGCAAGTTTTTCTTATGGGAATAGCTGGTTTGGTTTTGAGAATGTCGATTTTGGCAAAGATGGAAGCGATACAGTCACAGTGCCGATTTTTGCAAATTGCACAACTCCGGTGAAGCTGCGTTTTTACGATGGAATTCCAGGTCAGGGCGGTGAGCTGATCGGAGATTTTATATATCATGAACAGCCGCAATGGCTGACTTACATTCCAAACACATTCCAGCTGACAAAGGTATTAAAAGGAATACATACCATTGTTATGGAATCTGGGGATGGCTTCCAGGTACAAGGGTTTATTTTTAAAAAGCCCCAGAGGGAGCTGTCAGAAATATGCGCGCTGGATGCCGAAAGTATCTATGGGGATAAATTTGCGCGCGAGGAGGATGCGGTTACAGGAATAGGCAATAATGTTATGCTGAATTTCGGTGAATTTGATTTTACAAAAGAAATGCCGGTAAAAATTGAGATTACCGGGCGGTCAAAACTGCCGCACAACAGCATTCATATTATTTTTGACGGAGATACCAAAACAAGAGTTTTGGCGGAATTTGAGAAAGCGGAGGACTATCGATCCCGCACGTTTGTGTTGAGTGGAATCGAAGGAAAGTGCAATGTCTCGTTTGCATTTCTGCCGGGAAGCGATTTTGACTTTAAAGCATTTCGGTTTGTTTTTGCATAAGAAAATTTTAAAAGCTGCCGGTTTCATTGCTCTTACAACATTAGAATGGATACAGATTCAATAAAACGCACCATGCTTACAACTCAAAAAGGCAGACGCTCCCCTCAAAGCGTCTGCCTTTTCTTTTTGCAATAATATCTTGACAAAAAGTATAACAACATGTTATTCTATAAAAGATAACAACGTGTTATACATTATATAAAAGCTGGATGTTCTTGTAAAATGGAATGGCAGGCGGCAAATTAAAGTTTTTTGTTGTAAAGAAAGGGGATTTAAAATGCAGCAGATTTCGGATTCTGAACTTGAAATTATGAAAATTATCTGGGAAAACCCGCAGGAAGTAACATTGTTTCCGTATATTATGGAGGAGCTGGCAGCTAGGGGAAAACCTTGTCAAAAAAATACATTGATTGTTCTTTTATCAAGGTTAATGAACAAGGAATTTTTAAAAGCAAAGAGAATCGGACGGCGCAACGAATATACTGCGCTTGTTTCTGAGACAGAATATCAGACGACGCAGACAAAAAATTTTTTAGATAAAGTTTATGAAGGAAATGTAAAAGAACTTGTCTCAAATCTGATTTCCGGTGATTTATTGACGGATGAAGAATATAAAGAATTGAAAAAATTATTGGAGAAAGGAAAAGAAGAATAGTGAATGCAACTTTAAAAATATTTCTGTCGATGTCCTTTTCCGGTGCTTTGCTGATTTTGGTGCTGCTTTTTGGAAAGAGATTTTTAAAAGATAAAATCAGCAGACAGTGGCAGTATTATATTTGGATTATTGTTATTTTGCGGCTGCTCATTCCTTTTGAACCAAGCATAAATTTTATGGGAAAGTACTATCAGGCAATCGTTAATTCCTTTTCCGAGCAGCAAATCTCTTCCCGCCAGCCGGAAAATATTTCTGATTCTGCTGTTTATTTTGATCAGAGCGAGAAAAAAACAGACGATCGGTTAGAACATTCTTTGCCGTTGGACTCTCCAATTCAAAAAATTACGTTATTCCTTATAAAGAAAATACAGGTTATTTGGCTGATTATTGCAGCAGCACTTCTGATACGAAAAATAACGATCTACCAGAGTTTTATGCGATATATCAATGCTGGATTAACGCCTGTTTCTGATATGAAAATTTTAGATCAGTTTTTTATCACTGCAAAAAAAGTTGGTATAAAAAAGCCGATAGAACTTTGCGTCAATCCTCTTGTTTCTTCGCCGCTGCTTGTCGGATTTTTTCATCCGTGTATCGTACTGCCAAGCACAAATGTTTCCCAGAAAGATTTTTCGTATATTATACTGCATGAATTGATTCATTATAAGCGCAAGGATTTGCTTTATAAATGGCTGACGCAGGTTACAATATGTCTGCACTGGTTTAATCCTGCGGTACATTTTATGAGTCGGGAAATTACGAGGGCGTGCGAATTTTCTTGTGATGAAGCAGTTGTTGAAAAAATAGGGTATGTCAATGCCAAAGATTATGGAGAGACGTTGCTTGATGCTATGGCGGCAGTCGGAAAATACAAGGAATCTTTCGGCGCTGTCGCTCTAAATAAAAATAAGCGGTTATTAAAAGAAAGGTTAGGTGCTATTGTGAATTTTAAGAAAAAATCAAGAGCGATTCGCGCTTTGACGGGAGTTTTGACGTTATGCATTATTTTTGGAGCATCTTTTGTTGGAGTTTATGCTGCTGATATTACAGATTCTTCTTCCGGCAAATTGCCGAAAACAAAGATTTCTTCCTCACAGTATGTTGATGTTGATTTCAGCGGTATATTGATTAACGGGGAAGGACCAGTTGGAGTTTCTCTTGTTCGAACCAGTGAATCTAAAGTCAGATTTGAATATCAAAATATGGATCATCCAGAAAATTGCAGTGTAAATACAAATGTTATAGATGATATTATGCAGATTACAATAAAAAACACTGCTCCAAATGGTCTGAGTGTAAGTTTTGGCAAGGAACCTAAAAATATTATTTGTATTTATATACCAAATGCTGTATATAAGACATTTGATATAGTATTAGATCAGATTATTTTACATACGCAGGATTTTAATGCTCCTGTTTATGTTACGTCAAATCAAGCAGGTTTTTCCTTGATCGATCAAGAAATATCACGAGGAGTATATAATATTGATATTATTTCCGGTCCGCTTTATATTGAGGCAGATACTATTTTAAAAGATATTACAGCAACAGTAAAGAATGGACCAATTGATCTGTATTTTAATAAGGAACCAAAAAATCTTTATCTGGATACGACAGATTGCGGACCAGGGTATGTAAATCGTCCAGAGGACTGGTCGGCAATTTACTGTGTTGGAAACAAAACGCCACGATTGATTTTAAGTAATTATGGACCAATAAATATTGAAGTGAAACGGTCTGACGATAAAAATTGTGACTTTGATTTAAATGATGAGGACTGGGATGATGATTGGGACGATGAGGACTGGGATGACGATTGGGATGATGAGGACTGGGATGACGATTGGGACGATGAGGACTGGGATGACGATTGGGACGATGAGGACTGGGATGATGATTGGGACGATGAGGACTGGGATGACGATTGGGACGATGAGGACTGGGATGACGATTGGGATGATGAGGACTGGGATGATGATTGGGACGACGATGAGGAGGATTATACTGTATACGGTATTATATGTAATGGTAAATCATACTATTACCAGGGAAAACTGGTAAATGTTTTTCTGGATCATAAACCAGACAGTTCTTTTTATAAGTTGGGAGTAAATCCAAAAGGAACAATAAGTATTAAAATTAACCGTAATAGAGATGGTGAAATTACAGGCGTTTCTTATATGACCGAGAAGGAAGTAAAAGAATTGCTGGATGATAAGTTCTGGTAATTAGAGTGTGCAGAATGTATAAATAGACTTAAGTAAAATAAAGGACTGTTGCGTTTCCGTGCGACAGTCCTTTTAACAGCTGCCGCTTTTGTATTTCCGGTTTCTTCTGTCTTTTGATACCACAAAATTGCAGTTGCCTGATCTGCTGTTACGCCATACCGTATAGATTGAGGCAACAGTTTTTACCAGTTTTACCAATTTTAAAGGTCAAACTTCGTGCTTAAAAAAATTTTTTAATTTGGGTGTAACTTTTTATAATTATTTGCGAATAATAGATGTAAAACAAAAACAAGCCGCTGTATCAGCGGTGTTGGCGGGCGATTGGGAGAGACGCCCGGATTATGGAAAAGGAGAGAAAAATATGAGGAAGAAATTTTTATGTATGATGCTTGCAGGTACCATGGCACTTTCAATGACCGCATGCGGAGGCAAGGATAAAGAGGAGGATACACCTACCCCTTCACCTACCCCTTCCGTTGAAGCTCAGCAGCCGTCGGAGGCACCGTCAGAAGCTCCGTCTCAATTTGAGGATTTCAGTGTAAAGGAAATGTTAAATGGAATTTTTGAACGCACAGCAGATCAGCTGCCAGCGCTGGCAGAAGGATCCGAAACGGAGCTTACGGAACTTTATAAGATTGACGCTTCCAAAGTGGAGGAGTTTGATATCCGAATTCCGATGATGAATGTAACAGCAACAGAATTTGCTGCATTTAAAGCTGTTTCTGAGGATGATGTGCAGGCGGTTGTCGATGGGGTAAATCAGAGGATCGCAGCATTGAAAGAGCAGTGGGGCAGTTATCTTCCGGCTCAGCTGGAACTTGTGGAGAACAACAAGGTTGTTGTACAGGGACGGTATGTATTTTTGATTATCGGTGAGCCGGATATTGCGAACTATGCTGAAAATGTATTCCTTCGGAAGTTTGATCCGTCCATTGAAGAAGTTGTGCTTGTGCGCAAGTTTTCTCGCTTAGACAATGCTGTGATTAAAGAGCTTTCAGAAGATGCAATTACAGTAGAATATACAGAGGAAGAAAAGACTTACACATTTGAATGCACGTTCAGCGAATATTTCTATGCGGAGGGCGGTATTGAGAATTTTGCGGTTGGCGATGTTATAGAATTCACATTTGAGGAGCCAGTGCCGGAGGCAGAAGGCACAATGAAAGGTTCTGCGAACTATATCGCAAAAACTCAGGAGTAATAAACAGCTTCCGAATATGATAAAGAGTTGCGGCAGAATCGGATCTGCAGAATACTTTTATAGATTTTTGTGTCCGAATCTGCAAAATAGGTGATTTGCAAGATGGGAGTATATATAGAATGTTCGGCGGTTCTTTGGGGTGGGAGCCGCGGCGTACCGTATGAGGGTTATTTAAGTTTGTCTGGAAATACCTTCCTTTCTGTGGTATGATGGTTGGGAGTAACAGTTCAGATTTGTTACAGCAAGGCGATAATTGCTGCAACAGCCTGAAAAATGGAAGGAAGGATGGAGTTCCGTATGGAGCAGCAAGACAAGCTGGATTATGAGCAGTTCCTTTCTGGAGACAAGGCGGGTTTTGAGCGCCTTGTCCTCCGTTATAAGGACTGCTTGATTCAATTTATTGCGAGATATGTAAAGGACGTGTACCAGGCTGAGGATTTGGCGCAGGATACGTTTGTTGAGGTTTTTTTACATCCAGAGCGTTTTCGAACAGATTCCTCATTTAAAACATATATTTATACAATAGGGCATAATAAAGCGGTAGATTATATTCGGAAAAATGCAAAACTTACCTTAATTGGGGAGTGGGAAGAAACCGATGCAGTTCGCGCGGACTCTCTGTTGTTGGAAGAAAAGGTAATTCAGGAAGAAGAAAAAAGAGAACTGTACCGAATTATGAAAACGCTTAAGCCGGAATATGAACATATTTTGTATCTGATTGATCTGGAGGGTGTTTCTTACGCAGATGCGGCAAAAGTGCTGGGAAAGTCTGAGGGACAGATTAAGATACTTGTTTACAGAGCAAGGAAGAGGTTGAAGCAGAAAATGGGGTGTAGCGATGAAGAGCGATAAGGAATTTATTGCGGGGATCTATCAAAAAGCGGAGGAACAGCTCAGAAAAGAGAAGGAAGAAGAAATAAAAAAACACCCGGCTTATGGGTGGAGATGGCTTCCTGCGGCAGCGTGTGTGTTTTTGCTGGCAGGAACAGCTTTTATTTATGGAAGGCGCGGCGGCAATGCAGGGGACAATAAAGTTGAGCCAACCAATTATATTGAACCATTGTCAGCAGATATTGAGACTGGAAATATACCTAAAATACGAACTGTAGGAATGGAAGAGACTGTGTATGGCACAGTTGCAGAATATAGAAAACCAGGTGAAACCGTAGGGATTCTTGTTCTTGATGTAGAAGGGAAAGACAGAGTTACAGTATCTTTGGATTTTGATGCAGGGCTTGAAACGGGGGATGAGGTAATTGTTTTGCTGCCTGTTGGCAAGAAAGATTTTTTTCTTCAAGACGCCAATGAACTTTATATAAAAAAGGACGATGGATTGTTTTATAATGCGGGAGGAAGTATATTTTCGCAAGGAAATACAGAATAAATTTTCTGATTTCCTGGCATGTTATATTTGAAATAATTGGGGAATTTAAGGTTTCCTTTCGAGTATAAGGCCGCCGACCGGCGGAAGAATGTGAGGAGCTATGGTATTCAGCAGTCTTGTGTATTTATTTCGATTTTTGCCGATTGTGCTGATTTTGTATTTTATTGCGCCAAAAAATATCAGAAATGCAATTCTGTTTGTTGTAAGTCTTATATTTTACTCTTGGGGTGAACCAATTTATGTTGTGCTGATGATTTTTTCTACCGTGGTGGATTATACGCATGGCTGGCTGGTTGATTCCAATTTAAAAAAGGGGAATCGAGCGAGGGCAAAGTACTTTGTGATTGAGTCCATGGTAATCAATCTTGCTCTGCTGGGATTTTTTAAGTATGCAGATTTTCTGCTTGGAAACATCAATAATTTATTTGGCACGGAAATTCCGCTGCTTAAGCTGGCACTGCCAATTGGAATCTCATTTTACACATTTCAAACGATGTCCTATACAGTAGATATCTATCGCGGACAGGCCAAAGTACAAAGAAATATTATCTCATTTGGCGCTTATGTCGCGTTGTTTCCACAGTTGATTGCCGGACCGATTGTACAGTATAAAACGGTGGCGGAGGAACTCGATCACCGCAGTGAGAGCATGGATCTGTTCGCTTCCGGCGTAATGAAATTTATGTGCGGACTTGGCAAGAAAGTGTTGCTGGCAAATAATATCGGGCTGCTTTGGGATACCGTCAGCACAATGGCACCCGCGCAGACTTCGGTGCTTGCTGCATGGCTTGGAATTACCGCTTATTGTTTTCAGGTGTATTTTGATTTTTCAGGTTATTCCGATATGGCGATCGGTCTTGGCCGGATGTTTGGGTTTCATTTTCTGGAGAACTTTAATTATCCGTTTGTATCAAAAAGTATTACCGAGTTTTGGAGAAGATGGCATATCTCTCTTGGAAGCTGGTTTCGGGAGTATGTGTATATTCCGCTTGGCGGCAACCGCGTCAGCCTGCCGAAACAGGTTCGAAATATTGCTGTTGTCTGGCTGCTGACTGGTTTTTGGCATGGCGCAAGCTGGAATTTTGTGCTGTGGGGCGTATATTTTGGCGTATTTCTTGTAATTGAGAAGTTTTTCCTTGCAAATATACTAAAAAAACTTCCTGATTTTGTTTCACATATATACACGTTATTTCTCGTGTGGGTGAGCTTTGTGCTGTTTGGATTTGATGATTTAACGAGAGTGGGAAGTTATCTGAAATCTATGTTTATACCAGGGGCAGCAGGCTTTGTCGATACGCAGACCCTGTATCTTTTAAGAAATTATGCAGTAATGTTGGTGATTTTAATATTTGCCTCAACAAGTGTGCCAAAGCGTTTGATGGAAAAGCTGTTTTCGGCGGAGTATCCAAGAGCGACAACAGTGGCGAAGATGATGTTTGTCGCAGGAATTTTCCTGGTTTCGGTAGGGTATCTGGTAGATGCGACATACAATCCATTTTTATATTTCAGATTTTAGATGGTAGATTAGGGAGGAGCTTATGGAACAGAAAGATACTCCAAAAAATTTTGGCAGCAAAGCTGTAACAGGTATTTTTCTTGCACTTGTTTTTGGCATTACAATCGCAGGCTTTTTTGTGCCGGTAAAAGCGCGCTCAGAAAGCGAAAACCGCGCGCTGGCGCAGAAGCCCAAATTTTCCCTTGCAAGTCTGTTTGCCAAGGAGGACAAGGAAAAATTTACAACAAAATATGAAGCGTATCTTACAGATCAATTTATTGGAAGAGATACTTGGATCAGTGTAAAAACAAGAACAGAATTATTGCTCGGCAAAACAGATATCAATGGAGTTTATTTTGCAGAGGATGACTATCTGATTACGCGCACAGATGCCAGTTCCATCGATGCAGAACAGGAAGAAAAAAATATTGCGCGCCTGGATGCATTTATAAAAAAATACAGTGAGCTGCTTGGTGATACAAATGTTTATGCAATGCTTGTGCCGACAGCGGCGGACATTCTTGCGGACAAACTGCCGCCGTTTACATCAGAGTACGATCAGGAAGCGCTGCTTGATCGTGTAGCCGCCATGCTTGGCGACAATTTTATCGATACAAGAGAAGAGTTGATGCAGCATAAGGATGAATATCTTTATTATAAAACCGATCATCACTGGACAGCACTTGGAGCGTATTATGCGTACCGTGCATGGGCGCAGGCACAGAAAATTCCAGTGAGAGAGCAGGAGGATTATAAGATTAGTACAGGCAGCGAAGAGTTTTACGGAACTCTTTATTCTAAAGTAAATATTCAAATGCCTGCGGATACGGTATTGCTTTATGAGGATGAAAGGTCGTACCGTGTTGAGTATGATATGGATGGCAAGCCTCAAAAATCAATGTTTTCTATGAAACGGCTTTCTGAAAAAGATAAATATATGGTATATTTGGACGGAAATCATGCACTTACACAGATTCAGCAGCAAGGGCAGAAAAAAACTGAAAAAAAATTACTTGTCATCAAAGATTCCTATGCTCATACGTTTGTGCCATTTCTAGCACAGGATTATGATGAAGTTATTATGGTGGATTTTCGCTACAATAAAATGCCGGTTTCTATGATAATAGAAAATTATGGTATTACAGATATTCTTGTACTGTATAACGCAACAAATTTTGTACATGATGACAATTTATATCAGCTGGAACGGTAAAAGATAAGGCTGCTGCAAATTGCAGCAGCCTTATACTTTTTATGCGCAAACCCGTGCAGTGGAATTATGCAGGTTGCGCGGCGAGTAGGGAAGGCAAACCTTCCCTACTTGATTGCACACAGATGCAAAAAGAAAATTATATATTATAGAAACTATTTTAGTTCGTTTTCTTCTGTAAAATCTTTCTTTTCCGGCAGTGTTTTTTCAAAGTCATCAATCACAGTCTGGATACGGTTTTGTACAAGTTCTGCAATTTCCGTTGATTTCATATCTTTGTAGTCATCGTAACACAGAGGTTTCAAATAGAAAAGGTGAACAGTTAGTTTTTTGATGGAATTGGTGTCAAATGCTTTGTAAGAATCAATTAAAACTGCTGGAACAATCGGACATTTTGCATTGATTGCGCTTTTAAAGCTGCCGCCTTTAAATTCACCGACTTGGTTCCCTTCACGACTTCTTGTTCCCTCGGCAAAAATAATAAAATTTTCTCCGTTTTTTACGCGGTTTGTCATATTTTTAATTACCGTCATAGATTGACGAATATCTTCGCGGTCGATAATTTCTGCCTGAAGCAAACAAATTACGTTGCGCAATAGGAAAATATCTTTTACCTCTTTTTTCATTACAGTGACAAACGGACGCTCATGCGTCTGTAAAAATGCGAGAGCGTCAAACAAACCTTGGTGATTTGGAAAAATAATATATCCCGTCTCTTTTGGGATATTTTCAACGCCATGACATTCTACATGGACGCGGCCCCGCTTGATAATTTTCGGTGTGATTTTGCGAAGAAAACCATACCGAGTATAATTATCATACTTTTCAATATTGCACAGCTGGAAAAGACGAAACAAGTAATAGGGCAATACAAAAAAGCTGCGCAAAAACATTAACGCGATTCGTTTCATAAAATTCCAACAGGCACAGAAACCTACTACCTTTCAGCGGTGGGAGGAGTGCTGTTCTCCTTTCTTTTTTAACAAAAGATCTGTTGTTATTCACTATAGGGTTACTTTAGTACCCAATAAATTATATGCGATCTGGTACGTATTATATAATAAAGTTTTTGCATCGTTCTGTAATTCGACAGCAGTTCGAATGGAAGATTATTTTTCCGATAAATATATTTTTCATGTTTGCATCAGAAGTAAGGTACGGTCGAAACATCCGCGGTCAGCCGATATCATAACCTTTCAGCATTCGAGCGCGGCTTGGATGGCGCAGTTTTCGAAGCGCTTTTGCCTCAATCTGGCGGATGCGCTCTCTTGTTACATTAAATTCCTTGCCAACTTCCTCCAAAGTCCGGCTTCGGCCGTCTTTTAGACCAAAACGCAAAATAAGAACACGCTGTTCCCGATCCGTCAATGTTTCTAAAAGTCTTGCGATCTGGTCTTGAAGCATGGAGTAAGAAGCAGCTTCTTCCGGACCGACCACCGTTTCATCTTTGATAAAATCACCGAGGTGACTGTCGTCCTCCTCACCGATTGTAGTGTCAAGAGAAATTGGGTCAGCAGATACTTTTAAAATTTCCCGGACTTTTTCGACTGGAAGATTTAAGGCATCTGCAAGTTCTATTTCCGTAGGTTCACGCCCAAATTCCTGAAGGAGCGAGCGCGATACACGGTAAGTTTTGTTGATAATCTCCGACATGTGAACTGGAATGCGGATTGTGCGGGACTGATCTGCGATGGAGCGCGTGATCGCCTGACGAATCCACCAAGTTGCATAGGTACTGAATTTATATCCTTTGTTGTAATCAAATTTATCAACCGCTTTGATCAAACCGAGATTTCCTTCTTGAATCAGATCAAGAAAAGAAAGACCGCGACCGACATAGCGTTTCGCAATGCTGACAACAAGGCGCAAGTTTGATTCTGCCAACATGCGTTTTGCTTCTTTATCACCTTTTTCAATGCGTCTGGCCAACAGTATCTCTTCATCCAAAGAAAGAAGGGGATATCCGCCGATTTCTTTTAAATATTGTTTTACTGGATCGTCTGCCATGGCATTGGCAATGGCGGATAAATCTTCTGCTTCCAACACAATATCGTCATCATCCAATTCGAGCAAAGCATCATCGTCCGGCTCATCCTCTGATGTGCTTAAAACAGTAATATTATTTGCTTCTAAATATTCATACATACGGTCAATCTGTGCGATGCTCAGATTCATTTCCTTAAAAAAGTCATTGACTTTGTCGTTGTCAATCACGCCCTTGTTTCCATTTGCAA
Organism: uncultured Lachnospiraceae bacterium; assembly: GCA_947086895.1. Taxonomy (GTDB): domain Bacteria; phylum Bacillota; class Clostridia; order Lachnospirales; family Lachnospiraceae; genus RGIG4057. Next base: position 34,959 of record CAMUAR010000026.1, on the reverse strand, counting down.
ATGTGATAAGTTCTTTCAGGCGCGTTTCAAATATTGTGCTTTGCTCTTCCATTGTCAAGCCTCCCCTGATAAAAAGACACTGGATAACATTATAGCACAGCCATCGACAGAAAGGAACAAAAACTTTTTGGAAATATCGCACATTTTATTTGATTTCTTCAGTAAAAAGGTAACTGCTGGAATCTGTGTTAAAGGAAGCGTCGTTTGATTGGTCATAGTTGCTCCAATCAGCATTTGTAATACGCACCTGCAAAGTTGCGGTCTCTCCCGGCGACAATGTTCCAGCATTTTCGGTAAAAGAAATTTCCATATAAGAGTTCGTACCCGAATGGAATTCTGCTGTGATAAAATCTGTGATCGCGCGGTAACTGCCCCCGTTGATATCAGCGTAATCACACCAGAAATTTTGTTCTACATCCGATTCCGGCGTGTAATAATAGCGAAAAGAAACCGCATGAAGATCAATTTCATGATCCGAAGTATTTTTTAACTGAAAGCGCGGTGATAATGTGTTGGTAGACACATCTCGATTCTCATTATAAGAATAAAGCATAAGACCACCTTGCGTTACATGATCGGAAGGATTGGAGTTGGTGTTTTTGTCGGTGTCTTTCTCTGCATTGTCGGAAGGGGTGGAGTTGGTGTTTTTGTCGGTGTCTTTTTCTGCATTGTCGGAAGGTTTGGAGTTTGTGTTTTTGTCCGTGTCTTTCTCTGTATTGTCGGAAGGGTTGGAACCCGCACGCGCAAGAAGCTGTTCTTTGACAAAAGCACCAGATTCGGTTAGTGAGGATTCTGGAATTGCTCCTGTTGTTCCCGCGGATGGTTTGAGCAATGCAGAAGATTCCGCTTTGTTGCACAGCGACCAGTTGCACCAGCTAATTTGATTCTGATCAAGAAAGTCAAGCCATTCCAATGTGGATGCTTTATCAACTGCACCGTTGCCGGAAGCGTCGGTAGTACCCCACTCGGTCACAAACAGAGGCAGACCTTTTTTCAGCGCAGTATTGGCTTTATCGCGCAGCCATTGTTTGTGTGTACCTGCGTAAAAATGCAGTGAGTACATAACATTATCGAAAGAAAGCGGATCCGCCGCAGCTGCATCAACGTCCTGACTCCACGTTGGCGTGCCGACAAGGATAACGGCTTCTGGGGAGTATTCCCGAATTACCGGGATCACCGCTTCGGCATAAGGTTTGATATTATTGCTCCAACTTACACCTCCATTCGGTTCATTACAGATTTCATAAAGAATATTTGGAACTTTGGCATAACGAGAAGCAATATAAGTAAAAAATTCAATCGCTTGTTTTTGATATGTTTGTGGATTTCCGTCCGCAAGGATATGCCAGTCAACAATAACATACTGATCAAGCTCGATTGCCGCATCAATTAGACTGCATACTTTTTTCTTATTCCATTCAGGATTATTGATGTAGCTGTCGTTTCCTTCAAAAGAGTACATGGCAATGCGAAAGACTGTGGTTGCCCATTCATCATGCAGAGTTTGCATAAATTCCTTTGTGGCAAGATCTGGAAACCATGCAATACCAGCCGTGCTGATGCCGTGAAGAACAATCGGGTTATCATCAGAATTACACAGATTGGTGCCAATAACTTTTAATTGCCCATTTGAAGATACACTGCTGTTTTGAGCGGAAGTTGCCGACGCTGGCTTTTTGGAAGGAATCGGTGTTGTCAAAGCTGCTGGTTGTTTTGTTGGTTTTGGCGCGGAAGAAGGCTTTGGAGATGGAGTTGGTTTGGTTTCTATATTTGAATGGTCGGGAGGATCAGGTTGCTCCGAATCAACAGGCTGCTTGGAACCATCCGAGTTGATATCAGAGTCTTGCCTGGAATTGTCAGGGCTGTTGATATCAGAGTCTTGTTTGGAATTATCAGAACTGTTGATATCGGAGTTATTTTTGGAATCTTCCAGCTTGTCTAAGTCTGAGTTTTGCTCCGAATCAACAGGCTGCTTGGAACCATCCGGGCTGTTGATATCGGTGTTATTTTTGGAATCTTCTGGCTTGTCTAAGTCTGAGTTTTGCTCCGAATCAACAGGCTGCTTGGAACCGTCCGGGCTGTTGATATCAGTGTTATTTTTGGAATCTTCTGGCTTGTCTAAGTCTGAGTTTTGCTCCGAATCAACAGGCTGCTTGGAACCGTCCGAGTTGGTATCGGAGTCTTGCCTGGAATTGTCCGGGCTGTTGATATCGGAGTTATTTTTGGAATCTTCCGGCTTGTCTGAACCTGTGTTTTGTTTCGAATCTGCAAAGGACGAATTTGCATTGTCAGCAGGTATATTATTAGAATGCTGCTTTGAGATGATAGAGCCTAATGATAGTCCTGTCAAGAATAGAATTAGACCAAATGAGACAGTGAGAATCCTATGTTTTGTTTTAAGTTTTTTGGGATTTTTTGATTTCTCTGAATTTTCCATTTTTCCTCCATTCCGCTGCGTAAGCAGCATTTTAACCTGTTCAGATTTTGTGACACTTAAACTATAAATTCCAAAATTAATGTTCCCTCTTTCCTGTTTTTATCTTAAAACATTTTATGCTAAAAGTATAATAGTTTATACAAAATATAATATTTTAGTATTAATAATTATAAAAATATATTATTTATAAAATAAATTATTATGTATTTTTGTGATAATCATGAAACAAGATAAATAGTCTAATATAGTTTCTGTCTCTTTTTTGCACGGCTGTACCATTTAACGATATAGAATTGCCTGTGGTTATTATAGCGGTTCTATATTTATTCTTCAATATTTTTTTGGATTTTCTGGTTCTGTAGAAAGCAAAATTTTGTAAGGCAAACTTTTTTGGATAACTGCTTGTAAAGCGTTAGATGGTCTTGAATTTTATCATTGCTTTTGTTTTCGTGTATTTTTATATAGTGGCTCTGGTGGTGCGTCCCCACAGTAGAAAAAACACGCTCGCTATGATAGAATATAAAAAAGACTGCGAGAAATGTAAAGCTGATCTGCGTTTTATTATTCCAGACAGCAATGATATCAATGGGTTCCCTATTCTTCTGGATTGCAATCAGCAGGAAATTGAATAAATTGTCTATTCTGACCGAGGCTTTATTTTTGCTGTAGTTATCAGCTTTGGGGCTAAATATCCCAAACTTACCGCTGCCCCGCGCGTAGATTTGTCAAAAAGTCGGATGCCAAGAAAAATCAATGTAAATATAAAATATCTGAGTAACATTCAAAAATATAATAAAAAGGAAAAAGACGAGCAAAAAGAATTTGCGTTTCACTCGTCTTTTTTGTACCTTATGCAGCTGCTCTGGTGCAGTCAGCAAAAAATGAGATCATTATGTTTTAGCAGAAACTTATAAGTTTTTTGGAAAATTATAATATAAAAATTGTATAATAAATATTTTATATTGAATAAAAGATATATTAAATCTATATTCTTATTTTATTATAAATTTTTATAAGGTAAATTAAAATCAAGAACTTGTAAATTTGTACAATTTAATTTTCCTGTCCGAAAACAATTTTTTTATTGGAAAACGGAATAAATTCATCTTTGTGCGAAACTGCAATAATTCCAATATTGTACTTTTTAGTGAAAGCAACAATATTTTTGGCAATCAATCCCGCAGTTTTTGCATCAAGCGAAGCTGTAATTTCATCGAGAAGCAGAAATTTTGGCTTTCGGATCAGGGTTCTTGCTATTGTGATTCGCTGCATTTCGCCTCCGCTGACATTTCCGCCGTTCCAGTCAATTTCTTTTTCCAGACCATACTGACGAACCATTTCTTCCAGAGCGCATACCTTGATTACTTCGTCTAATTGTTCCTTTCCAAAATCGTTTCCAAGCAGAATATTTTCCTTGATACTTACAGAAAATAAAAATGGTTTTTGTTCGACAAGAGAGATATTTGCGAACAGCGCAGTGTTTGGAATTTCTTTCTGCAAAGTTCCATTATAGTAACATTGGATTCCTTTGCAGGTGATAAAACCAAGAATTTGTTTTAACAAAGTGCTTTTTCCGCAGCCACTGGAACTTTGCAGGGAAACTACATCACCAGAATGTACTTGAAACTGAATATTTTTTAATAAAGTTCGTCCGTCAAGTTCCATATGATCTATCTGGACTTCAATATTCTGTATTTCTGCAGCAGCTTCCTCACAAAAGTTTTGTTCTGTAATTTTTCCAAGTTTTTCTTCGCGCGAAGCATTTTCCTTATAATATGTTACGGAGCTGGCAAGGTTGCGTATCGGTTCCTGCATATTGCCGATCAGGGAGTAGATTGCGATTACCGCGCCAATAAAAATCAAATTCCGTTCTCGAGAAAGAAATCCCACAAACAAAACAATTAAAGGAAAAATAATTGTCATTGCATCGTAGATCACTACATAGAAAGAATACCAAAAATCTCGGATCAGATCGTTTCTATATTTTTGCAAAGACAGTCCCTTTTGGTATTTTTGCGCAAAATATGCTTCTCTGCGAAATACTTTAATCACAGAGATACCTTGGAAACTTTGAATTATCGTATTGTTTATATCTGCCGCTAAAGATTCTGACATTGATGTTTTATCCGCAAGTTTTTTGGAAATAAACGAAGTAAAGAAAATAAGCAGCACAATACCAAGTACAACAAACAAAGAAAACAGAAAATGAAAAGAAGCGATCGTCAAAAATAGAATGGTTAATGTAATGATATTTACGAAAAGCATCGACCAAAAAGTTGCGTAATAACTTCCTACATCGGCGGACAAAGAGGTGATAGAATACGCGATATCCCCAGTTCCTTTGTTGGAAAAGAAGTTTAGATCTTTGACCAAGTAGTGGCTGTATGTGTATTCCAGTGATAGTTTTTCGGCTTTTATAACTGTGCAGTTGTAAAGAAACCAATAACCAAAGTTAAATATAATGTAGAGAATACACAAGATACAAGCAGATAAAACTGTTTTTTGAAAATTTTTATACTCAAGATTCCCTAATTGGTACATAATATTTTCGACGTACTTCGCAACTTGTACCATACTTAGATTAGCAATAACCGAACATGCAATGAAAATGCAGGTAATATACCATGTGTTTTTAAAAATAGCTTTTTTTAAACTTGTCAAAATTGATAGCCCTTCCTGTAAGCAAAATCAGCAACAATACAGTAACTTGTGCGATTTTGCGATAACTCTTGGCCAATACACCATACGCCCACACCTCCTTTCTGAAAATACATTTTACATTATTGTCCGGTAATATAAGTTTTTTAGTAGGAACATTCTTTTAAATTTCTTTGTTTAGAAATATTTTATATCAAATACATTTTTTTGTCAATAGTGGCAGAAATACATCTTTAAAAAACAAATAAGGAAATCAATAATGAGAGAATGAAAGCGGCGAATAAGGCGGTCAGACTGAAAGACACGGAAAAAGGGAATAACAGTTGCGGAGTATGGGGGATTCCGACGAGGAGATAAAGAAACCTCGGAAAAAGAGGTAGCAAAGCAGGCAATCGAGCAGATCAAGGAGTTGCAAAGGGATAGGGAAATAAAAAATTTTGTAAACAGCTAGAAAAGAGAAGGAGTGCGCTCATTGATTTTTTCTATAAAGTTAAACAGAATATAAGCAGATGAATTTATTTTTTAACTTTGTTGATAAGAAAAAATATTGACAACAATAGAAATAGATTTACTAATATTGATGACAATAGAAATATTATGTATAATATGCACATATTAGAAGGCGAAGTATATAAGGGGTGTAAAAGGATGTCACCGATTAGAAATCAACTTGTAGAAATGATTGACTGCCTCCCGGAGCAGGAGCAGATATTAGTGTTTGAGATCGTAAAAAGGTTTGTGCCAGATGATGTTGCAACTGATGATGTGCGGGCAATACAAGCAGCACATGAAGAATATGCATGAGGCGAAACAGTAAGCCACAATGATATTAACTGGGATTAAGTGGCTTGAATGTAATGTAGCTTAAACAACGATTTTATGTGGTTATCTGCAAGAGTAAATTATAGAAAATACCACGAAAACAATATTGAAATAACGTTTTTAAAGACTAAAATTTTGCTGTAAACGAACCGATAAACGAAGTATGGAAAATGTTTTTTTATATAAAGAAAGCTTTTCCAATGAAAAAACGCAAAGGATGGCGTCACGTTTTCCAGGATGGATTATCTTTAAGGGAGAATGACGCTATTTTTGTGTACAAAAAAGAAAAATGCTTGGACCTTTTTTCGGAGAGCATTGCAGCCCGGAACGACAGAAGGGGTGCAGAAAGGAGAAGTATGGTAGGAACAGTACAATCAAACAGAGAAACAAATCCTTACAGAACAAAAGAAAAGCAAACATTCGAAAACACAACAAAAACAAGTTTCGCAGAATTTGCAAAACAGGTGTGGGAAGAGACAGAAAAATCAACGGAAAACACAGCCAAAACCAGCTTCGCAGATCTTGTGAAACGGTTGAAGAACGAAGCGAGAAAAACAGCGAAAAACGAGGAAGATACAGACGCTAGGGAATTTTTGAAAAAGAAGATGGATGAGTTGTATGAGAAATTTAAAAAAGGAGAAACAAAACCATCTTACCAGATTGGAGCAGTATCTTTTACGGAACAGGAATGGGATAAACTTCTTGAAAAGTTTGATGCACTGCAGGAAGCAATTCGTGCATGTATGCGTGAGGAGCATGAAAAACGGGCGCAGCAGCAGGAAAAGACAAAACAGCAGATAGAAGAACAGAATGCAAAGCTGCTTACTGGAGAATTTACATCCTGCACCTATCCAGCAGGAAAAGAGGATGCAGAAGATACCCGTTATATTACATGTTATACTCCAGACGGAATTGTCTGCCGCAAAGCGGGCGGGGAGGAATTGTGGTCAATCAACTTTGAAAATAAGCAGCAGTATGAAAAAACAATGCAGCTGATCAAACAGTTTCCGCAGAACTGGAATATGCGCTTCGCCTCCAATGAGAGTTTTTGGAAAGATTTTTTGGACGATAAAATTGATATGGAACAATTTATGAAGTTTTTATCGGAAACAGATAATGGGGTTCCTGATTATTCTGTAAAAATGGGAGATTCCTTGTATATTGACAAAGAAAAAGCTGTATGGGCGAAGTATATGAATGAAGAAGGCAGCAAGTTTTATACTGCGCAGGAAATGCAGCAGATGATGGATGAACTTATTGCGAAAAACACAGAAAAAATGATAAAATTAGAAGAAATTTAATAATTTGGGGATACCCTGCTTTGGAAAAAATTTTTCGAAATGTTTTTCAGGGCGGGGTAAAATTTTTGAAAATGGAAAATCGTTTTAATCACAAATTTTTTTAAAATTACTTCTAAAAAATTAAATCACATAAAAATGCATTGGATCAAAAAAATTTGTTTTCTGTTTTTAAAGCAATTATATTATTAGAGATTATATAGTATTGTTTGTTGCAGAGTAATTGATGTCAATAAAAATAACCGTTTATAATTTTCCTCTAAAAATGTGCAAAAAGCCCTTGACAATGCAGAAAAACGCAAGTATAATCAAACTCGCGCGCATAAGATGTGCGTTTTTCCCGTGCAAAAAGGCACGGTGGGAGCAGACATAGTCTGCATAAGCAGCCATAACCGCGAAACAGTTCTCGGACAAGGACATAAAAAGGCAAACTGTCAAAAACAGTTTGTGAAGTCAAATTTGTCTGACGAGCGTAAATTTATCAGGAGGTGGAAGATTCATGCCTACATTTAACCAGTTAGTAAGGAAGGGAAGGCAGACGGTGGAAAACAAAGCCACAGCGCCGGCTCTGTTAAAGGGTTTCAACTCCTTAAATAAGAGGGCAATCGATACAGCGTCCCCACAGAAGAGAGGCGTATGTACCGCAGTTAGAACAGCAACCCCGAAAAAGCCGAACTCAGCGCTTCGTAAAATTGCCAGAGTACGTCTTTCCAACGGCATCGAGGTGACAAGCTATATTCCGGGAGAAGGACACAACCTTCAGGAGCACAGCGTTGTATTGATCCGCGGTGGTCGTGTTAAGGACCTTCCAGGTACAAGATACCATATCGTTCGTGGAACACTTGATACCGCAGGCGTTGCAAAAAGACGTCAGGCTCGTTCCAAGTACGGTGCAAAGAGACCGAAGGACGCAAAATAATTGCTCCATTGATAAGCGGATGCATCTTGCGGCTTTGCCCGCGAAACTGCATCGAAAAGTGTCTGGATAAAATATCCGGGCGGATAGCTGCCGGTATGCAGCTCGCTGTATGAATGCAGGGTTGATTTTTCATTTCCGAAACAAACTCGTTTCTTGATGGCTGCGAGTGCGGTTTGATAATAGAAGTGAAGTAACTAAGCATGAACACAGTAATGTGAGTACCGTAGAATTAATGGTCCGTGACCACGGGTCGATATTAAGGAGGGAAGCAACGTGCCACGTAAAGGACATATACAAAAAAGAGATGTATTAGCAGATCCGATTTACAACAGCAAAATTGTTACCAAATTGGTGAACAATATTATGCTGGACGGCAAGAAGGGAACTGCTCAGAAAATCGTATACGGCGCATTTGAACAGGTTTCTGAAAAGACTGGCAAGGAGCCGATGGAAGTATTTGAGGAGGCATTAAACAACATTATGCCTGTACTCGAAGTCAAGGCGCGCCGTATCGGAGGTGCAACTTATCAGGTGCCGATCGAGGTAAGACCAGACAGGCGTCAGGCTCTTGCTCTTCGCTGGATGACAATGTTTGCCCGCAAAAGAGGCGAAAAAACTATGATTGAGCGTCTTGCAGGTGAGATTGTCGATGCGGCTGCCGGCACTGGCAACGCAGTGAAGAGAAAGGAAGACATGCACAAGATGGCAGATGCAAACAAGGCGTTTGCTCATTACCGCTGGTAATGTTTACTGTTGGTATATAAGCCGAGCTAAAACAGTATAAACCTGGATGGCGCCGGAAAAAGTCGGTGTGAAAAACAAGCGAAAACTTTTTTCTAGTAATCGGTGCCAAAAAGGCTTGTGCGGAACTTATAAATAGGAGGAAAAATCCTTGGCTGAGAGAGAATATCCATTAGAGAGAACTAGAAATATCGGTATTATGGCACATATCGATGCAGGTAAGACCACTCTGACAGAGCGTATCTTATACTATACCGGTGTAAACCATAAGATTGGTGATACTCACGAAGGTACTGCGACAATGGACTGGATGGCGCAGGAGCAGGAGAGAGGTATCACAATCACATCAGCCGCAACCACCTGCCATTGGACACAGGAATATATGCACAAAAAGATTGCTGGTGCTCCAGAGTACCGTATCAATATTATTGATACTCCTGGACACGTAGACTTTACTGTCGAGGTGGAGCGTTCTCTGCGTGTGCTTGATGGTGCTGTCGGCGTATTCTGTGCAAAGGGTGGTGTTGAGCCGCAGTCCGAAACAGTATGGCGTCAGGCTGATAAGTACAATGTACCGCGTATGGCTTTTGTCAATAAGATGGACATTGCCGGCGCGAACTTTTATAATGTAATTAATATGATAAGAACAAGACTCGGAAAGAATCCTGTAGCCCTCCAGCTGCCGATCGGCAAAGAGGATACATTTAAGGGTGTTATCGACTTGTTTGAGCAGAAGGCATATTATTATCTTGACGATAAGGGCGACCAGATCGAGATCAAGGATGTGCCGGAAGATATGGTTGATGAAGTGGAGCAGTATAGATCAGAGATGATCGAGAAGATCTCAGAGACAGACGATTCACTTCTTGAGATTTATCTTGAGGGCAATGAGCCAACGACAGAACAGCTGAAGAAAGCGCTGCGTGTAGCGACAATCAACGGCTCTATCATTCCAGTATGCTGTGGTTCTGCGTACAAAAACAAAGGTGTGCAGAAGCTTTTGGATGCGGTTATTGACTATATGCCAGCCCCAACGGATATCCCTGATATCAATGGTGTTGACGAGGACGGCAACGAAGTTCACAGAAAATCGTCGGACGAAGAGCCATTTGCGGCACTGGCATTCAAGATTATGGCAGATCCATTTGTCGGCAAACTTGCATTCTTCCGTGTGTACTCTGGTACGATGAATGCTGGTTCTTACGTTCTCAATGCAACAAAGGGCAAGAAAGAGCGCGTTGGTCGTATTCTGCAGATGCATGCGAACAAGAGAGAGGATCTTGAAAAAGTTTATTCCGGTGATATTGCAGCGGCAGTTGGCTTTAAGCTGACAACGACCGGTGATACAATCTGCGATGAAAAACATCCGGTTATCCTTGAGTCTATGGAGTTCCCGGAGCCGGTTATCGATGTTGCGATCGAGCCAAAGACGAAGGCAGGTCAGGACAAGATGGGCGAGGCTTTGGCAAAGCTTGCGGAGGAGGATCCGACGTTCCGTGTTTCCACAAACGAGGAAACTGGACAGACGATTATCGCAGGTATGGGCGAGCTGCATCTTGAGATTATTGTAGATCGTCTTTTGAGAGAGTTTAAGGTGGAAGCGAATGTCGGCGCGCCGCAGGTTGCTTACAAAGAAGGTATTACAAAGGAAGTCAACATCGATTCTAAGTATGCAAAGCAGTCCGGTGGTCGCGGTCAGTACGGTCATTGTAAGGTTATCTTCTCGCCGATGGATGTCAACGGGGAGAAAACATTCGAGTTTGAAAGTACTGTTGTCGGCGGTGCAATTCCGAAGGAATATATTCCGGCAATTCAGGCTGGTATTGAAGATGCGATGAAGTGCGGTATTCTTGGCGGGTATCCGGTTCTTGGTATCCATGCAAACTGCTATGATGGTACCTACCATGAAGTAGACTCGAACGAAATGGCATTTAAGATTGCAGGTTCCATGGCGTTGAAGGAAGCAATGCACAAGGCCGCTCCGGTACTTCTTGAGCCGATTATGAGAGTTGAAGTTACTGTGCCGGAAGAATATATGGGCGATGTAATCGGTGATATCAGCTCCCGCCGTGGGCGTATTGAGGGCTCGGAGGATATCAACGGAAGCAAGCTGATCCGCGGTTTTGTTCCGCTTGCCGAGATGTTTGGATATTCCACAACACTGCGTTCTAAGACACAGGGTCGTGGTGCTTATTCCATGTTCTTCTCGTCATACGAGCAGGTTCCAAAGAGTGTTCAGGAAAAGGTACTTGCGAATAAGAGCAAGTAATTCTGCCTGGCAGTTTTGAAAATAATTTGTTCCTGCAAACAGGCGTTATAGATGTATTTTTGCACAGCTTAAATATCGCAGGTTTGTATCCTATTGCTGTGGGACAGAACACATAATCTGCAGCAGTGTGGGAAAAGGGACAATTTGAAAATTTTACTTGAAAATATTTCTAATATGAAATATAATGGTGGTATCGCAGGCTTTTCCTCACGGATTTGTTTTGGAATACCGTGAAGTTAAGTGTTTATGGCTTTCCGCCCCTGTTTGGAGCAGCCTTCCGAACAGAAAACTGTATGTCGCGCACAAGGCGCAAAATAAAGGAGGACATTAAAATGGCTAAAGCTAAATTTGAGAGATCTAAGCCGCATTGTAACATTGGTACGATCGGTCACGTTGACCATGGTAAAACAACATTGACTGCTGCTATTACAAAGACTCTGAATGCAAGACTTGGAACTGGTCAGGCTGTCGCTTTTGATCAGATCGACAAGGCTCCAGAAGAGAGAGAGAGAGGTATCACAATCTCGACCGCTCACGTTGAGTATGAGACAGAGAAGAGACATTACGCACACGTTGACTGCCCAGGCCACGCTGACTATGTAAAGAACATGATCACTGGTGCTGCTCAGATGGACGGCGCGATCCTTGTTGTAGCTGCTACTGACGGTGTTATGGCACAGACAAAAGAGCACATCCTTCTGTCCCGTCAGGTAGGTGTACCATATATTGTTGTATTTATGAACAAGTGCGATATGGTTGACGATCCTGAGCTTCTTGAGCTTGTTGAGATGGAGATCACAGAGAACCTTGAGGAGTATGGTTTTACAGATTGCCCTATCGTAAAAGGTTCTGCGCTTAAGGCACTTGAAGATCCAAGCAGCGAGTGGGGCGACAAGATTCTTGAGCTTATGAGTACAGTTGACGAGTATATCCCAGATCCAGTTCGTGATACCGACAAGCCATTCCTTATGCCGGTCGAGGACGTATTCACAATTACTGGTCGTGGTACAGTTGCTACAGGTCGTGTAGAGCGTGGTGCGCTTCACCTCAATGATGAAGTTGAGATTGTTGGTGTAAAGGAAGATACCCGCAAGACCGTTGTAACTGGTATCGAGATGTTCCGTAAGCTTCTTGACGAGGCACAGGCTGGTGACAATATCGGTGCTCTGCTCCGTGGTGTACAGAGAACAGATATCGAGCGTGGACAGGTTGTCTGCAAGCCAGGTACTATCACTTGCCATAAGAAATTTACCGCTCAGGTTTATGTTCTTACCAAGGAAGAGGGCGGTCGTCATACCCCGTTCTTCAATAACTACAGACCACAGTTCTATTTCCGTACAACGGACGTTACTGGTGTCTGCAACCTTCCAGAAGGCACAGAGATGTGTATGCCTGGCGACAATATCGAGATGACAATCGAGTTGATTCATCCGATCGCTATGGAGCAGGGTCTTGGTTTCGCGATCCGTGAGGGCGGCAGAACTGTAGGTTCCGGTAAGGTAGCAAAGATTATTGAGTAATCAATAGAAAATTAGATTTTATGGGGCTTTCCTAAGAATAGGGAAGCCCTTTTTGAGATTTTGCAGCAAATGAAGAAAGACAATATGGATATAAAATGATGCAAATTACGGTTGATGACAAGTGAGAATTCGTATACACGAGTTATGGTTTTGTTAGTAAGAAAAGTATTATGTACTATAATAGTTTGTATTGAAAAAGCGATATATAAATAACCTTAACAAATGTTTGAAGGGGGTGTGGATGTATGGCATCAAGATTGTTGCATTTGGCTGTTGCAGAAAAATTGATGAAGCAATTTCCAATAAAAGATATCAATAGATTTCGATTAGGGAGTATATTACCTGACGCTTACAATTCGGCATTCTCTAAATCCGATAGCCATTTGAAAATATTGGTTTGTGGAAAAAGTAAAAAGACGTATGATTTGGATGGATATCTTTTGAAATTTATTGATAAGATGGATGATGAATTGTATTTAGGATATTACATGCATCTGATTCAGGATTTAGTATTTCGAGAAATAATATACGATAAGTATAAATGGAATCCACAAATTCCGGGGAATGTGGAGCAACTTTATAATGATTATCGATTAATAAATGCATGGGCTATAAAAAGGTATGGTTTAAAAAATGATATTAAACTGATTTCGAAACTGGAATGTGAAAGAATCTATTCTATATATCCTTTTGAAATAAAGTCATTTTTGAATGATATGGCACTGGATTATAGTGATAAACCAGAGGGAAAATCGTTTTTCTTTACAACGGAAATGGCAGATGAATTTGTAACAATTGCAACGGAAAGTTGTATGAAGGAATTAAAAGCACTCAAAGAAGGTAAACACTATATAGATGCTTATGAGAGAGCATGGAGAAATAAGCCATTTCGTTTATTAAAAACTACACAAAATACAAGAGATTTAGGCGGTTATCGTACAAAATCAGGAATATTGACCCGTGAGGAATCACTGATTCGAAGTGATGTCCAGAATTATCCCAGTGAAGAAGATTATAATTACTTAAGAATACATGAGATTACAACAATCATTGATATGCGAAACGCCAAGGAGGTTGCAAGAAAGCCAAGTGGATTTGCAGAAAAAGAGGGGTTTACATATTATAATTTTCAGATCGATGAAGGAAACAGTGTACCTGAATCAATGAAGGAAGTTTCACAAAGTTATATGGCTATTGCATCAGCAAAAGCCATTTCACAGGTGTTTAGATGTATTGCAGCTGCTAAAACAGGTGTGATGTTTAATTGTACTGCAGGAAAGGACAGAACAGGTGTAGTTACAGCAATCTTACTGCTTCATGCAGGAGTATGTGACAAAGATATTGTAGATAATTATATGCTTACAAAAGAATATGGCAAAGAACGTTTAGAACTGGTACATAAAAATTTTCCTGAAATTGATATGAACATTGTAATACCCTGTGAAATGTTTATGGAAGAGTTTTTGAATTTATTCAGGAAAATGTATGGCGATACAGATAAGTACTTTAGAAAAATTGGACTCTGTGATGAAGAAATTTATAAGATTAAGTGTAAGCTTGTATGAGTATCGTGTTCAATAAAGCCGTTCTTGAGCCTGAATTGTATCGTTATTTCCTGCCTAAAAATCAATCATTGATTGAAAACTCTACAACTAATTGATTATTTACTTTTTCAATGGCGTATGTTATCATTTAAATACACCGGTGAATAAAATTTGAGTTTCTCAAGGAAAGAAATTACTGTAAGAAATAATGCTGATACATTTATTTTTCGTATAGCTATTTGTGATGGGAACGTCACAAATAAGCCCTGATCCGACAAGAAAAACTGCATTCGCAGCTTTCTCTTGCGGTTTCTAAAACGGAAACGTTCTCAGAATGGAGGATTTTTATGAATTTAAAACTTGGAGATAAAATAAAGGATCTGCGTAAAAGAAACGGAAGAACTCAGGAAGCTCTTGCGGAAGCTGTGGGAGTGTCTTGTCAGGCGGTTTCGCGTTGGGAAAAATCTCTTGCTTATCCTGAAATTGAAATTATCCCTTCCATCGCAAATTATTTCGGAATTTCTATAGACGAACTTTTTGGTTACGAATGCGAACGTGACAAAAAAGTTGATAAAATAATTGCCCGTATAGAAGCTTATGGTATAAAAGCACGCAGCGACAGCGAATGGGTTGATGATTGTACAATGATACTTCGGGAAGGACTTGCGGAATTTCCGTATAATGAAAAGCTTATGATAACCCTTGCGGATGTTCTTGCGGAGGCAGGATGGAGAGTTTATGGAGAACATCATTATTACGATGAAGATGGATACAGCCGAGTAGATTACAGTGAACATTGCAGGAATGGATACTGGAAAGAATCCGTCAAACTTTGCGAAAATCTTGTGGATACTACAAAAGATAATAAAATTTTTACAGAGGCAGTGCGTATTCTTGTTCTTTTATATAGTAATTTGGGCAATTCCGAAAAAGCGATGGAATATGCATTGCGTACTCCAGCGATTGAAAATTCACGCGAAATATTTCTTGCTTCATCGGCAGACGGAAAGGATAAAGCAAAATATATTGGAGATGCATTGCTGAAATCTGTTTCAGAGATTGCCAAACTGCTTGTGCAAGGTCTTATGATAAATAAAAATAATTATAAAACGGATATGCCAATCGATAAAATTAACGGAGTAATTTCGCTGTTTCAATTGATTTGCGATGATGAAAATTTCGGCGAATATAACGGGCAGCTTATTCAGCTTTATCTTTATTTGTCAAGAATCCAATGGGAGCGCGGTTATCAGGACGAAGCGTTTGAGTCACTTGACAAAGCTTTAAGACACGCGCACGCACTTGAAAAATTGCTTGACGGAGAAGAGCATTATTTTACTGCACCGCTTATTTCGCTTGTGAAGTGCAAGTCAGGATCACCTGCAAAAATTGCAGCTTTGTTGCCGGAGGACTGGCCGTTTTACAGCAGTCCTGATTATTCCAAGGTTGAAGCTGAAATAAAAGCCGACCCACGCTGGGAAAAATGGGTTTCTAAGTGCAGGATGTAAAAAAGATTGTTATTCTCTGGCAAAAAGTTTTCTTTTGATGTTGATATTTGATTATATATTGAAAAGCTGACTGGTTTTGACTTGCTGTTTGAGAATGGCATAACCATAAAAAACGCTGTTTATACACCACAAGAACAATGAAACTGTAAGTTCTGACAAAGAATCATTGATAAAAAGTTAGATTGATGGGGCTTTCTGAGAAATCGGGAAGCCCTTTTTGAAACTTTACAACAGTAGAAAAGTTGTAAACGATGTCATAAAAAAGAATTTCGATAAAACTATATGTCTATTTTTAAGTTGCAAATGAGAAATGGGAAAGGTATAATCAAATGAATAAATCAGTATTAGGAAGGATAAGAAAATGATATTTGAAGAAAAGAAAATAAATCTAAAAGATGGTCGTATCTGTATGCTTCGTTCTGTTGAGATAAGAGATGCAGGAAATATGATAGAATATCTTCGAATGGTATCTTTAGAGACTCCATTTCTTCTTAGAAATGGAGATGAGGTTACTTATACCATTGAAGCAGAGGAACAACTTTTAGAAAATAAAAGAAATTCTCCTCGTGAAATAATGATGGTAGCAGAAGTGGAAGGTATTATTGCAGGAAATTGTGGAATCGTATCCATTGGCAGTTTACGGCGTGTTTATCATAGATGCGGTTTTGCAATAGCACTTAAGAAAGATTATTGGAACCTTGGTATTGGTTCTGCAATGATGGATTATGCTTTTAACCTGGCAAAAAAAATGGGATATGAACAAGTTGAACTGGAAGTGGTTGAGGGAAATATTCGAGCAAAGAAGTTATATGAGCAATTTGGGTTCAGGGAAACAGGGAAAAATCTCCATGCCCTTAAATATGATGATAATAGTTATAGAGACGAATACAAAATGGTAAAGATTTTAGCAGACTAATCATATAAATAAAAACACGCTATATAAAAATAATGATTTTATACTATTTTCAGTAATAAAAAGTATAGAAAATAGTATAAAAATGATATTTAAATATCGTGAGGGCAGAAGAATTGTTGAATCAGGTAAGGCAGCAAAGATTAGTAATTTTTAGAATTCTGATAAATTCATAAGTAAAAAGCTAAATTTTATAGGGCTTTCCGGGGAATCGGGAAGCCCTTTTTAAGATTTTAAAATGGATAGATGAAAGGAAGAAGCAGATCTCCATACCTTAAGATTTTATAGAAGCCTGCCATTTATTTTTTGATTACTGTTTTACAGACACCACCCATGATAAGAAAGATTATTTTTGTTTGAAGTGGTTTTATTTTGAATGATACAAATCATTAAAAAATTATTTTTGCTTGTAAGTGTTAAAAAGTGTGGTTTTGCATTCTTGTTATATTATATATAATTTATATTTATCTTACTATTTTTGTAAAATAAAGCATATTAAAAAATAAAAATAAAACTTCTGATTTGAAAAATAATAGTTCCAGCATCTTCATTACAAGAGAAAAAACAGATAAAATTTTATCTGTATCCATACAATTAAACTTGGACAATAAAAGAGCAAAGGAGAATTGATTATGCCGAGGAAAGGTGAAAACATTTACAGAAGACAAGATGGTCGTTGGGAGGCACGTTACATTCATCATTATGAAGGCGGAAAGGCTAGATACCGCTATGTTTATGGGACGACATACTTGGAGGTAAGAGAAAAGAAGCAGTCCGCGCAGGCGAAAGTAAATGGGCATGGGGAACCTTATGCTCCGGGGATTGGTATGCGTTTAACGTTTAGCGTGCTGGCGGAAATGTGGCTGTCGGATATTCGTGTTGCTGTAAAAGAGTCAACTTACACAAGATATCACCGCATTGTATCAAAGTATTTGATTCCACGTGTAGGAGGACAAGTTCTCTCCAGAATGGATAACAAACATTTCCGGCATTTCCCAGAATTGCTGCTTGCGGAAGGAGGGATCTGTCATGGACCGCTGGCGCCAAAAACAGTCACAGACATTTTGTGCGTTCTGAAATCTATTTTGCGTTATGGGAAAGACAACGATTATCCTTGCCCGGATGCAAGCTGCTTAAAATCTCCGCAGACAATTCCAAAAAACGTGAAAATCTTATCGGATGAAACTAGAATGAGAATGGAACAAATTCTGCTGGAATCCGATGATACTACAAGCATTGGGATATTTTTTACATTGTTTACGGGAGTGCGGATTGGCGAGCTTTGTGGTCTGAGATGGGGAGATATTAATTTTGGCAACCGCACAGCCAGCATATCAAGAACTGTAGAACGGATCGCAGATTTAGACCCTCTTTCTGACCATAAAACAAAAGTAGTAATTGGAGCGCCAAAGACAAGGGGATCCGTGCGTGTTATACCGTTGCCGGATTTTCTTTTGCAGTATTTAAAAAAGCATCAAATGGAATCCGACCGGTATTTGCTGACTGGGGATTGTTCTTACACAGAGCCTCATCAATATTATGTCCGCTACCGCAAGTTTTTAAAACGCAATGAAATAGATCATTATACATTCCATGCGCTGCGTCATACTTTTGCAACACGGTGCGTAGAGATTGGATTTGACACACGGTCGCTTTCCGAGATTCTTGGACATACGAATATTACAACGACACTTTCCATTTATGTTCATCCAACACTTCAGCAAAAGAAGATTCAAATGGAACGTTTGACACCAGAAAATATATAAGCGTAAATACATAAATCTATAAAAATAATATTTCGATACAAATTTAGAATAAGAAAGTCCACTTATAATTTCAGGGGATGGTTAAAAAAGTGGATTTGATTTTACCGTTTTTGCAGTGAAAAGGTTAAAAGCGTTTCTGAATATATTGTTGTTTGGAGGTGGGAGACAAAAGGATTTTCCAATAAGTATTTTGAGGCTGTTATTAAAAAGTGATATTTAAGAATCATTGTATTTGGTAACAGCCTCAAAATCGTCATCGCTTGCAGGAAATTTGCTGCTGCGGGATTACCCCAATACGATGCCTTTTTTCTTCCCATTTTTCTTTCTCGGATACTCTCTGATACGGGTAACAAAATCAAGATTGACAATTTCGCATTCGCCGGTATTTCTCTCGATGATTATACCGCCGTCATTAATTTCTTTTATAACTCCCTGTATGCTGCCGTCATTTGAAGTAATCGTATAAATGATGCAATCTTTACCGATAAATTGCTTTGCAAGTTCTTTCATAACCAATATCTCCTTGTTTTGTTTCCTTCGGTTTTGTATTTGCCACACAGCTGCCGCTGTTCGCTGCTTTTTCCTGGTACACAAAAAAATAATCAAAATAACAACAATCCACAAATAATTTATCATTGTTTACCCTCCTGCGGTTTTTCAGGAGATTTTATTTCCGGCCTTAGAATACCTTAATGCTTCCTTGCAATATACCGACTGATTGACAATCCAAATAAGGCATACTGCAAGAGAAGGCAAAAAACCTATGCCGAAAACAAGAGTACATATAGCAAGCACAATGGCCAGCACGGTACAGACAATGTTAGTGGCGTTGTACGCCTTGAACGCGCATTTGCCTATCATAATCTTTTCGGCTTCATCACAACTGTCCATCCATTTTTTTTGGAACTTTGTATCATAAACGGATGCTGGTTTTTCGGGATTTGTTTTCTTGGCGGCGTCAACGCACTTCTGTTGGATAATAATAGTTTCAATCATAATGGCAAAGAAGCCAGCAATGCCTGCTGAGAACGGCACCATACTATTCTTATTTTCAAAAGATTCAACACCGCCGGAATACGAAGCGGCAATAAGAAAGTAAGAGAGAATAAGGGCTGCGCTTGCAATCCAGATTACAATAGAAAGTTTTTCATCAATCGCATCTGAAATTTCCTCATTTTCGCCATCCCAAGAGGAGAGCAGTTTTTTTGCATTTCGATAAATCGGAATACAGATCACCGGTACGACAACCGCTGCCGTCAACATCAGCAAAGGAGCAATATAAGTGCCGAAAAATATCCCTGCGCTTTTCATACCGCCAGCCAGTGTGTTCAGTCCGTATTTTGCGGTACAAAATCCTATCGAACCACCGACAAACATGCCGATAACTATAATAAGAATAAATTTAGGCATCGCTTTGCGGTTTGTTTTTTTTATTTCATTGTTATCCATGTTCTTCTTCCTCCTGTAAATAGAAAACATCTTCTACCGTGACGCCGCATACCTTTGCAATCGTCAGGGCAAGGGTAACAGACGGCGAATAATCGCCCCGTTCAATCAGGCTGATTGTCTGCCTTGATACGCCGCATAATCGTCCCATTTCCTGCTGATTGACATTCAGTGCGGCTCTGCGTTCTTTCAAACGATTTCGCAATATCATACAGCACCTCCATATGACAATCTTCTCTGTCTTATTGACAACTATCATTGTCAAAATGAATTATATCCTTGTCATTTTCATTTGTCAATAGGTATTCATAAAAATGTAGGAAAATGAAAAAGATCTTGTATTTAAGACCGTAGAGATGAAAATTAAATTTTTTAATTTTTAAAGTTATCTATTTCAAAGGATTTCCAGCAGATTAAAACAAGTTAATTTTTGAAGTATAAAATTCCTTCATTTACAGATAATAGCTACATGTTGACAAAACAAAGCAAAAGAAGCGTAGATGGAGGAATGATTATTTATGAAAGCAACTGGTATTGTAAGGAGAATAGATGATCTTGGCAGAGTGGTTGTGCCAAAGGAGATTCGAAGGACACTCAGGATAAGAGAAGGGGACCCGTTGGAAATTTTTACAGACCGCGAGGGGGAGATTATTTTAAAGAAATATTCCCCGATCGGCGAGCTTTCTCAATTTGCCAGAGAATATGCAGATGCGCTTGGACAAGTGACAGGACATATTGTGGCAATTACAGATAAGGATCAGTTTATTGCTGTAGCTGGCGGTGCAAAAAAAGAGCTGCTGGCGAAATCGATCAGCAAGGAACTTGAACAGGCGATTGAAGAGAGAGAAACTCTTTTGACAACGAAAGATGAAGGTGGTTTTATTCCGGTATCCGAAGAACTTGATGATGTGGCGAGCCAGGTTGTTGTCCCGGTGTTAAGCGAGGGAGATGCAATTGGAGCGGTGCTTATTTTGTCGCGCGATAATAGGGATAAAGTGGGAGATACTGAAAAAAAGCTTGCGATGACAGCGGCGTCATTTTTGGGCAGACAAATGGAATCTTAAAAGATAAATTTAAGATAAAAACAAAAAACACCTGGAATATTGGTTTATCAGGTTTAACCAAAGACAAAATATAAAAGAATTTCGAAAAATAGCTGAGAACGACGAAACAGTCAGGCTAGACAATAAATTGTTTGTTAAAAATAACAATTTGACAAATAATTGATAAAATATCAAAAATTTGTGTAAAGATTTTTTGATAAGCAGGCTGGATAGAAGGGCTGCCGAAAATCCAAGCAGTCCGATCAACAAAAGCGGATAAAGAGAAAGAATGGTAACATGTTTGGATTGAAAAATGCAAACATATATTCTATAATGACAATAGAATCCCGGCATGTCCAATGATGGGCATGCCGGTTTTATTATGCGCAGACCCATGCAGTAGAATTATGCCGCTGGCGCGGCGCACGGGTCGCGCGGCGAGTAGGGAAGATAAACCTTCCCTACTCGATTGCACAGTATTATGCATAGGTCAGAAAGTGTATCTTGGAAGGCGCATAGAGAGTGCATAGGAGCAGAAGATTTCTGAACAATTGCGTAAAATGCAATATGCAAAAAAGAGAAGTTTGTGCAGGAGCGTGGGAGGAAATTATTATGGATGATTTGGAGAACGTGGTTGGAAGGGTAAAAATTTCTGTGCGCAGTCTTGTAGAATTTATCCTGCAAAGCGGTGACTTGGATAATTCACAGGGGACATTTGAGCCGGATGCGATGCAGGAAGGAACCCGTTTACACAAAAAAATCCAGAAATCTATGGGGCGAGATTATGCGGCGGAGGTCAGTATGTCGCTTGCTTCAAAGGTGGAATATGATGGGGAAGTATTTGAGATTACCGTGGAAGGTCGCGCGGACGGTGTGATTTCGCTGATTTCTCAGGAGGAAAAAATTTCTGCGGGTATTGAAACTCAAAAGGATGCAGAAAAAACAGAGTCAAGTAAGACAAGTGAAACCGTTACGAATGGTCCAGTATTGCTTGCCTTAAAGCCATCCGGGGGTGTGGAAGTTTTGGAGGGCGCAGAAGAGCAGCCTGTTTTTTCCGCGGAGAAGGAGGAACTTACAGATTGTCAAGTACTGAAAGAAAGTGAAAAAACACAGTCTTTTTCTTTGACAGACAAAAAAAAATCTGAGGTAAAACGGTCTTCGATTGTGATTGATGAGATTAAATGTGTGTGTCAGGAACTTTCCTCAATTAAGGAGATGCGGCCAGTACACCGCGCGCAGGCGATGTGCTATGCCAGCCAGTATGCAATCCGCTACGGGCATAAACGCATTGGTATTCAGCTGACCTACTGTAATATTCAGACGGAGAAGATCAAGCGGTTTGAGGAAGAATTTTCGCATGAGGAGCTGGTCGAATGGTATCATTCGCTGCTTTTACAGTATGCAAAGTGGGTGTCCTGGCAGCATCGATGGAGCATTGTGCGCGATGCTTCGATGAAACAACTCGCGTTTCCATTTCAATATCGTCCTGGGCAAAAGGAACTGGCGGCGAGCGTATATCGCACAATTCTAAGAGAAAAAAATATTTTTATCGAGGCGCCGACAGGGGTTGGAAAAACGATT
Source organism: uncultured Lachnospiraceae bacterium (assembly GCA_947086895.1). Classification (GTDB taxonomy): domain Bacteria; phylum Bacillota; class Clostridia; order Lachnospirales; family Lachnospiraceae; genus RGIG4057. The sequence continues at coordinate 12,494 of CAMUAR010000026.1, read as the reverse complement.
TCTACTTTGTTTCCAGCGATAAAAGCATTTGGTGAAGGATTGGTGGAAAAAGTCTTTTATTTGACGGCAAAAACAATTACTCGGACGGTGGCGGAAGAAACTTTTCGAATTTTAGCAGAACAGGGTTTAAAAATGAAGCTTGTCACACTGATTTCCAAAGAAAAAAGCTGTATTTTGGAAAAACCAGAATGCAATCCGGGCAAATGTGAGCGGGCGAAAGGACATTTTGACCGTGTGAATGACGCGGTGTATGATATGCTGACGCATGAGGAGGGAATTACGCGCGAGCTGATCTCGCAGTATGCCGAAAAGCATTGTGTATGCCCGTTTGAGATGTGTCTTGACGTGGCGTCCTGGGCTGACGGCGTAGTCTGTGATTATAATTATGTATTTGATCCAAATGTATATTTAAAGCGTTTTTTGGCGGGGGATAAAAAACAAAATTATGTGTTCTTGATCGATGAGGCGCACAATCTTGTGGAGCGCGCAAGAGAGATGTACAGCGCCGTTTTGTACAAAGAAGATTTTCCCAAGGTCAAACAGTGGATCAAAGACCAATCGCCGCGCATGATGAAACATTTGGATGCATGTAATTCGGCAATGCTGCGCTATAAGAGGGAATGTGATGAGCTGGAAGTTTGGGAAAATGCAGGTGAGCTGCCAGTTCTTGTGATGAGGTTGATTGCAGAATACGAGGAATTTTTTAAGGAACATAAAAGTTTTGACGGGCGTGAGGAAGTAATAAAACTGTATTTCGATTTGCGGCATTTTATCAATATTCATGATAGATTGGATGAAAATTATTTAATTTATTCGGATTATGCAGAAAACAGGCATTTTAGAATGGTATTAAGATGTATGGATCCGTCAAAAAACTTGGGGGAATGTTTGAAAAAAGGGCGGAGTGCCGTATTTTTTTCTGCTACTTTGCTGCCGGTAAATTATTACAGGGAACAGCTTGGAGGCAGCGAACAAGATTACGCTGTCTATGCGCCGACCCCATTTTCGCACGAAAAACGTTTGTTGATGGTCGGTACAGATGTCAGCACAAAGTATTCGCGCCGCTCCGAGGATGAATATGGAAAAATTTTGGCTTATATTGAGATTGCAGTGCGCGCGCGAAAGGGAAATTATATGGTATTTTTCCCGTCTTATCAGTTGATGGAAGAATTGTATGAGCGCGCAAAAGGACGGATTAAAAATATTCTTATACAGCGCGGAACAATGACCGAGCAGGAACGGGAAGAGTTTTTAGCGGCGTTTGAGGAAAACCCCGCCGAGGGAGTTGTGGGGTTTTGTGTGATGGGCGGCATTTTCAGCGAGGGGATTGATCTAAAGAAAGATCGGTTGATCGGCGCGGTTATTGTTGGGACAGGACTTCCTATGGTCTGCAATGAAAGGGAACTTTCCCGCGGTTTTTTTGATGAGAGGAACGGGCATGGCTTTGATTATGCTTATTTATATAACGGGATGAACAAGGTGCAGCAGTCCGCGGGGCGTGTGATCCGCACCGTGGATGATACCGGGATAATTTTGCTGCTCGACGAACGTTTTTTAAATCAGCAGTATCAGGAGTTATTTCCGCGCGAATGGTTTCCTTATGAGCGCGTAAGACTTTCAACGGTTGAGAATGTAATTCGGACATTCTGGAATTCTATGGATGCAAAAGAAAGTTCTGAATAAGACAACAATGAAAAAATACGCTTGATATAAAATTTGCAAAAATTGCAAAAACATATTATGATTGCAGGAGTTTTAAAGAAATTTTGATTGGATGTTTTTAGAATTATAACAAGAAATTGGAAAGATGCAATATTTGTATTGCAAAAAAGCTGGGAAATGTGGTATGATATTATTTTATAGATTTGTAAAAAGTTAAATTACTACAATCGAAGCAGGAAAGGGGTTTTTGTTTATGAAAGGAATCATACTGGCTGGAGGTTCAGGGACAAGACTGTATCCGCTTACGCTGGTTACGTCAAAACAACTGCTGCCGGTTTATGACAAGCCAATGGTATTTTACCCGCTTTCAACATTGATGCTTGCGGGGATTAAAGATATTTTAGTGATTTCATCTCCGCAGGATCTGCCGAATTTCGAGAGACTGTTAGGCGACGGAAGTCAGTATGGAATCTCGTTATCTTACAAAGTGCAGCCAAGTCCAGATGGGCTTGCTCAGGCGTTTTTGCTTGGGGAAGAATTTATTGCGGGCGATTCCTGTGCGATGGTGCTGGGGGACAATATTTTTTACGGCAATGGTTTTGGAACGCTTTTGCGGGGTGCTGTAAAGAATGCAAAGCAGGGGCTTGCCACAATCTTTGGCTATTATGTCAATGACCCGGAGCGGTTTGGCATTGTCGAGTTTGATGAAACTGGAAAAGTGGTTTCGGTGGAAGAAAAACCGTCAAAGCCAAAATCAAATTATTGTATTACAGGGCTGTATTTTTATGACAGCCGTGTTGTAGAGTTTGCAAAGCAAGTGAAGCCGTCCGCAAGAGGAGAACTTGAGATTACGGACTTAAACAGAATGTATCTGGAAGATGGTTCTCTGAATGTCAAGCTGCTTGGCCGGGGATTTGCATGGCTGGATACAGGGACGATGGACAGCTTGGTTGAAGCGTCCGATTTTGTGCAGATGATTCAAAAGAGACAGGGAATTGAGATTTCTGCGCCGGAGGAGATCGCGTTTATCAATCAGTGGATCACAAGAAAAACATTGTTAGAGTCTGCAAAGCGTTACGGCAAGTCGCCTTACGGAGAACATCTGCGTCAAGTTGCGGAAGGAAAATTAAAATATTAGGGAATACTAAATTGCAGGAAAGACTTCTCAAAAATCAGATATGGGAAGAAATTTTAAAAAGCGGAATTTGAGATAGATCATGGCGAATTTATAAGAATGCCGTCTATTTGATAAGATCTGACAGCAGTTTTATACAAGTACAATAAAAAATTGAAATACAGGTAAGAAGAATTGAAAAAGTTTAAATATAAGAATTTAAGATAACGAAAGGAACAAAAATAAATTATGAAAATATTAGTGACCGGCGGCGCTGGTTTTATCGGATGTAATTTTGTACATTATATGTTGGAACAGCATCCAGAAGATGGGATTGTCAATCTTGACCTGCTGACCTATGCGGGCAATCTGGAGTCTCTTGCGGATGTTGAATCTGCGCCGAATTACAGTTTTGTAAAAGGCGATATTGCGGACCGCGAGTTTATCATGGAACTGTTCCAAAAAGAAAATTTTGATGTTGTTGTGAATTTTGCAGCGGAATCTCACGTGGATCGCTCGATTGTCGATCCGGGAGTTTTTGTGCGCACCAACGTAATGGGAACACAGGTGCTTTTGGATGCTGCAAAAGAATTTGGTGTAAAAAGATACCATCAAGTTTCCACAGATGAGGTGTACGGCGACTTGCCGCTTGACCGAAAAGATTTGTTTTTCACAGAGCAGACTCCGCTACATACGTCCAGCCCGTATTCTGCAAGCAAGGCTGGCTCGGATCTGCTTGTGCTCGCCTACTGCCGCACTTTTGGACTTCCGGTAACGATCTCGCGCTGCTCAAACAATTATGGACCTTACCAGTTCCCGGAAAAAATGATTCCGCTGATGCTGACGCGCGCGTTGGCCGACGAGTCTCTTCCAGTTTACGGCAAAGGGGAAAATGTGCGCGACTGGCTACATGTTAAGGATCATTGTGCAGCGATCGATTTGATTTTGCGCGGCGGAAAGGTTGGCGAAGTATACAATATCGGCGGGCATAATGAACGCACAAATTTAGAAGTGGTTCGCACAATCTTAGCTGCACTTGGGAAACCGGAGAGCTTGATTCATTTTGTCGCGGATCGTCTGGGACATGATCTGCGCTATGCGATTGACCCGAAAAAGATAGAGAAGGAGCTTGGCTGGAAGCCGCAGTATTCGTTTGATACTGGAATCCGACAGACAATCGACTGGTATTTGGAACACAAAGAATGGTGGCAGCATATTTTAGACGGGGAGTACAGCAATTATTTTAACAGGATGTACAAGCTGTAATATAGAATCATTGAAAATGAAAGTTTTCAGTTTTAAAATTTGTGTTGTTATGCCGTATAAAATTTTTCATTGGAATGCTGCGTGCGGCAGAATGAGAGGAAAAATGGGAAAAATAACAGTAACAGGCTGTGAGATTGACGGAATTTATATTATTGAGCCAAAAGTATTTCCAGATGAGAGAGGTTATTTTATGGAAACCTACAATCAGAGGGATATGGAAGAAGCAGGGCTTAATATGGTATTTGTGCAGGATAACCAGTCAAAATCTGCAAAGGGCGTACTGCGCGGGCTTCATTTTCAGATAAAACACCCGCAGGGCAAACTTGTGCGCGTGATAAAAGGGCGCGTGTTTGATGTGGCGGTTGACCTGCGCGGCGGTTCCGCAACTTATGGGAAATGGCATGGCGTGGAGCTTTCTGAGGAAAATAAGAAAATGTTTTATGTGCCGGAAGGATTTGCGCACGGTTTTCTTGTCTTGTCAGAGGAAGCAGAATTTTGCTATAAATGTACAGACTTTTATCATCCGGGCGACGAGGGCGGCATTGCCTGGGACGACCCGGAAATCGGAGTCAAATGGCCGTTGGAACCAGGATTGCAGCTGATTCTTTCAGAGCGCGATAAAAAATGGGGCGGACTGTCCTTGGCAGCAGGTATTTTTGGATTATTATAAAGTTGGAGGCAAGCGGATATGAAGGTTTTGGTGACCGGCGTAACTGGGCAGTTGGGATATGATACAGTAGAGTACTTGAGATCGCAAAAAGTGGAATGTCTTGGGACAAGCTCGTCAAATTTTGATCTGTCCGATGCGGGCGCGACACAAAAGTTTCTCGCAGAGTACCAACCGGATGCGGTAATCCATTGCGCCGCTTATACAAATGTAAATCAGGCAGAAACAGATAAGGAAAGATGCTACGCTGTCAATGTTGAAGGTACAAAAAATATTGCGATGTCCTGCCGCCGTCTGGGAGCAAAACTTGTATATATCAGCACCGAATATATTTTTGACGGGGAAGGGGAACAATACTATGAGCCGGAAGATGCCGCTTTTCCGCTTGGTGTTTATGGCAGAACGAAATATGAAGGAGAATTGGCAGTAAAAGAGTTGATGGAACAGTATTTTATTGTCCGTATTTCTTGGGCTTTCGGGAAAAATGGAAACAATTTTGTCAAGACAATGCTTCGGCTTGGGGCAGAGAGGTCGGAAGTGCGTGTTGTGCAGGATCAGATTGGTTCACCGACTTACACAAAGGATGTTGCGCCGCTGCTTGCCGATATGATTGCAACAAATCAGTATGGAGTGTACCATGCGACAAACGAAGGCGTATGCAGTTGGGCGGAATTTACAAAAGAGATTTTTCGCCAGGCAGGGCTTCCAGCAAAAGTGATTCCAATTCCATCCTCAGAGTACCCGACGCCTGCGAGACGTCCGAAAAATTCACGTCTTTCTAAAGTATGTTTGGACAGGGCAGGATTTCACAGACTTCCAGCGTGGCAGGATGCTTTATCAAGATACTTAGAAGAAATTTCCGCGGATCGTGCAGGAAAATAAAAACAACAGATATGATTGCAGCAGTGTTTTTTTTCATAAATCAATCTTTTTTCTTGTCTTAGATTTACTGCTTTGAGTAAAAAAGTTTTGTAAATTTAATGCCATAAACTTTGACTTTTGATTGGAAGATTGCATAAATGAAAGAAAATTGTTCTGTGGGGATCGCAGTGTAACGAAAAGTGCATTATTTGACACGAAATTGCATACATGCAAGAGTAAATGTGAAGTGAGTTTCACATTTTAGAAATGAGGATTAATGTAAAAAAGGTTGATAACTTATTTTTTACATAGGAATTTGCGTCGGAGCGTCACAAATTCAAATCGCAGAGCCAAATCTGGTATTTGGCTTGCGTACCTTAAGCAAAAAACGCTCCGATATGGGAGATTAATATGAGATTTGAAGAATTAGAATTGCAGGCGCCGCTTTTGCGGGCAGTAACAGAAATGGGCTTTGAGGAGATGACGCCGATCCAGACGCAGGCAATACCTGCTGTGCTTTCCGGCAGCGATATCATCGGACAGGCACAGACAGGCACAGGCAAAACAGCAGCGTTCGGTCTGCCGATTTTGCAGGGGATTGACCCAAAGAAAAAGGCACTGCAGGCAGTAATTCTCTGCCCGACAAGGGAGCTTGCAATACAGGTGTCAGAAGAGATGCACAAGTTTGCAAAATTTTTGCACGGAATTAAAATTGTGCCAATTTATGGCGGGCAGGAGATTGTGCGCCAGATTAAGGCTTTAAAGTCCGGCACACAGATTGTAATTGGAACACCAGGACGTGTGATGGATCATATGCGCCGCAAAACGGTGAATTTTAATGATGTAAAAATGGTGGCTCTTGATGAGGCGGACGAAATGTTAAACATGGGGTTCCGTGATGATATTGAAACTATTTTAAAGGAAGTTCCGCAGGAGCGACAAACACTGCTGTTTTCTGCCACAATGCCGCAGCCGATTATGGAAATTGCGCGGATGTATCAGAAAGATGCAATACATATCCGTGTGGTAAAGAAAGAATTGACAGTACCAAAGATCGAGCAGTATTATTATGAAGTACGTCCAAAAACAAAATTGGATGCTCTTACAAGGCTGCTGGATATGTATTCGCCAAAGCTGTCTTTGATTTTTTGCAATACAAAGCGGCAGGTGGACGAACTTGTTTCATCTTTGCAGGCGCGGGGTTATTTTGCAGAAGGGCTGCACGGAGATTTAAAACAGCAGCAGCGCGACCGTGTGATGAATTCATTCCGAAATGGAAAGACCGATATTCTTGTGGCGACGGATGTTGCGGCGCGCGGCATTGACGTAGATGATGTCGAGGCGGTATTTAACTATGATGTTCCGCAGGATGATGAATATTATGTTCACCGGATCGGGCGTACCGGGCGCGCAGGGCGCGGGGGACGTGCATTTACACTTGTAATTGGCAGGGAAGTATACAAGCTGCGCGATATTATGCGCTATTGTAAAACAAAAATAAAGCTTCAGCCAGTGCCGTCGTTTGATGATGTAATGTCGGTAAAAGCAGAAAAGATTTTGGATCATGTTCATCAGGTGATTGAGAGCGACGATATCTCGCGGATGATTGAGCTTGTGGAGAGCCGTGTCAATGAAGAAGAATATACTTCCATTGAAATGGCAGCAGCATTTTTAAAACTTGCGATGGGCGACAGTGTAGATTCCGAGGAACTGAAAAAAGAATACGATGATTTTGGAGATACTGGGGCGGAGGAAGGAATGGTAAGACTGTTTGTCAATCTTGGCAAAAAGAATAACATTCGTCCTGGTGATATTTTAGGCGCGATTGCCGGAGAGACAAAGATGCCTGGAAGATTGATTGGCAGCATTGATATTTACGATAAATATACTTTTGTAGAAGTGCCGCGCGAGTATGCAGCAGAAGTATTGGATCGCATGAAAAATGTAAAAATCCGCGGCAAAGCCGTTAATATTGAACCAGCAAACCGCAGATAAGTAAGAAAAACAGAAATTCTGTTGTAATCCGGCTTTTCTTTCGCTGGATTGCGGCAGGATGGGAGTTGTTTCTATTCCATTTCATTCTTTTTTTGTTTTTTCTAATTAGGTTTTTATATGGAAAAGAATATATTCTCTTATTTATTTTTTTAGATGTTTCCGATTATGTCTCTATATCAAAAATTATATATTCCGCTTTTTTACAATCTCCAAAATAAAAGTTTCTGTAACATCCCTCTTGTATTTTTCCGAAATCTCTGTGATACGAAGCACAATGATTCGTACATGGATTGGGTCGATTCAGTTGCACAGAGAAATCATTGGCGAAAAACCAAGTTTCCTTCTGTGAATAAAATATTCAAAGTACAAATCAAACATCATTCGTGAAACATCTTGCGGACGGGGTTCGCTTGTTGATACGGAATATATTCATATTCTTGAGCGAGAGGTTTCCAATTTTTAAGTGAGTGCATCACCAACCTTCTTATATATAAATTATTGGAATTGTATGTTTCAATAGAAAATGCAATATAATTTCCACAATATACCTGCAAAATTCTACTTGATTTTACTTGACAATTTTATAATACTGATATTATAATAGTAACAGTTACTGATATTGATTGTAACGATAAGAGTAAAACCTTTTTGGAAATGGGGTTCGTTATGGCAACAATAAAGTACAGCAGACAACGGCAGTCCATCAAAGAGTATCTTACAGAAACAAAGGAACATCCGACCGCGGATATGGTCTATAATAATGTGCGGAAATATTATCCCAATATCAGTTTGGGAACCGTATACCGAAACCTGAATTTTCTGGTAGAACAGAAAGAGGCGGTGCGTCTGACATGGGGAGATGGCAGCGAGCGCTATGACGGGAATTTGGAACCGCACTATCATTTATTATGCAATGGCTGCGGCGGAGTATTTGATCTTATGATGGATTCTTTAGAGCATATTGACACGTTGGCTGCGGCAAATTATGAAGGTACTATTGAGGGGCATGGCGTTGTATTTTATGGAAAATGTCCAGAATGTGCAAGAAAAGAGAAACAAAAAAAGAAGCTTAAAGCCTAAAAATTAAGTTGGAATATGCAAAGATAAAAGTATAGAAAAATGTAGAGATAAAAGTAGAGCGTTGGAAATAACAAAAAGTATAAAATTCCATTTGTGGGACAAAATATTTTTAAAATTCTATTGACAAATAAAACAATATCATGTAAGATATCAATAACAGTAATGATTACTAATTACTGAATGTTGAGAGAAGATAGAAAAACCAATTTGGATGATTGAAAGGAGAATACAATTATGTCAAAGTTTGTATGTCAGGTTTGCGGTTATGTTTATGAGGGCGAGGCTGCGCCAGAGAAGTGTCCACAGTGCGGCGCACCAGCATCGAAATTTACTGAGATGGCTGGCGAGAGAACATGGGCAGCAGAGCATGTTGTAGGTGTTGCACAGGGCGTAAGCGAAGATATTATTGCAGACCTTAGAGCAAACTTTACTGGTGAGTGTACTGAGGTTGGTATGTACCTTGCGATGGCTAGAGTAGCGCACAGAGAAGGCTATCCAGAGGTAGGTCTGTACTATGAGAAGGCTGCTTACGAGGAAGCAGAGCACGCTGCAAAGTTTGCAGAACTTCTTGGTGAGGTGATCACCGACAGCACAAAGAAGAACCTTGAGCTGCGTGTTGAGGCGGAGAACGGTGCTACCGCAGGCAAGATGGATCTTGCAAAGCGCGCGAAGGCTGCAAATCTGGATGCAATCCATGACACAGTTCATGAGATGGCAAGGGACGAGGCAAGACACGGCAAGGCGTTTGAGGGTCTGCTTAAGAGATATTTCAGCTAATTTTAAGTATAGTCAAACAAGAATTATAAAGGGACAGGCAGTAATTGCCTGTCCTTATTTTGGGTACACATAGATACGAAAAGGGACTATAAAGCTAATTGCCCATGTTTAGTGTGGTAAGTAGAAAAGATGAAAATTGCTTCTTTTTAATATTAAATCTTTCTTGAATAATGACATTTTAAGAAATACTCTAAAATAGTGTTATAATAATTTATTTAAATACTATTACTAGATTGTCTCTCTATAAGTAACTTGCAAATGGTGGAGTAAACGTCTTTAGAATTTTGTAAACAATAAAATTTAATTTTTTTAGAAGGTGTAGTTACAGTAATTCCATGAAATATTGGTATATTTGATATTCCAGTAATAGAATCCAACGGTAAATCAATTATTTTATTAAATAGTAATTTTCCAGACACTCTTTTATCAGTAATAAATATTATACAACTTCTATAATGCAAAAGCCCCATTATTGAATTAATAATTAGAATTACAGAGAGAATGATGCACACTTGACCAGAAGAAACCGTTGAATAAGAACCTGTGAGATCACAACCGATTAGAAATAAAATAGCTCCAAGAATAATTATGATAATAAAAATTACTGAAGTAAGCATAGTACCCTTTTTTTTACCTTTAATAAGTAAATTTTCATTACCAATTAATTCAATATTTATATCCTTGTTTTGTATTGTAAGTGTGTTTTTTAATTGAAGTATTGCTAGTCTAAGAATTAAGATCATCTCCAAAACTATTATGGTTAATCCAAAGCATGGCTCAGAATTTTTTAGAGTAAAAGATATAACAGTGCCTGTAAATATTACGTAACTTAAAGAGCAAATAAACATAGCTATACTCTTTTTTAGTAATGAAAAGATGGTTATTCCTGCTAATAATATTGCAGGAACATAAGCAAAGATTGTAAAACCGTCTGTTAATTTTAAATATTCTTTTTTATTGGACCAAGTATCTAACGAAACAGGTATTAAATATACTGAAAATAGTGAAATAACTGCAACGATACTACATGAAATTGCTAGTTTTAATTCCTTTTTATTAGACATACTGATTTTCTCCTAAATATTTTATCATAAAAATTATTTATTTTTTAATTGCATCGCTTTGTTTGGATTTGCTCCAAGAACCATACAATATTTTGTTGCCAGATTCCTTGTAACTGCGAATGCGTACATAATATTTTTGATTAATTTTCAGTTTAGTGAAGCTGTAAGAAGTTTTCGTGTTACTGCTTATTTTTTTTATTTTTGCATTAGTAAATTTTTTGTTTGTACTGTATTGAATTTGATATCCTGTAGCAAGCGGATCTTTATTCCATTTGATTATCAATTTTTGCCCTTCAGCAACAGTAAGAGACTTTAATATGGTTTTTTTAGGAATTATATATATTGTTATCGACATGTTGGTTTCACTGTAATTTTGAGTAGAAGCCGCACTGACTGTTATAGTGGCAATACCAGTTCCAACAATATGTACATTACCCTCAGTATTTACGGTAACAACTTTTTTATCAGAACTAGAATAAGTTATTTCTCCATCTCCAAGTATTCTTTCTGCATCTAATAAAAATACAGAGTCTACGTATGTTTTTTTATAAGATTTTGTACCAATAATAATTTGAGCAGGTTTATCTTCAGAAAAATCTGAGATATTTTTAAATGGAAAATTATTGTTTATTGCGTATTTTTCTGCATAGGAATCTAGTGTTCCATAAATAGTAAAATTACGATTGCAATCAAAAAATGAAAAATCTTCAATACTTGTTACGCTGGAAGGTATTATAATATTCTCCAAAAAACGGGGTCTGTCAAAAGCAAAATCACCAATAGCTGTCACTCCTGAAGGTATCGTAAAAGAAGTATCCTTTTTTCCAGTAGGATAGTAAATCAGTGTGCGACCTGAACTATTATATAATACTCCATTTTCAGAAGAAAAACTGCTATTTTGTTTATCAACAACGAAACTTTCTATAGAAGAACCAAAAAAGGTTGGGAAACCATCCCATACACCATTATCTATAAATGTTAAAGAACGAGGGAATTTTACTTCGGATAAATTTACTGTCTTACGGAATGCTGCTTCTGATAATCCTCTGACCCCATCTGGAATCAAATAGGAACTTTCAGATTTCATTGCAGGATAAATTATTAATTCTGTCATATCTTTATCAAACAAAACGCTATTTACAGATGTGTAATATAAATTATCTGATGAAACGGAAACTTCGCATAAATCTGGGAAATAGCCTCCCATTTTGCTATTTATATCATTAACAGTAGAAGGAATTGTAATTTTCTCTACACCATAATATGTACGCATTCCAAAAAAGTATAACTGGGTAACGATATTACCATCTAATTTTTCTGGAAATATAATTTCTTTAGCTGATTTGAGAATATCATCAATACCAATTGTTCCATCCTCGCAATAGTAATATTCATAAGTACCAGAGGAATCAATAAAGGGACCAGTAGAGTTAGTAGAGTCATCCTCTACTGAATTGATTATATCAGATGCTACGGTTTGAAATGATGGTATTATTGTTAATATCAAAAGTAACGCCGCTAATAAAAAGTAAGACTTTATAATGGTTGGATTTGATTTAATATTTTCTTTCATTGTATTTTTCTCCCTTATTTAAAAATTTAAAATGTCTTATAAATAGTGATTGTAGAAAGATAACAGTAAAAATTTAAATTTACTATGAAATATTACTCGGTTATCTTTCACTGGGTGTCCGGTTTTGGTAACAGGGAACAAGTGCTTTATCTGGCTTCACGGGATATAATTTATCTAATTAATGTAACATTTAGTCTTCAGATATGTCCTAATCAAACGGTCTGCTTTTTAATACTTTTGGAATTTTCAGAACCATTTTTAAGCTTTCTATCACAAACTTTACATTTAATATTATCAGAGTCAGAGGAATTCTTTGACATTAAATTAACGTGAGTTCGATGAAAAATAAATGTCCATAAGTCTATCTTTCTGATATAATGAGATCGCCAAATCAAACATACCAAAGGAGAAGAAACTTATGGACGAAATTATTAT
>CAMUAR010000025.1 GCA_947086895.1 uncultured Lachnospiraceae bacterium | reverse complement strand
TATTTTGCCGCACGCGGAACAAAAAACTGTTCCAGCGAGGCGGTTTTTTTTTGTTGTAAATAAAAAGAAATATAAAAAATGTATAATGCTATCCTTATCATAAACAGGGAAAGAGATCCACGCGCGAATATTTTTTTTCTCATTGGAAAAACTAGTCCTAGAGTGTAACTTTTCTGAAAAATAAGCTACGATTGGAGGGTATTTATATGAGAAAAACGATCTGGGTTGCTGGTGTGTGTGTGGTGCTTGGGATTGTTGCGGCAGTGCTGTATTTTTCCTTTTTTCAAAAGAAGGATAAGACTGCACCGGAGGGAACATTTGTAAAAATATTTGATACCAAATACGGCTTTGCAATAGAACCTGAAGAAGAGGTAGTGGAATGGCGGCAGAGCGCGTAATTTATATTAAGGCAGAACAGGCGACGATTGTAAAAAATAAAAAAGTGTTTTTGGAAGATGTTGTCACAATGACTGGACCTGACAAGAAAGTACTTCATGAACTTGGCGGGGAGGTACTTTTTGTAGTACCAGATGAACAGAAACAAAAATATATTTTTTCAATTATGAAAGTAATTGAATTTATACAAAAGAAACATCCTGATTATCTTATTGTAAACGAGGGTGAAATTGATTTTATCGTGGAATATCAGCCGCCGCAAAAAAAAGAAAAATGGAAAGATGTTTTAAAAATTATATTTGTCTGTCTGGCGGTAACGATCGGGTCAGCATTTACGATTATGACTTTTAACCAGGATGCAAGCGTCTCAGAAATTTTCGCAAGATTGGAGAAAATCATTGCGGGGAGCGAGACAGAAGGACCTGGACTGCTGGAATTAGGGTATTGTATTGGACTTCCAACCGGAATTATTGTCTTTTTCAATCATTTTTCTCATTTGAAAATGAGTTCTGACCCAACTCCTCTGCAAGTACAGCTTCGAATATATGAAAAGGATTCCAACGAGGCAATCTTAAAATCTGCTTCAAGGGAGGGCAAGACGATCGATGTTTCCAGTTAAATGGATGGCGGATGCAGCCTTTTTCATTATTGGGATTTGCAGCGGGCTGCTGATTGCAGGAGGAATGTTTGCGTTTGTTACAATGATCGGCGTTGTAAGCCGTATGGCGGCGGTATCAAAGACGATGGCGCATGCGATGCTTTATGAGGATTGTGTTGTTGTCGGAGCAGCCATTGGAAATATTTTTATTCATTATAGACCTGTGATTGGTTTTGGATGGATGAGCGAACCAGTCTTGGCGTTTTTTGGTTTTTTTGCAGGAATCTATATAGGATGTCTGGCGATCGCTCTTGCAGAGCTTTTGAATGTGGTTCCTATTTTTTCAAAAAGAATTAAGCTGCATCGCGGATTGGCTGCATTTGTGATTGCATTTTCTATTGGAAAGTTTATAGGCGCATTTGTGGACTTTTTCTTATAAGATATATTGATCTCAAAAAGATAATAGAACAAGAAGCAGGTATGTAATATTTTCGAAAATTGAGTGATGACAAGCCTGAATTAAATTATCTGAGCTAAAAATCTATGTAAAATGAATAGAAAAGTTTAAATTTTAGTGAGGAAAGATGCAAAAAGAAATCTCAAAAAAGCCAGGATTTATGTGGCTTTCAGAGTTTTATAATTGCCTGTTATCGAAAATAAAAGGAGGGAGTCTCTTTATGAATCCAGATGAAAAAGCAAAAGAAATACAACAGAATATGAAACCGCAGGATAAAAAACTCGTTCAGGAAGTAGTTCAGGAAAAAGACCCGAAACAGCGGGAAAAACTGTACAATCAGTATGTGAAAAAAGCAACGCCAAAACGCAGTTACATCGGCAATGTATGTAAGGCATACTTGGTCGGCGGTCTGATCTGCGTGCTTGGGCAGGGATTTTTAGATTTGTATCAGTCGCTTGGATGTGAAAAAGAAACCGCCGCAGCCTATACAACCTTAAGTTTAATTTTTCTGTCTGTGCTGACAACAGGATTAAACTGGTACCAGCGTCTTGCAAGTTTTGCCGGTGCCGGCACAGTTGTGCCAATCACCGGCTTCGCCAACTCAGTCGCCTCACCTGCAATTGAATTTAAGCAGGAGGGATGGGTGTTTGGCGTGGGATGTAAAATATTTACCATCGCTGGCCCAGTAATTTTATATGGTGTTGTGTGCAGCTGGCTGCTTGGACTGATCTACTGGGCAGGAAAGGGGTTTGGATGGTTTTAGCAGAACTATCCAAGGTATGCTTTTAACAGACGCAGCGTGTTTTCTACACCTTCCTTGTGCGAGCGCTCATAGCCATGGGAGGCGTACACGCCCGGACCAATCAAACCGTGCCTTGCGTCCGCGCCTGCGGCAAGAGCAGCGTCGGCGTCGGAACCATAGTATGGATAAACGTCCGCAGCATAGTTGATCTCATTTTTCTTGGCAGCCTCGATCAATCCCTGTACAACCTGGTAGTGATATGGTCCGCGGCTGTCTTTCACGCAGATAGAAACCTGCTTTTCTGTGCATTCTAAACCTGCGCCGACGCAGCCCATATCAACAGAAAGCAATTCTTCCACGTCCGCGGGAACAGAAGCGCAGCCGCCATGACCAATTTCCTCATAGACAGTAATATGCTGATAAATTTTGCGGGAAGGGCAGGAAACCGTCTCTTTTAAGTATTTTGCATAACCGAGTAAAATAGCGGTGCTAAGTTTGTCATCGAGAAAGCGGCTTTTGATATAACCGGATTCAGTAATGCGAGTGCGCGGTTCAATACAGACAAAAGCACCGTTTTCAATTCCAAGCTTTTTGACCGCTTCCTTGGAATCTGCCGTATGATCTAAAAGCACTTCAATATCATCGAATGTGCGCTCTTTTTTCTGATAATCTCTGTTGACATGAATGGAAGCATTCTGCAATTGAATTGTGCCTTCATAGCAGTGACCGTCGTGCGTGTAGACACGGCAGTTTTCCGTTTCTATATTGTTGGCGTTCAGCCCGCCGATGGATGTGATGCGCAATCTGCCGTTTCCTTTTACTTCAGCCACCATCGCACCTAAAGTATCTACGTGCGCCATCACAAGAACCGCGTTTCCCTGCCCGCCAAGATCGACAAGCACACCGCCTTTTTTTGTTTTTTCTGGGGTGTAGCCAAGGCTTTGGTACTCTTTCATCAGGTAATCTGTCACCTTTTCTGTAAAACCAGAAGGACTGTCAATGGCAAGCAGATTTTTTAACTGTTCCATAATGTAATCCATATACTGCTGCATAAAAACCTCCATTAAAATAAAATTTTTATATGAAAAATGGTTTGAACATAGTTTTATAACCGAATCTTCGTCCATTTTCCGCCCTTAAATCGAACGAAACCTGCGACAAAGCGGAATCCCTGGTCAACCACAAGCGAAATCCATGCTCCAGCAAGTCCAAAGCCCGCCGGGTAGCAGAGAATATAAGTTAAAATTGGTCGGATAACCGCAATGCTAATCATTGAGGTGGCAGCGACGAAAGCGGAATCACCCGCGCCGCGCAGACAGCCGTTTAACACGACCTGAGACGTCTGAAAGTGGGTGGATAACGCCATAATCACCATAATGGATGCGCCGAGAACGATAATTTCTTCTTCTTTTGAAAACAGCCAGACAAGCTCTCGCCGTCCGGCGATAAATAGAATAAATAAAAATGTGGAACATATAAATGCAATCCGCTGCCCTACTTTTCCGTATAGAATTGATAAATCGGATCGCTGGCGGCCGAGGTTTTGACCGACAAGCGCGGAAGCGGCAATACTTAGTCCATCGCCAAAGCAGAACGAGAGATTTAAAATATTCATGCAGATTAGATGTGTTGCGTAAGGGGTTGGGCCAAGCCCTGCAACAATTTTCGCATAAGCAAAAAAGCCGATTCGCATAAATACTTGTTCGATCAATGCGCTGCTGCTGACTTTAAGACCGGGGAGAGCAGACTGCGTTCAAGCTTCCAGCTGTTGCGGCGCAGAAGCGATAAATAACCCTTTTTGGAAAACAAGGTAGCAATCGAGATGATACAGGCAAAAAATGCGCCGAGCGCTGTTGCGGCCGCAGCACCCTTTACACCCCACTTTGGGAAAATCCAAACGCCGCGGATCAGAAAATAGTTAAAAATAACATTGACTACATTGGCGACAATATTCGTGCGCATAGAAATTTTGGTATTGCCGCACCCGCGCTGCGCCGCGTTGATGGTAAGATTCAGCGCGGTAAATACAATGCTGACGCATAAAATACGAAAATAGATAACCGCATCGTCCAAGTAGATTGGGTCTGCACCTGCAAAAGTAAGGATCGGTCTTGCAAATAAAAAACCGAGTGCGGAAGCAGTGAGAGAAAATGCGGCGGAAAGCAGGATAGCAGCGCGCATAGTACGATTTGCGCCGTCCGCGTCGTTCTGTCCTTTGCGCCGCGCGACAACTGCCGTAACGCCGACATTTAGGGAAAAAATAATAGCGAGCAGAATAAAGCTGATTTGTAATGCCAACCGCATTGATCGCGTTTTCGCCGAGCGTGCCTACCATCATCGTATCGATAGAACCGACAAGACCGACCAGCAGCGATTCCAGCGCGGACGGCCATGCAACTTTAAAAAAAGTGCGGTAAACGTCAGTGGTTGTCGGTACTGCACCAAGCAA
Source organism: uncultured Lachnospiraceae bacterium (assembly GCA_947086895.1). Taxonomy (GTDB): domain Bacteria; phylum Bacillota; class Clostridia; order Lachnospirales; family Lachnospiraceae; genus RGIG4057. The sequence continues at coordinate 45,235 of CAMUAR010000025.1, read as the reverse complement.
TTCTGTGTGTTTTAACATCTGATTAATACCAAAAAAGTATGCCATGGCAGACCGGAAACGTGATTTGACAGAACATAAAATAAGACTCATCTATGTATCCGGGAAAGCCCGGCTCCTTTCGTTGTTCTTTGTCCAATACATTATATCTGACTTTAAAAGAAAAAGCAATAATTTCTATAATCCTGCACATACTAGCACAAACGGTATGCTGCAATCCAGCATTGTATCTATAAATTGTTTCATACAATGTCGCATGCACAGAAAAGTATCAGAAATTAAGGTTTATAAAAAGAATTTTAATTACTGATATTTTTTAAACAAATTTGCAGGGAACGTTTTAAATCTGTTTGGCAGCTCTGTCGTATAAGCGTTCCAGAATGGAGATTGAGATGAATGACGAGAAAGGACAAGCGAAAGAACCGGAAATAAAGAGTCTTGACGAGCTGAAGGGAAAGATTTTGTCAACCAGGCTTGCGGACAATATGGGAACTTTTGACCGGATTTTGCAGGTAGACAAAAATTTTGATTTGCTGAAACGTTTTTTCTATATTGGGGAAAAACAAGCATGTTTTTACTTTATTGACGGCTTTCACAAAGATGATACATTACAAAAATTATTGCAGTATTTTGGCGGGTTAAAAGCGGAAGATACGCCGCAGACATTTGACGATCTGCTGCAAAAATATCTTCCTTACGGTGAATTGGAACTTGTCAGAGATATGGAAAAACTGATCGGAGCAATACTTTCCGGGAAGCCGGCGCTGATTGTGGATGGCTTTGGCGTTGCGGTCACAATTGATTTCCGAAATTATCCGGCGAGAAGCGTTACAGAACCAGATAAGGACAAAGCGATGCGCGGGTCGAAGGATGGATTTGTCGAGACGCTTGTATATAACACTGCGTTGATTCGCCGGCGTATCCGCACGCCGCAGTTTACAATTGAGATGCTTTCGGTCGGAAAAAGTTCGCGTACAGATATTGCAGTTTGTTATATGGAAGACCGAGTGGATAAAAAATTTCTTGCGACAGTCACACAGAAAATTAAAGATATTTCCATTGACGCGCTGACAATGAATCAGCAAAGCCTTGCGGAATGTTTGTTTTCGGCAAAGTGGATCGATCCGTTCCCAAAATTTAAGTACTCGGAAAGACCCGACACTGCGGCGGCCTGTATCCTTGAGGGAAGCGTTGTGCTGCTTGTTGACAACTCGCCTTCCGCGATGATACTTCCAGCCAGTGTTTTTGATATTGTCGAGGAAGCCGACGACTATTATTTTCCGCCGATCACAGGCACATATCTTCGATTGTCGCGTTTGATTATCAACATTTTGGCGATTGTTTTAACTCCGATGTTTCTTCTTTTAACGGAGTATCCTGAGTATGTGCCAAAAGGATTTGAATTTATCGCGGTAAAAGAAACAATGAATATTCCGCTGATCTGGCAGTTTTTAATTTTGGAATTTACCATTGACGGTTTAAGGCTGGCGTCCATTAATACACCAAATATGTTAAGCACGCCGCTCAGTGTTATTTCGGGTCTTGTAATTGGCGAGTTCACGGTAAGTTCCGGCTGGTTTAATGCGGAAGCGATGATGTATATGGCGTTTGTCGCAATAGCCAATTACACACAGGTAAATTTTGAACTTGGCTATGCGTTAAAGTTTATGCGGTTGATCACATTGCTTTTAACAGCATGGTTTGGAATATGGGGCTTTGCCGTAGGGATTTTATTTGCACTTTGCTGCCTTTGCTTCAACAAGACAATCGCGGGAAAAAGTTATATTTATCCGCTGGTTCCATTTCATTTCCGCGAGCTGATGCGCAGAATATTCCGCGTGTCGCTTCCTGCCAGTGAAAAGAGAAAAGGACAGCAGTAGTAAGATTTACAACTTTTGTTTTAAGACGTTTTGGAACCATTTGCCCTTGTACGAATACGTTTTTTGCTGTAAAAAGTTAAATTTGTCAGTTTTTCTGCTTGACATTGAAAGAAAAGGTAAATACAATATTCCTTATAGAGTTAAGACCAGTAAAAGTTTTGACAGGGATTAGGGTGTCTACAATGGATTGCAACAAGGAAAATGAGGGCAGAGCCATTACGATATACGATATAGCAAAGGAAGCGAATGTATCAGCTGCCACCGTTTCGCGCGTGTTGACAAACAGCACGAACGTTCGAACGGACAAGAGAGAAAGAATTCTTGAAATTATTGAAAAGTATAATTTTAGACCGAATGCAATGGCGCGAGGGCTGGTTGACACAAGGAGCAAGACAATCGGCATTATGGTGGCGGATATCCGAAATCCGTTTTATTCTGAACTGTTTGTCGCGTGCGAGGCGGCAGCGCGCAGAAAGGGATACACCGTACTGTTGTGCAATTCTTACTGCGACAGAGAGCAGGAAAAGATTTTGCTGGAGATGCTGGAGGAAAAACGGGTTGACGCGATTATCCAGATGGGTGGAAGAGTGGATGAGGTCTGCACAAACAAAGAGTATGCCGAACATGTAAACCGAACGACAAAGAATATTCCGATGATGATAACCGGAAAGTTGGATGGCACAGGATGTTACCGTGTCCAGATTGACGCTGGACAGTCTATGGAGATTGTGATAGAATATTTAGCTGAGCTTGGTCATCGCAAGATTGCATTTCTCGGCGGTGTGGACAGCGATATTGCCACAGAGGAGAGAGAGAGAGTTTATCGGCGTATGCTGAAAAAATACGGGCTGCCGTTTCCAAACGAGCTGTATCGCCAGGAAGGCAACTACGATTACGAAGCAGGTTATAAACAGATGGAGGCTTTGTTTGCCGCGGGGGAAGTGCCGACGGCGGTTGTGGCAATCAACGAGTACACTGCGCTTGGGGTGATGGCAAATATCCGTGGTCATGGTCTGAGTATTCCGGAAGATATTTCGGTGATGGGTTATGATAATACGTTTATTTCTAGTCTGGTTACGCCGAAGCTGACAAGCATTGATTATGGCTATGACAAGTTTGGCGAGAGGATTGTGAGTTCCGCGGTCGCAGCGGTGGAGGGCGAGAAGGTTCAGCAAGTCCAGTATATAAAGACAAAACTTGTTGTGAGAGATACGACAGGACCAGTGAACAGTGAGCAAAAATAGTTGTGTAAAAAGAGTGCGGCTGTGGGTTGCAGCCACACTCTTTTTATGCACACGGGTACCCAAGTAAAATTTGTCAGCAGAAGCTGACGGGTGTCTGGCGCGCGAGTAGGGAGAAGAGGAATCTTCTCTACTTGATTACATAAACTTTAGAATATTTATGCATAAAGAAATATATCGCGAAAGCAGTGTGTAAGTGATACAACAAGTAATTTGGTTTTGTAGATATTGCATAAAAAATTAAGAAAAAATTCGATAATTGTGCTGAAAAAATAACAAGATATTAAAAATGGATTGACGAAATCATCGTGATAAGTGTAAAATAAAAGAAAATGAAATCGATTTCAAAAGGTCGTTTTGACGGAATTATGACAAAGAGAAATCGGGCAATGATTGATTTTATAAAGAACCATAGAAAAGGGGGACTTGTAATTGGGTAAGTTTGAAATTAAGGACAATTTTTATCTGGACAGTCAGCCGTTTAAAATTATTTCCGGGGCATTTCATTACTTTCGAACTGTGCCGGAATATTGGAAAGATCGGTTGGAAAAATTAAAGGCAATGGGCTGCAACACAGTAGAAACTTATATTCCATGGAATATGCACGAACCGAAAAAAGGAGAGTTTAAGTTTGATGGAATACTGGATGTTGCAGCGTTTGTAAAAGAGGCGGAGGCACTTGGACTTTATGTGATTTTGCGGCCATCTCCTTATATCTGCGCAGAGTGGGAATTTGGAGGACTTCCAGCTTGGCTTTTGGCGGAAGATGGCATGAAGCTGCGTACAAGTTATGCCCCGTTTTTAAAACATGTAAAGGAATATTACAATATTTTGCTGCCGAAGCTTATCCCATTGCAGATCACGCATGGCGGACCAGTGATTTTGATGCAAGTGGAAAATGAATACGGATACTATGCAACAGATACAGCCTATATGCAGGAGATGAAAAAGCTTATGGCAGAAGGTGGAATTGATGTTCCGCTTGTGACTTCCGACGGTCCGTATCCAGAGAGCATGAATGCAGGGAAACTTCCTGGCGTGCTGCCAACAGGAAATTTTGGTTCTAAGACAGAAGAAAGGTTTTCACTGCTTTCTCGCTACACGGACGGCGGTCCGTTGATGTGTACTGAATTTTGGGTCGGTTGGTTTGACCATTGGGGCAACGGCGGTCATATGCGGGGAAATCTGGAAGAGAGCGTTGCAGATCTTGACAAAATGCTGGAGCTTGGCAATGTCAATATCTATATGTTTGAGGGCGGAACAAACTTTGGATTTATGAACGGTTCAAACTATTATGATAAACTGACGCCGGATGTAACTTCCTACGATTACGATGGGCTTTTGACAGAAGATGGGCAGATCACAGAAAAGTATAAGCGCTATCAGGAAGTAATAGCAAAACACGCGCCTGTGCCTAAGGTGGAACTGACGACAAAGATTGCCCGCAAAGCCTATGGAAAACTTGAGGTGGAAGAAAAGGTCAGTCTGTTTTCTGTGCTGGATGATATCAGCTGTCCGGTGGAAAGTCCGTACACGCAGTCAATGGAGAAACTTGGGCAGGGTTACGGATATATTTTATATCGCTCACCGCTTGCGACAGAGGAGAGTATAGAGAGGATTAAGCTGTGGCGCGCAAATGACAGAGCAAGTCTTTTTGTCGACAAGCAGTTCATTGCCACACTCTATGACAGGGAGCTTTTGGAGGAGAAAAAATTTGCGAAGCCGCTGCCGTTAAAAAAGGATTCTCAGATTGACATTCTTGTGGAAAATATGGGGCGTGTCAACTTTGGACCTTATATGGAATTACAGCGCAAAGGGATCGATCACTGTGTTCAGATTAACGGGCATATTCACAATAACTGGCAGCAGTACACGCTTCCGCTTGACAATGTGGATCATATTGATTTCTCGCGCGATTATCAAGAAAATACCCCTGCATTTTATCGGTTTTCTTTTACGGTGGATGAAGCGGGCGATACATTCCTTGATTTTGAAGGATGGGGAAAAGGCTGTGCATTTTTAAACGGTTTTAATTTGGGGCGGTTCTGGGAAATTGGACCTCAGAAGCGTCTGTACATTCCAGCGCCGCTGCTGAAAATGGGCAGAAATGAGATTATTTTATTTGAGACGGAGGGCAAGGTTTCTGAGACAATTACGCTTCGTGACGAGCCGGATGTCGGCTGAAATAAAAACAAGCGAATTTATGTGCCGCTGGTAAAACAAGAAATTTTTAATTTAAGCGCGGCGAGTGCCTGCAAGTAACTTTTTTATTGCTTGTATATATCAAAAATTTTATGCCCTGACGAAAAAACATTGTTTTGTATAAATTATAGCCGCTTATTTTGTGCAAATTGTATAAAATAAGCGGCTATAATTATGCAGAAATAACAATTATGTAATCGGTTACAAAAATAAAGTTGACAAAAACTGTGCATAACGCTTATAATATAATTATGAAATCGGTTGCAAAAGAGAAAATTACCGAATAATATATTTTATGTTTGAATTAAAGGAGGAAGGTAATATGAGAAAAAAACAGCTTGGCGCATTGCTGATGAGTGCGTGTATGGCAGCCAGCATGACCGCCTGCGGCGGTGGTGATGAAAAAGAGCCTACCCCGACCCCTACACAGGCGGCGTCCCCTACACAGGGAACTACAGAGCCGACGCCTACACCGACACCGACCGAGGCAACGGAACCGACCGGGGAGGCTGAGCCAACACCGACGGAGGAGGCAAATGTACCGCAGGGAGATCCGGTGGTAATTCGTTATGGTACGCACTGGGTAAATGATCTTGACCCAAATCATGTGGATGAGGTTTCCGGCGACTATACGATGAAGGAAACGGAGAGACAGGCTGCGCTTGCTGCACTTGCTGCGGTGAAGGAACAGTTAAATGTTGAATTTGAATTTATCCAGTACAGTGCAAATACAACAGAAGAGCTGATGACAAGTGTGCTTGCAGGCAATCCGGTCTGTGACCTTGCTCTGATCTGGGGCGGCGCGGAAGGTACAGTTCTCGCGCAGAACGTACTGCAGCAGCTGGATAATTATGCTTACATATTCGAGGGTGAAGAGACATCATGGATGTTCTATGATAAGTTGTATGGACACAACTACCTGATGTCTAATGTTATCCGCTATAAGCAGCGCTGGCCGCTGATCTTTAATATCTCTATGATCGAGAAAGTAGATTCCTTAAAGGATGCGAACGGCAAGACAATCACTCCGATGGATCACTATTTGAACGGAACTTGGACATGGAGTACATTTACCGATTATCTGACAAAGATTCAGGCTTATTATGCAAACACCGCAGCACCGGACGGTACAGTGTATGATACGATTCAGGCTTATGAAACCGATCATCGTTTTGCTGGTCTTTCTGCAATGTATTCGGCAGGCGGTGCAATTTATGGCAATTCCGGTCTTGAGCCAGATTCCGAAGCGTCCATTAAAGGGGTGCAGTACATTGAAGATCTTTTTGAGAAGAAGCTTATGGTAGACCCTGGTGTTTATGATGATGGCTTTACACCACAATGGACAACAGCAGCATCCGACTTTGGCGCGGGCGCATGTGTATTTACAGACTGCCCTGACTGGTGGATTGGCGGCGTAGCTTCCTCCGCAGCAGACCGCGGTGAGATTATTGGTATTGTTCCGTGGCCAAGAGAAGATTCTTTAAGCATTGATGACCCGGAATATTCACAGGCGATTACGCTTGGCGACTCCGTTGGTGTGTTAAAGGGTGTCAGCCCGGAAAAGACAGAACTTGCGCTGAAAGCTTACGCAGTTTACTGGACGGAATATTACAAAGCTCTTGGCGGCGTTGATTCTGTGGTAAAATACAAAGAGGAAAGCGCGCTTACACAGCTTAGAGATATGGGAATGGACGTATTCCATGAAGAGTACGGTGATAAGATTCTTGAGTGCTTCCTTGCAATCGGAGACAAACTTGTCAATGATTACAGCGACCTTCTTGGTATCCGTGAGACTTGGGATAAAGTAATCGGAAAGTCCCTGTACGGTTTGGAAGGTATGAGTTCTTACGATGTTGCAGTTAAGGCAAATATGAATCTCTTTACCAATGTTACAAGCAATATGGAATCGATTCTTGCATCGAATGAAGTACATGACAACCAGCCGCCGGCAGTTGACGGTTCGACAGCAGTCTTTGCGGCAGGCACCGACCCATCGACAATTGTTTGGAGCGAGCACTTTACAGCAAAGGACAGTGTGGACGGCGAGCTTGATATGACAAAGGCAGAGTACAGCGTTTCTGATTCCGTAGATTTCGCAACGCCTGGTTCTTACGGCGATGCGGTGGAGGCAAAGATTTCCGATGCGGCAGGCAACACAGGCAGCAAGAAGATTAAAGTTATTGTCTACAATCCAAACAATACAACGGCTCCTACGGTTACTGCAAAAGCAGAACTTCCAACCGTTGCACTTGATACAGATACTACGACAATCAACTGGAAGGATTATATTGAATCTGCTGTGGATGCGGATAATATTGATGTAAAAGATACGGTTGCCGCTGATCTTTCTGAACTTGATACAACAACAGCAGGAACTTACAATGTTGTTCTTACTGTGACAGACTATGCGGGCAATACCGGAAGCGTAACCGTTGCTGTAGAGGTTGTGGCAGCAGAGTAGATTTGATGACAACTTAAGTAGGAAAAACAACAAGAAGGCAGGGGACTACGGTCTTCCTGCCTTCCTGTACTCTGAAATTAGTCTTGTATTCTATAAAATAACAAAATAGAGTACAAGTATGCAGCAAGTCAGGTAGGGAAGGGCAGCCATTTGGCCGCTGCCCTGCATCGAAAGGAAATCACCTATGAAAGACAAGAAAAAGAAAAGGGGAATCCGTATCATTGCGGTGGTTGTGCTCGTTGCGCTCATAGCAGTTATCCTTATCGTTTCAGGAAAAGACGGAAACATCTATGCGACATCAGCAAACTCTGAAACGATCTACGAGTCGAGCTACGAGAACTACCTGAAAAGCAATGGATACGATGGCAGAATGTCAGGACAGACAGTGGAGATTGATTTAAACCGCTACACTGCGTCCGCAGACTGCGAGGTCACAGTTGGTCTAGAAGGGATTATGACTGGGGACACGGGACAGATTACATGGGAGTTTGATGTGGCGGAAGCAGGTTTTTATAACCTGGAGTTAGGATACATTGCTCTTCCAGGAACCACCTCAGACATTCAGAGAAAAATTTTGATTGACGGGGAGCTCCCTTATGAAGATCTAGCGCGCGTCGTGATCAAGAGATGGTGGTCCGATGAAGAAATTAAACTGAAAAATAAAAATGAGATCAGACCGGGAGCTTATGAAATATACCACAATACAAGCTGGTTTGTGGAGGACTATAACAGGCGCAACAATGAACCTCTGATCTTCTTCCTTACAGCGGGAAAACATACAATCACGTTTGATGTGACAAAAGAACCGTTGGAATATACTTCGCTGCGATTTACGGCAGCGCCGGAACTAAAAACTTACACAGAAAAAATTGAAGAGCTGAAAGCACAGTATCCAGTGTATGGCGGCGAAAACATTATATGCCAGGCGGAGCGTGCGACGGAAAACACAAAAGCGATTTACAAGAGTTCCACTTCGATCAATATTCAAAAGAATTATTCCGATACGCTGTTGGAGCCGTACCATCCGTACTATATTGTGTACAATACCATCGGCGCATCAAGCTGGGCGCTGCCGGGTGAATCCATTACATGGAGGGTTGAAGTGCCGGAAGCGGGACTGTATGAGCTGACCGTCAAGGGCAGACAGAATTTAAACCGCGGTGTTACAAGTTACCGCAGACTTTATATCAATGAGGAAGTTCCGTATAAAGAAGTGAATAGCATCGGCTTTAATTATAGCAGCGATATGAATATGTATACAATTTCCGACGAAGCAGGTGAACCTTATCTGTTCTATTTAAACGCAGGTGAGAACACGATTACTTTGGAGGACGTAATGGGTCCTATGGGCGGAATTATCAGTCAGATTGAGGAAAGTCTTTCTGTGCTGAATGAAACATACCTTTCGGTAGTTCAGCTGACTGGGCAGTCTCCAAATAAATTTATTGATTATGAAATTGCAAAAAAACTTCCGAATTTTGTTGCGAATTTAAAGAGCGAGAGCGAGAATCTTTACGCTGCGATTGATGCGATTGTTGCGATCACAGGAGAAAAAGGTGAGAACACCAGTTTGCTTGAAAAGATGGCGATGGAGGCAGAATGGCTGGCAAAAGATCCTGAGAGCGTGATCGAGGAATTAAATCAGTTTAAAAATAATATTTCCGCGATTGCAACCTGGCTTGTCAATGTTGCCAATATGCCGCTTGAGGTGGACAGCATCCTTTTATCAAAACCGGACAGCAAATTGCCTGCCGCAAAACAGGGATTTTTTAAGGGGGCAGCAAACAGTGTAGTTCGATTTTTCTCAACATTCTTCTACAGCACAAACCAGATTACGGAGGAGGATGTATCAGGCAGCAATTCCATCAAAGTCTGGATGGCGTCGTTTGGACGTGAGCAGGCTCAGATTATCCAGAATCAGATTGATGAGACCTTTACGCCGGAACATAATATTTCTGTAAATCTTCAGCTGATTCCAGTTGACGTTGTGCTGCGTGCTGCCTTGGCAGGAAATGGACCGGATGTCGTAATTGGACTTGGACAGTCTACGCTGCAGGATTTTGCAATGCGTAACGCGGTGTCGGAGCTTTCTTCTCTGCCGGGTTATGAGGAGATCGCAGGGCGTTTTTATAAGAGCACACTGGATTCAACAAGTTTCCAGGGCGGCGTGTACGGCATTCCAGAGCAGGCGAACTTTATGATGGTGTTTGCGAGAACAGATATTCTTGATTCTCTGGGACTTTCCATACCGCAGACATGGACGGAATTTTTGGAGATGCTCCCGGTACTTCAGAAAAACAATTACAATGCCTACATACCAAACGTACAGCAGAATGCTGGATATATCAACCTGTATTTTTCCATGGTATTCCAGAATGGCGGCGACGCTTACGGCGGAGAGGGAAAGGACTACGGTATTGTCAGCGCGCTGGAATCCGATGCAGCGATGGAGGCATTTAAAGATTTTACTGATTTTTATACCGGTTATGGCATGGAAGTGCAGGTGGACTTTACAAACCGTTTCCGAACAGGGGAAGTGCCAATCGGCGTGATTACCTACAATACATTTAACCAGCTTGAAATCTTTGCGCCGGAGATTAAGGGGCGCTGGACCTTTGCTCCAATGCTTGGGACAAAGAAAGCGGATGGAACCATCGATCACAGTTTTGTTGTGGATACCGTAGCTACTGTAATTATGGCGCAGAGCAAAAAGCAGGAAGCAGCATGGGAGTTTGTCAAGTGGTGGACAGGAACCGACGCACAGCTTTCGTTTGCGAATTCTCTTGAAGCTTTGATGGGTACGGCAGCGAGATATTCGGCAGCAGATCCAGAAGTATTGCGTCAGCTTCCATGGAGCAATGCAGAGCTTAGTTCCCTGCTTTCTCAGTTTGAGGCAACGATCGGTATTGAGGCAGTACCAGGAAATTATATGACAACACGTATGGTACAGTATGCGTTTAACGATGTGGTGGCAAAAAATGCTAATCCGCGTGAGACTTTGTATTTGAATATCAAATCGATCAACGAGGAACTAACCAGGAAGCGCGAAGAACTGCACTTGAGCTATACAAAATAGGAAGGAGGGATAATTGTGGGAAAACAGAAAAAAACAATTTCCCCAATGGGGAAAGTTTCCGAACAGGGAGGAGCTGTTTCTGCAATGGAAGCGTCTGTGCAGGAAAAATTATCCCAAGACAGGAAATTTTCCTCCGTATGGAGAAGGCACAAATATAAATATATGATGATTGCACCGTTCGCCATCATCTTTGTTGTTTTTACATTCCTGCCGGTGGTGATTTCGATGATACTTTCCCTCACCTCCTTCGATATGGTGGAGGCGCCGGAATTTATCGGTTTTGCAAACTATATTAAGCTGATTGTCTACGATCCAATTTTCTTGACGGCGGTAAAAAACACGCTTGTGTTTGCGATTATCACAGGACCAGTCAGCTATATTATGTGTTTTCTTTTCGCGTGGGTTGTCAACGATCTTCCGCGCATTCCGCGCGCAATAATGACGCTTGTATTTTATGCGCCGTCCATTTCAGGTAATGCGTACTTGGTATGGAAACTCTTATTTTCATCGGATACTTACGGGTGGGCAAACGCCTGGATGATGAAACTTGGACTTACAAGCGAGGCGATTTTGTGGCTGCAGACAGAAGGTTATATTATGCCAATCCTGATTGTTGTGCAGCTGTGGTTAAGCCTTGGTATCAGCTTTTTGACCTTTATCGCAGGTTTGCAGAATATGGATCAATCACTCTATGAGGCAGCTGCGGTTGAAGGTATTAAAAACCGTTGGCAGGAACTTTGGTATATCACTCTGCCATGTATGAAGCCACAGTTGATGTTTGGTGCGGTTATGCAGATTACAAGTTCTCTGTCTGTGTCACAGCTCTCCATCGACCTTGTTGGTTTTCCGTCACCAAATTACGCCGGGCATACGATTTTGACGCATTTGCATGACTTTGGTAATATCCGCTACGAATTGGGATATGCATGTACGATTGCAGTAATTTTATTCTGTATTATGTTAATCTGCAACGTGCTTGTACAGAAGCTGTTAAGAAAACTTGGATAGGAGGCCGCTATGAAATTATTTCGATTTATTAAAAAGAAGCTGGTGAGCCGGAAATTCAAGCGGAGAAACCGGAGCGTCGGCGGAGATGCTGCCCTTATCATTATTCTTGGAATTTTCGGCATCTTCAGTCTTTTCCCGCTGCTGTATACAATAACAAGTGCATTTAAGCCGTTCAGCGAAATTTTTATCTTTCCGCCGCGGCTGATGGTCGATAACCCCACCACAGACAACTTTGTCGATCTTGCAACAATTATTGAGAGCTTTGCAATTCCATTTTCACGGTATGCGTTCAACACTCTGTTAATTACGGGAATCGGTACATTCGGAACAGTGCTGCTCGGTTCCATGGCAGCGTTTCCGATTGCAAAATATAAATTTCCAGGTTCGGAATTTATGAGCAATTTGATTGTCTATGCACTTATGTTTTCCGCCTCGGTAACTGCGATTCCAAACTATCTGATTATGAGCGCGCTGCACTTGATCGATAGCTACTGGGCTGTAATTCTCCCGGCAGTCGGCGGCACTCTTGGTCTTTACCTGATGAAAAACTTTATGGTGCAGGTGCCGGACGCAATGATTGAGGCGGCGAAGATTGACGGCGCGACAGAATTTCAGACTTATTGGAAGGTTGTTATGCCGCTGTGTAAGCCAGCATGGATTACACTGATTATTTTCTCATTCCAGCAGATGTGGGGGACGACGGGCGGTATCTTTATCTATTCTGAGGAATTAAAACCGTTGAGTTATGTGCTCTCGCAGCTGGTCAGCGGCGGTATTGCAAGAACCGGCGTCGCATCCGCAGTATCTTTGGTTATGCTTGTTGTTCCAGTCGGCGTGTTTGTAGTATCTCAGAGCAATGTCATTGAGACGATGTCCACATCGGGAATAAAAGGGTAGGTGATACAGCATGAATAAAAAAATAAGACGAATCATCGGTATTACCTTTGTATTCATTCTGCTCGCGCTGCCAGTAAGAGCTTTGGCGTCGGATGGCAGCAGCTATGTCTATGACGGCTATACGTATGATTTTTGGGCAAATGTGAAAGAGAGTCCAGCAGCGTTTCAGCTGGAGCGCACGATCAGTCAGGAGAACCTCGACGGCGCGAAACTCGGCAGCGTGGACGATGTATGCACAAGCAAGGACGGCAGAATTTTTCTTGTGGATGCTACAGAAAGCAGAGTTTTTGCACTGGATTCCAACGGAAAGCTGCTTGCGAATCTAAAGCTGATCCGCAATGCGGATAATAAAATTGCACTGGACGAGAACGGCAATCAGATTATGCTGACTTCTCCAGAGGGCGTGTTCGTCCATGAGAAAAACCGCGAGTTGTATATTGCAGATACCGGCGCGGCGCGGATTCTGGTGCTTGATCTTGACAACTATTCTTTAAAGCGCATGATCAAACAGCCAGACAATCTGACCGGTGCGGCGCAGTTTAAGCCGTCAAAGCTTGCTGTTGACTTGGCGGATCGTATTTATGTAATTGTTCAGTCCAGCTATGAAGGAATTATTGAGCTGACGGCAGACGGAAGTTTCTCCGGGTATTACGGCGTCAATACGCCGCGGGTGAGCTTGATTGATTATTTCTGGAAGTCGCTGGCGAGCGACGAGCAGAAGGAGCAGATGTCAAAAACTTATGCGCCGGCATTTAACAATATTACGTTGGACGGCGAAGGGTTTATTATGGCGGTTACTTATGATTCTTCTGCGGCAGATATGGTGTTTCGTCTAAATTCAAAGGGCGGAAACGTACTGCGCGAGGAAGGAAATACTCCTGTTACCGGCGAGCTTTGGAGCATCCACAGCGACGATAACGGAAGCCGTTTTGTCGATATCGCAGTGACAGATTACGGCACTTACGCGCTGATTGACCGCAGCCATGGAAGAATATTTCTCTACAATTTCGACGGCGAGCTGCTCAATGTATTCGGAACACTCGGAAATCTTAAGGGAGAGTTTAAAGATCCATCCGGTATTGCCTGGCTTGGCGATAAGCTTGTCGTGAGTGATAAAACTTTAAAATGTGCCTATATTATGGCTCCGACAAAGTTTGGTCAGGCGGTGCTTGACGGAAACCGCTGCTATTACAACGGAAGATGGGACGACGCTCTTGTGCATTTTGAGAAAGCGATTAACTTGAATGTAAATTACGATGTGGCGTACAGCGGTATCGGGAAAAACTATCTGATGAAGAGCGAGTACAAAAAAGCGATGGAGTATTTCAAACTTGGTCAGAACCGGAATTTCTATTCGAAAGCTTACAATGGCTACCGCAGTGAGATGCTTGAAAAATATTTTCCGGTGATTATGATTATTTTTGTCCTTTTGATTGGCTGGATGATTTTTACAGAAGTCCGCTACCATAAGAAAGGGGGGAAGAAGAATTGAAAACAGAGCTGAGTGAGAAACTTTATTATCTGAAATGCTCGATTTTCCATCCCTTTGACGGATTTTATGAGATTCGTTTCCGTGGGAGAGGCAGCGCACTGTTAGCGATATTGCTTTTGATGATTTTTGGCATCCTGCGCTGTGTTGAGTATCAATATACCGGATTTATTATGAATACAAATGAGCTGGAAACAATGAACAGCCTCTCGATCTTTTCGACCACCGTGCTTGTGCTTGTGCTTTTTGCCGTCAGCAACTGGACGGTGACAACACTGTTGAACGGCAGCGGCAATCTGCCTGCAATTATTACGGTGCTTGGCTATTCGCTGGTTCCCTATATGGTCGGTGTTATTATCAAGATTTTTGCAAGTAATTTTATTATTCTCGAAGAAGCAATGATTTTAAATGTTATTGTTTCTCTCGGTCTGGTATGGTCGATCTTTATGCTGGTAGCAGGGCTTTTGACGATTCATGAATACACGTTCGGCAAAAATGCAGCAGCGATTTTTCTAACCTTTATCGCGGCGATTATTATTGTATTTATCGGAATGCTTTTCTTTACGCTGATCGAGCAGATGATCTCGTTTATTGTCTCCGTCGCGCAGGAAATGATCCGAAGAATGTAGAAGGGAGGCGCCAACAATGAATTTTTTAAAAAACTTAGAAGGAAATAAAATGGTTCAAGCGATCCGGCGCTTCTACTCCAAACATATCATCCGCAAACTGTTTCTTACAATTTTGTGTGCTGCGCTGGTGATTGGCATAATCTGCATGATCCCGGTGCTGTTTGTCAAAAAAGAAAAGCTTCCAGATGTGAAAAGCAAACCGCTCTCCGAATCACTTGGCGAGATTGCAAAGGAAGAAGGGCGTATTCTGGTTGCGGAAAACGGAGGAAAAGAATTATATTTTTCCACTGAAACCATGATTTTGGAACTGGTGGATAAGGCGACAGGAACAACCCTTACTTCCGGGGCTGCAAGCGCGGAGGAAGGCAGTGAGAAGGCGCTGCTTTCCGTGCAGTATTTGGGGGAGGACAACAATTTAGGCGAGTGGAATTCTTATGATAACAGCGTGGCGCTCGGTTCTTATAATATGCAGCGCATAAAGGACGGCATCCGTATTTTCATGAATTTCAACGAGGGAGAATCACAGCGTTTTTATGAGTACTGTCCAAAGAAAATGTCCATTGAGCGATATGAGGAATTCTTTGTCGGCGGACTTACAAAGGCGCAGGAAGCGGGAACAATCACTTCCATACAAAAGCAGAGATACATAATGACACTTGGTCTTGTGTATGCCAGAAGTATTATGGAAGAGTGTTATGCAGTGACTTACACCGGTACGCCGCCAGTCAGCGCTGTAAAACAGATGCTTGAAATTGTAAAGGTAGTTGGATATACGCAGGATATGTTGATGGAGGATGCGGATCAGTTTGGTTTTACTGTAACTTTTACAGAGCCGGCAAATTTTGATATCACAGTCGAGGTTACATTGCAGGACGGCGAGCTTGTTGTGAGAATGCCAGCAGGGGCAATGGTATCAAACAATGACTTCTACAGCATCCAGAATGTAAAATTTTTGCCGAACTTTGGCGCGGCAGCGGCGGCAGATTATGCGGACGGCTATATTCTTGTGCCGGACGGCGCAGGTGCTCTGTTTGCGTTTAACAGCAATCAGCCGAGCATTAAGGACTATGAGCGGCCAGTGTACGACAATGATTTTTACAAAGATTATTTCTTTATGCCAGAGTACGGCGAAGAATTGATGATGCCGATTTATGGTATGCTCTACGGACCGCAGGACAACACGGAGAAAGGTTTTTTGGCGATTATTGAATCAGGCGCATACAATTCTTATATCAATGTAAAGCTTGCCGGGACAGCGGAGGGAAGTTACAAATACAATAAAGCTTATGCATCTTTTGATATCAACCAGTTTCAGAGGGTAAAGATCAACGGTGCATACAGCACAAATTCCGCAAATTATCTGGTTCAGACAGGAATGCAGGATATTGACTGTACGGTGCGCTATCAGATGTACGGCAGTCAGGTTACGTATTTTGATATGGCGAAAGACTATCAGACGTATCTCGCTGATCGGTATGGTATGCAGGTGGAATACGACAATGGAGCGGCAAGTCTTTACCTGGAATTTATCGGGGCAGTTTCTTTGCAGAAGCGTTTTGTCGGTATCCCGTACAACTCGGTTTATTCCATGACAAGCTACAAGGATTTGAAAAAGATTATGGATGACCTTGAGGGCGTAAATTACCAAGTGCAGTACGACGGAGCATTCAACGGCGGAATGGACGGAAAGATGAACGCAAAAGCGTCCTTGACTGGTGCGAACGGCAGCAAAAAAGAGCTGAAGTCACTGATGGATTACGCACAGCAAAAAGGATTTGATTTCTACCTTGCAGTGGCTCTCTCGAACGTGTCAGAAGGCGGAAACGGGTTTATGGCAAGCAATCATGCTGTCAGAAATTTTGGCAATGATGAAGTCATAATGTACCGTTATATGCCAGCAGTCGGAATTTTAAGCGGCGAGATGTACGGCGGCGTTACTCATAATGGGCATTATATTATTTCACCGGCTTATTTAAGCTATGTAACAGATAAGTTTTTAAAGAAATCAAATGATTACGGAAAGTTGGCTGTTACAGATCTTGCTGGAATGTACTATGCAGATTACCATTTTAATGAAATGATAACCGGGGAGGAAGGCGCAGCGGTAATTCAGGAAAATCTAAAGAAGCTTTCTGACCGTCAGCTTGCTCTTACTGATCCGTTTATTGACAACATCAGTTATGGAAGCATTGCGGTTGATGTCTCGAAGGAGAGCAGTGATTACGCAACATTTCTGTATACTATTCCATTCCGTCAGCTTGTGATGAACGGTCTTGTGGACTACACGACAGAAAATGTCAATATCTCTTCAAAGAATGCGGCATATTTTGTTTTGCAGGCGGCAGAACTTGGTTCTTATCCGAAATATATTCTGACTTCGGAGCCTGTGACAAAATTAAAGTATACAGATTATCATTATCTGTACTCTTCACAGTACGATCTTTTAAAGAACGATATCAAATCGATGTATACAGAAATTGAAGATATCCGCAGTCAGATTGGAACAAACGAAATTGCAGGACATACATGTCTGGCAAAGAACGTTTATAAGACAACTTATGCAAATGGAGTGGAGGTTATCGTCAATTATAATCTTCACAGCGTGGAACTTGAGGACGGCGCGGCGCTTGATGCTGAGAGTTATCTGATTCGGGGGGTGAAATAAAGTATGAAGAACAAAAAGAAACTGCCTTATCAGGTAAAAAAGAAAATTAACGGGTTGATTTTCGTAGCGCCGTTTCTGATTGGTTTTATAGCATTTTTCCTGATACCGATTATCAATACCGTATATTACTCTTTTAATAAGGTAGGCGTCGGGGAAAGCGGCGGTATGACGTTCTCCTGGAATGGAATACAAAACTATATCGATCTGTTTAAAACAGAAGTAACAACAACCTCCACAACAATGATGCGGTTGTTTGCCGAACAGAACCAGAATCTTTTGATCAGCGTGCCGCTGATTGTTGTGTTCAGTTTGTTTATGGCGCTGCTTGCAAATCAAAAATTTAAAGGGCGTGCGGTTGTGCGGTTGATTTTCTTCCTGCCGATTATTCTTGGAATTGAGGTTGTCACTTCAATGCTTACTATGACAACAGGGACAGAGAGTCTGGATACAGGCAGCCAGCTGGTGTCCGGCAGCTATATTACCATATTCCTTGTGCGCATTTTAAATGTTCCAATGAGGGTGCTTTATCCGATTATCAGTTACATTGAAAATATTTTTACATTGATCTCGCAGGCAGGTGTTCAGACACTTGTGTATTTGACAGCGCTTCAGTCCATCAGCCCAAGCCTTTACGAAGTAGCGAAGATGGAGGGTGCGACAGCTTACGAGACATTCTGGAAGGTTACGATTCCTTCCATTATGCATATCACATTGTTTGTGATTGTATATACGATTGTGCAGCTGTTTATTGAGTCGCCGGTGGCGGAGGAAGTGTATGCGTTTGCGTTCCGCCAAAATAAAATTGGTATCAGTTCCGCGCTGTCGGTTGTCTATATTTTTAACGTGCTGATCGTGCTTGGTGTTGTTATGCTGCTGCTGCGAAAGGTGGTGAAGAAGAATGAAAAATAATGATAGGAACGCATCGCTCGCAATATATCTGTTTAAAAAGCGGTCGAAAAAAACAATACTTAAGATTATTACTACCGTGTTGATTTTAGGACTTTGCTTTACGATTATTTTGCCGCTTTTAAACCTTGTTCCAGTTGTGTTGTCATCGATTGAAGAGCTTGGCAACCCAAATGTAATCTGGCTGCCTCTTGAGAAATCCCTTGTCAGCTTTAAAGCAGCAATCCGCTTTATTCTGCCAAACGGACTGATGACAATGGCAAAATCCGTGCTGTATGCGACCGGTATTATGGTAATTCAGATTTTCTTCTCCGCTATGGTTGGTTATTCTTTGGCGAGAATCAATTTCTGGGGCAGGAATGTTGTATTCTTTATGGTTATTTTGGTGTTCCTGCTTCCGAGACAGTCGCTGCTTTTGTCACAATATATTTTCTTTAACCACTTTGATGTACTCGGTATTATGAATATATTTACAAAAGCGGGCGAGGTTAATTTAATTAACAACCCAATTGTACTTGTTATCTTGGCGGTTTTTGGATTTGGAGTAAATCAGAGTTTGTTTATTTTCCTGTTCAGCCAGTTCTTTAAAAATATTCCAAAGGAGCTGGAGGAAGCAGCGCTGATTGATGGCTGCGGGTTTTATAAAACATATTTCCGCATTATGATACCAAATGCAGTGCCGATTATCTCCACAGTTGCAATTTTGTCGTTTGTATGGAACTACGGCGATACTTATTACACAAATTATTTTAACCCGAACGGCGGATTTTTGAGTACGCTGCTTTCCACCACATTTAGTTCTGCAAATAAGGATTATGTTATGAATGCGGTGCGGGTATGGTATGATGTGCCGCTTGTGCCGGATATGGCGTTTGATGCAGTAAAACAGGCGGGCGTACTGGTCTATTTGATTCCGCTGCTGATTGTTTATTTGGTCGGACAGAGAAAGCTGGTAGAAAACCTGGAGAATTCAGGTCTTGTAGGATAAGAAAAATTTTTTCGGGTCAAAAAGAAGTTTTTGATGCATACGGTTGATCCTTGCTTTTCGGGGAATATAAGCCGAAAAAGAAAAACAGTGTGCAGAAAGTATAAAAAAAGGTTAAAGCAGGGCTGTTGTAAAACATGACTTTCTGGCAGAATATAGAATTTTGTATTTTGTCTGATGTTTACAGCAGCCTTGTCTGCAAAAAGGAGAAGATATGGAAGTTTATGGACATGACAAGCATTGGAGAAAACAGGGGATGGCAGCAGGATTGGCGATAGTTCTTGGTATTGCAGCAGTTGGGTGCGGGGATTCGGGACAGAATGAGGAGCCGACTCCGACGATAACCAAAGAGGAAGAACTGACGCCAGAGCCAACTCCAACCGAGGATGTCACAGCAAAATATGATAAGATTAAGGTAGATGAAACGACAACATACCAGACGATGGAAAGTTTCGGAACAAGCAGCGCATGGTGGTCTCAGTATGTTGGAGGTTTTACAAAAGATCCTTACGGAAATGGCACTGCGACAAGAGATGCGATTGCCACGCTGTTGTTTGACAAGGAGGAAGGGATTGGTCTGACTGCTTATCGCTATAATTTGGGGGCTGGTTCGGTTGAGAGCAGAACAGGGACATTCTGGGATAAGCACCGAAAAGCACAATGTTTTGAAACAGAACCTGGAGTGTATGATTTTACGAAAGATGCAAATGCAGTTTGGTTTATGAAAAAAGCGGTGGAGCTTGGCGTAGAAGAAGTCACATTTTTTTGCAATAGCCCGCTTGTGCGTCTGACGGATAACGGATTGCCTCATATGAGCGAAGGAGGCAGCAAAACCAATATTCAGCCGGAAAATTATGATGATTTTGCAAATTATTGCTATGATGTTGTGGAGCATTTTATTGATGATGGTATTCCAGTTAAGTTTTTATCGCCGATCAATGAACCACAGTGGGATTGGTATAACGGGCAGGAGGGATGTCATTATTCTGCAAAGGAAACAAGGGCGCTTTATCTTGCTTTTTTGGATGAGCTGGAGAAGCGGCCAGAGTTACTTTCAAAACTGCATCTTTCTGGACCAGAGAGCGGAGAGTGGGGAGGAATGGCGAAAGATTACACGCAGGCAATTCTTGGAAATGAAAGACTTGCTGCCCATTTTGATGCAATTGATAATCATTCTTACTGGTCAAACAATATTGCAAAGGAAAGTTTCCGCAATTGGATGAAGATACATTATCCAGATACGAAACTTCGTATGAGCGAATGGTGTGAAATGGTGAATGGGTCGGATGTTACAATGGATTCCGCATTCCATATTGCACAGCAGATTGCAGAAGATTTGACGATACTGAATGTTGTTTCGTGGAGCAACTGGGTAGGGGTTGCGCCGGGAGGATATCGGGACGGTTTGATCTATATCGACGAGAGCACTCAAAAGTTCCGCGCATTAAAGAGACTTTGGAGTTTTGGAAATTATTCCCGTTACGTCCGTCCAGGCTATGTCCGCGTTGAGCTTGAAACAACGCGCAGAGCGCAGGAGAAAATGATGCCGACAGCGTTTGTTGGTACAAACGAAGAAACTGGTGCGGCTGAGCTTGTGATGGTGTTTGTCAATGAAGATGTATTAAAACAGGAATTTATTTTGGAGGGCGCAGACGGATACAATCATATCGCTGTCTATGAAACTTCAGATAAGTACGATTTGGAGTGCGTGTTGGAAGGAGAATGGTCGAACACACAGCCAATTACAATTACAAACGGCTCTGTTACCACGGTTGTATTATCAAAATAAAGATGTTTTTTGACCGGGCGGAATGTATTGAAAACAGCAGGATTTTTTATTCAAGCTGTGGATAGATAAAACAAAAAACGGTAAACAGTCAAAAGACGTTCACCGTTTTTTGCTTTACTTTTTTTGCGCGCTAATTCCTCTTGTCCGTAAGAGCGAGGATAAAATCCGTAGTAACCTGATAATACTTGCTCAGGGAAATGAGATGTCTGATCGGCATTTCATTTGCACCGCGCTCATATCTGGCATACATGGTCTGAGAGATGCCAAGAACATTTCTTGCAACAAACTCCTGCGTCAAATCGTTTTCCTGCCTTAAGTCACGGATGCGCTTTTTGTAGTCCATGTTGATCACCTGTGTCACCTTTTTCTATTTAGATTTTGATTGACAGGATATACCGCCCGTCAATCAATGGTTAATACATGACTGATTATAACATATATTATGATAGAAGAAAAGAGAAAAATTGAAAAAAATCGAAAAAAATTTATTTTTTTATCGAAACATGTTTTGTAAGAAGAAAGATACAAGAAAATTGGAGGAAAATTCAGAAAAAACAGAAAAATATCTTGACAAATAAAAAATGACATGGTAAAATTGGCGGAAGAATACAAAAATGATTGTATGATAATGGCTGTTTTTTATTTTTGACGGCAGAAAGAGGAATGCAAAATGCTGTATATCATCCACAATGTAAACAGGGACGACGATAGGCAGCGCATGTAACTGTGAAGGAAAACACAGGTGCATGCGCTCTTTGTGCTGTGCCTGTGTGGAAGATAGCGGGACCACACTTGTATCAGGAACAAGATACTCGTGTGGTCTTTTTTTTCATATGCGCACGCTCGCTTACCGCTTACAGCGACAAAAAAATTTAAAAACAATGGAGGTATTTTTATGGAACAGGTTCATTTTGTAAAGGCGGCAGATTATTGTAAAAAAACGGATTACAAAAGTATGGCGGGGCAGATTGTGAAACTGCACGGCGCAGTGACAAAGATTCGGAAGATGAGAGGATTTGCGTTTGTATTGCTGCGCACAGTGGACGGAGTGGAACAATGCCTATGGGACGAAGAGTCAAATTTTTTGTTGGAAACGCTCTGCGAGGAGGCATGCATTGCCGCGGATGCTCTGGTTGTGGCAGAACCAAGAGCAAAGGGCGGATATGAGATGCATCTAATAAAAGTTACAGTACTTTCAAAGCCTGCTGCAGAACTGCCATTTCAGGTTGGAAATAAAGAGATTAACACTTCCTTTGAGAATATGTTTGACTATCGCCCGCTCTCACTGCGCAACGAGAGGGAGCGCGCAGTGTTCCGCATTCAGTCATGTCTGTGCCGTGCGTTTCGCAGTTTTTTAGAGCAGCAGGGCTTTACGGAGATCCACACGCCGAAACTTGTCTCCGAAGGCGCGGAGGGCGGAGCAAATATTTTTAAATTAGACTATTTTGGAAGACAGGCATATTTGGCGCAAAGCCCGCAGTTTTATAAACAGATGATGGTTGGAGTGTTTGAGAGAGTGTATGAGATTGGACCGGTGTTTCGCGCGGAAAAACATGATACTTCAAGACATTTAAACGAGTATACCGGAGTGGATTTTGAGATGGGATATATTCAAAGTTTTGAGGAAATTATGGCGATGGAGACCGGTATGATTGCTTATGCGATGGAGATGCTAAAAAAATCTGTACCAGATGAACTTGAACTTTTGAAAGTGTGCATACCAAAAGTTTTGGATATTCCAACTGTGCGGTTTCAGGATGCAAAAGAGCTTGTCGCAGAAAAGTACAAACGAAAAATTGCTGATAAAGAAGATTTTGAGCCGGAGGAGGAACGTCTGCTCTGTGAGCTGATCCAGGAACAAACAGGGTGTGAATTTGTATTTGTGACTCATTATCCTTCTGCAAAACGACCGTTTTATGCGATGGAAACACCAGGAAATCCAACGGAAACACAGAGTTTTGACCTTTTGTTTCGAGGACTGGAGGTGACAACCGGGGGGCAAAGGATACATGATTACACAGCTCAAGTGGAAAAAATGGAACGGCGTAATATAAATAAGGAAAGCTTTGAATCTTACTTAATGATGCACAAGTATGGTATGCCGCCTCATGGCGGATTGGGACTTGGATTGGAGCGTTTTACCGCACGGCTGCTTGGCAGAGAAAATGTCAGACAAGCGACTTTGTTCCCGCGTGACATTCACCGACTTACCCCGTAGGGCTAAAGAAACCATTGTATTTTGCCGATATACCTATATGCAATTCTATATTTTATTGAAAATCGTTGCAGTAATCTATAGAAGATGTTATACTTATCTAAACACAGAGATTGTTTGATAAATTACAAGAAATTGTGCGAAAAGCCCACTCCTTTAGGTGCGGGATGGATAGCAAAGGATTTCATGTGGAGGTAAGATGATTCAAAGAAAATATTGGAAAAAAGGGATGGTTACAGCAGGTTTTTTGCTGCTGGCTGCCTGCGGCAATAAAGATGGTGATGAGATTATGCCAAGTCCAAGCAATACGCAGGAGCCGCAGGTAACACAAGCAGCGGAGGAGCTTACAACTCCTTCCCCATCCGTGACAGATGAGCCTGGCGTGGTGCCGCCGGACGCTCCGACACAGGGGAAGGACGATATTGAACAAGGAGGTGTAATTACGGAAAACGAAAATGAAAAAGGAGTAGCAGTGCAGGATGAGATAACAGGGCTTTTGTCTTATGGCGGGGTCAATTATGAGATTACCGGGGACGATACAATGTCAATCGTGGATTACTACGATATTGAAATGACAAAGCTTGTGATACCGGACGAACTTGAATATGAAGGAAAAACATATCGGGTTACGGAGATTGAGGAAGATGTTTTTGCATACTTTTACGATCTTACATCCGTGGAGATTGGAAGAAATATCGAAGTGATTGGCAAGACAGCGTTTCAGGGATGCGGGGATCTCGTGGAGGTTATATTCCGAAAAAGTCCGCGTGTGATTGGAGACAGTGCATTTTCAGGATGTGAGATGCTTGAGAGCATCCATTTGCCGGAGGGTGTGGAAAGTCTTGGAGAAGAAGCTTTTTGTGGCTGTTCTGCACTGGAGGATGTCAAATTGCCAGAGACGCTGGAAACGACAGGAGAAAATTTGTTTTTTGACTGTACAGCACTGGAGCGCATAGAAATTCCGGTATCTTTAAAAAATATTTCCTACGGAATGTTCACAAATTGCTATGCGCTGTCAGAGGTTGTTATTCCAGAAGGAATTGTCACCATTGGGCAGGAAGCTTTTTGGGCGTGTGAATCTTTAAAAAGCATTACTTTGCCGGAGAGCTTGACTTACATAGGCAATCAGGCGTTTTACAATTCAGGATTGGAAAGCATCACATTTCCAGAAACGAAAGTTTCGCTCGGTGAAAATATCTTTGATTATTGTGAATCTATGGAAAAGGTTTATGTAAAGGAAACATCAGCAGAGTATTATGAATCAGAGCTGGAAGATTACGAGTATGAGATTGTAATTATGCCGTAAAGAGCTGTTTTTTGGAGATCAAGTCGCATAGAATGCGCAGAAAGAGGAATACAATGGATCGTATCTATGGGAGCTGGAAGAAAAAAGTGACCGTATTTTTGATGCTTTTTGTATTGGCAGCAGTGCATATAATACCATCTGGAATGGTGGATGCCGCCACAGTGCCGACGGTTACAGTGACAAAAAAGACATTGTATGTCGGCGGGGACAGTTATAAGATCAAATTTAAAGATCTGGCAACTTCCAGTAAGGTAACTTATAAAAGTTCAGATACAAAAATTGCAAAAGTGACAACCACCGGCACGATCAAGCCAGTTGCAAAAGGAAGCGCGACAGTCACAGTTTCGATTAAGCAGTCAAGCAAGACCTACACTTATAAAATTGCTGTTACAGTGAGCAATCCTTATGTAAAAATCACAAGCAAACCAGAGACTCTGACAGTCGGTGAAACATTTCAGATGGTTGGAAAAACTTACGGCTTGAAGGATGTGTCAGAGACTTGGACTGTATCGGACAAAACGGTTGCTACAATCAATGAAAAGACCAAAATACTTACCGCGAAGAAGGAAGGTACCGTAAAGGTAACGTTTAAGGATGCGACAAGCGGAAAGACCAGCACTGCAACAATCAGCGTTGTAGCACCGCCGCAGGAGGAAGAGGAGGAAGAAGAGCTTCCAGAAGACGAGCTGTTTGGCTATGATGTGGAAGATGGAGGCGTTATTATCACGGAAGTTTATGATTCGACTGTGACTTCGCTGATTATTCCAAATTCGTTTGCAAATTACAAAGTTACAGCAATCGGAGACGGCGCGTTTGAGGGGCTTTCTGATTTAAAGACAGTCAAGATTCCGTCCACAGTTACAAGCATCGGCGATTATGCATTTGGTTCCTGCAGTTCTTTAATGCAGATTGAACTGCCGTCAGGTTTGAAGTATCTTGGAGAGGGTGCATTTGAATATTGTGAATCATTGACGCAGGTTAGTCTGCCGAAGGGCATTGAAGAATTGCTGTCAGGCACGTTTTCTGGATGCAGTGCTTTAAAGACCGTAGAACTTGGCTCTGTGAAGGCGATTGGCGACGAGGCGTTTTATGAGTGTGTATCTCTTGCCTCTGTCTCGATTCCATCAACAGTAAAGACAATAGGAACAAGTGCATTTGAATACTGTGAAAAACTTGCAACCCTTACACTGAAGTCCGGGCTTGAGTATTTGGATGATTATGCATTTTCAGGCTGCCTTAAACTGACAACCGTATCTCTGCCAACTTCCTTAGAGTATCTTGGAAGCGGAGCGTTTGACAGCTGTGAATTGTTAAAGAGCGCGACAATTCCATCCTCAGTTGAGGATATTGGCTCAGGCGTTTTTGATAACTGCAACGAGTCTTTGAAACTGCGTGTCAAGAGAAATTCTGCGGGACATGAGTTTGCAGAGGACGAGGAGATTCCATATTCTGTTTATTGATATAGCAGCTCACAGATCTAATATTTAATAAGTAATAAAGGAAAAACACAATAACAGTCCAGCCTTTGTCATACAGTGCAAGGCTGGATTGTTAAAAATTACGGATTATTTTTTTGAGTTTTGTTGTTTTCGTGATAAAATTGGAAATATCTTTATAGTTTTTCAGTAGCGGGAGGAGCACAATGGTAACAATTAGCATCTGCATGATAGTAAAAAATGAGGAAAAAGTACTTGCGCGCTGTCTGGAAAGTTTAAAGGGGCTTGCAGAAGAGATTATTATTGTTGATACTGGTTCTACAGATGCCACAAAGGAGATTGCGCTGGAATATACGGACAAGGTGTATGACTTTGAGTGGATTGATGATTTTTCCGCAGCGAGGAACTTTTCTTTTCAAAAAGCAAGTATGCAATATATTTATGTGGCTGATGCGGACGAGGTGTTAGAATATGCGGAACATGAACGATTTTTGCATCTGAAAAGAACACTTGATCCATCCGTGGAGATTGTTCAGATGTTATATACAAATCAGCTCGAATTTGGAACTACCTATAATTATGATGAAGAGCTGCGGCCAAAACTTTACCGCAGAATCAGAGAATTTAAATGGCAAGGTGCAGTACATGAGATGGTGCGGCTTGAACCGGTGATTCTTGACACAGATATCCGGGTGAAGCATGTTCCAGTATCTGCACATTCAGAGCGGGATTTCTCCATGTTTTTAAAGGCGGTCTGGCGCGATGGAGACTTGTCAAAACATCTGACAGGCATGTATGCAAGGGAGTTGATGATATCCGGCACAGAGCGGGATTTCGAGCAGGCAATGCCGTTTTTTAAAAAGAAACTGGAACAGACATCCGATGAGACGATACTGAAACAATCGCTGTGCGTGCTTGCACATAGCGCTCGTATTGTCGGAGACACAGAACTCTTTTTTCAGTGCGCTTTAAAAAATGTCGCATTGGAAAAAGCATCCTCCGAAATATGTTTTGAGCTGGGAGAATATTATCGTTCGAAAAACAATATTTATGAGGCATTAATTTGGTACTATAATGCGATTTATGAGACAGAACCCGATTTAAATTTGACAATGAGCGGCAGTCGTCCAGCTGGAAGGCTGGCAGAATGTCATGAACAGCTTGGCAATATAGAAGATGCAAAACAGTACCGCAAGCTGGAAGAGGAATTTTTACAAGCGCGGAAGTAGGAAAATAAGTATAAAATTTTATATTGTTGATCGGCAGACAAAATGAAAAGAGAAAGCAAGTCAAATTCAGACTTTGAAGTTTTGCGGGAATTAAATCAAAGAAAGACAAATAGGAAAGGGAGACTTTGCAAAGTCTCCTTCCTGTTTTTGGAGTGAGCATTGATTATAGCGAATAAAAAAATACTTGATAAACAGTGAAAAAGAAATACAAAAAGCAGGAGAAAAAATTTTCTCCTGCTTAAGCTTGTCAATAAAATTAATTTTTAAGCGCAGCTCCAATAAAACCATAGAACAGCGGATGTGGGCGGTTTGGACGCGATTTGAATTCTGGATGTGCTTGTGTGGCGATAAACCATGGATGGTCGGGAAGTTCAATTATTTCTACAATATGACCGTCCGGGGAGAGACCACATAGGGACATGCCGTATTGGGTAAGTACTTTGCGATAGTCATTATTTAATTCATAGCGGTGGCGGTGGCGTTCCGTGATGAAATTGCTGCCGTACAGTGCGAACGCTTTGCTGGACGGTTCCAACACACAAGGGTATGAGCCAAGGCGAAGCGTGCCTCCAAGGTTTTTCACACCATTTTGTTCCGGCATTAGATGAATTACCGGATGACTTGTATCCGGGTTAAGTTCTGTGCTGTGTGCGTCGGCAAACCCAATAACATGACGTGCAAATTCTATAATTGCAAGCTGCATTCCAAGACAAAGTCCAAGAAATGGAATGCCCTTTTCACGTGCATACTGAATGGCACAAATTTTTCCTTCAATGCCGCGCTGACCAAAACCGCCGGGAACAAGAATGCCGGAAACATCGCCAAGCAGTTTGGACACGGATGTTTCTGTTACATCTTCCGCAGGAATCCACTTGATTTCAACTTCTGAATGATAGGCGACAGCTCCATGTTTCAGAGCTTCTACAACGCTGATATATGCGTCGTGCAGCTGTGTGTATTTGCCGACAAGTGCGATTTTTACTGTTTGTTTTGGATTTTTCCACGCATAGACCATAGCGGTCCATTCATGGAGATCCGCCTTCCGAAAAGGAAGCTCTAAACATTCGCAGGCAACGTCAGCAAGATGCTCTTTTTCCATCATCAGAGGGATCTCATAAAGAGTTTCCGCATCCAGATTTTGCAGGACATGAGAGCTTGGCACATTACAGAAAAGCGCGATTTTTTCGCGGATTCCAGGCTCAAGCGGCAATTCGGTGCGGCATATAATAAGATCTGGCTGAATGCCCATGCCCTGAAGATCTTTGACGCTCGCCTGCGTCGGTTTTGTTTTCATCTCGCCAGAAGCTTTTAAATAAGGGATAAGTGTAACGTGAATCAGCATTGTATTTCCAGCGCCGACCTCATGACGGAACTGCCGAATCGCCTCAAGAAACGGCTGGCTTTCAATATCGCCGACCGTACCGCCGACCTCGATAATTGCAATATGTGGGTTATTTTTATCCGCTTTGCCGTTTTCAGGGCGGTAAAAACGATCTTTGATTTCATTTGTAATATGCGGGATAACCTGCACAGTGCCGCCGCCAAAGTCTCCTCGGCGCTCTTTGGAAAGAACAGACCAGTAGATTTTTCCCGTTGTGATATTAGAATTTTTTGTAAGACTCTCATCGATAAACCGCTCATAATGCCCAAGGTCAAGATCTGTTTCTGCGCCGTCGTCGGTGACAAACACTTCGCCGTGCTGAATTGGATTCATCGTGCCAGGATCGATGTTGATATAAGGGTCAAACTTCTGCATTGTGACATGGTAGCCGCGTGCTTTCAGCAGACGACCAAGGGATGCAGCAGTAATTCCTTTTCCAAGACCAGATACAACACCGCCGGTTACAAATACATATTTAACACACATTTTATTTCCCTTTCCCTGCAACAAAGAAAAAAAGCATCCAGGATAGAGAGCAGCCGCAAAATTTCGGGTACACTATCCTAAATGCTAACGTCTTTGTTAGTATTCATAAAAACAATTGTTATCATAACACAAATAAAAAAGAAAATCCAGTTTTTTTTTCAAAAAATGGAAGTTCGCTGATGGAATAAATACAAAATGATATATGGGTAAAATATTAGGAAGAGTAACATTCTTTTCACCGCCAAAAGGATGTGATTTTTTGCGCCTAGTAAAATTTATGAAAAATCAGTGAAATTCCATATAAATTCTTGATTTATAACATGTCTACTATTATAATGGAAACAATTGAGTATCGTCGCCATCCGAAGGAACAGGTCTGTGGAGGGCTGCTGGTACTAGATACAGCATCACGGCTGAATAAGGGAAAAAAGGAGTCCAAATGGATAATCAAAATAATCAGAACAACAATCAAAACAACAACCAGGAGAATAAGAAAAAGAACAACCGTTTTGGCTGGCTGATCTGCCTGGTAGCAGCATTGTTCGTACTCGGTCTGTTTTCTTACATGACAAAACAGCTTGAAGCGAGTACATTGCGCGAAGTTACTTACGGCGAGTTTATCAGTATGCTTGAGCAGGGGAAGTTATCAAAGGTGGAAGTGCAGCCGGATAAGGAGAGAATTGTATTTTCGCCATCCACAGCTAGTTCCAGCTATCAGGAGGGCATTACGTACTATACAGGTTTTTTCCCTTATGATACAAAACTGCAGCAGCGGTGTGAGGATGCGGGAGTATTTTATGCGGCGACCTACACAGATAAGAGCGTCACAATTCTCGATATTATCCTGTCTTATGTGCTGCCGTTTATTTTGATCTATGTCGTTATGTTTTTCTTGTTCCGTATGATCACAAAAAGCGGAGGCATGATGGGCGGCGTTGGTAAGAGCAATGCGAAAGTATATGTGGAGAAGGAGACGGGTATTACATTTAAAGATGTGGCAGGTGAGGAAGAAGCAAAAGAGTCTGTGAAAGAACTGGTAGATTTCTTGCATAATCCGGGTAAATATACCAGAATCGGTGCAAAACTTCCAAAAGGTGCGCTGTTGGTTGGACCTCCTGGAACCGGTAAGACGCTGCTCGCAAAAGCGGTGGCAGGCGAAGCAAAAGTGCCGTTTTTCTCGCTTTCCGGTTCAGATTTTATGGAGATGTTTGTCGGCGTCGGCGCAGCTCGTGTAAGGGATTTGTTTAAACAAGCGCAGAGCCAGGCTCCGTGTATTGTCTTTATCGATGAGATCGACGCGATTGGAAAAAGCCGTGACGCGCATTATGGCGGGGGAGGAAACGACGAGCGGGAACAGACATTAAACCAGCTGCTCTCGGAGATGGATGGTTTTGATACATCAAAAGGTATTGTGATTTTAGCAGCTACAAACCGTCCAGAAGTGTTGGATAAAGCGCTTTTGCGTCCAGGTCGCTTTGACCGCAGAATTATTGTAGATAAGCCGGATTTAAAAGGGCGTTTGGAAATATTAAAGGTTCATTCAAAAAATGTATTGATGCATGATTCTGTCGATTTGGAGGCGATCGCATTAGCAACTTCCGGCGCAGTTGGTTCTGACCTTGCCAATATGATTAACGAGGCTGCGATTCTTGCGGTGAAAGAGGGGCGCACCGTTGTTACACAGGCGGATCTCTATGAATCTGTCGATGTCGTGATTGCGGGCAAAGAGAAAAAAGACCGCATTCTTAATAAAGAAGAAAAGCAGATTGTCGCTTATCATGAAATTGGTCACGCACTTGTGACAGCGCTTGAAAAAAAGGCTGAGCCAGTTCAGAAAATTACCATTGTTCCAAGAACCATGGGAAGTCTTGGCTATGTAATGCAGGTTCCAGAAGAAGAAAAATACTTGATGAGCAAAGAGGAGCTTTTGACAAGGCTTGTTATGCTGCTTGGCGGGCGCGCTGCGGAGGAGGTTGTATTTCACTCCGTTACAACAGGTGCGTCAAACGATATTGAAAAAGCGACATCACTTGCGCGCGCGATGATCACGCAGTATGGTATGTCCGAAAAATTCGGTTTGATTGGGTTAGAGTCGATTGAGAGCAGATATCTTGACGGCAGACCAGTGTTAAATTGCGCTGATGATACTTCCGCAGAAATTGACAAAGAGGTTATGAGACTTTTAAAGCAGAGCTATGATAAAGCAGTTGCGATTATGAAAGAAAACAGGGATGCGCTGGATAAGCTGGCAGAATACCTGTTTGAGAAAGAGACAATCACAGGAAAAGAATTTATTGAAATTTTTCGCGAGGTAAAAGGAATTTCGGAAGATGCAAAAGAAAATCAGGAAGATTCTCCATTGGTACAGCCGGAGCGTACAGAAGGTACAGTGGCAGAATAACATTCCCCATGCCAGAAGGCAAGGGATTCTTGCTGCCTTCTGAGGGGACCAGCGCGCAGGCAAAAGCGAAACTGAAATAATTTTTGACGCAAACAGGCAAAAATAGTGAAATGATGATAAGGGGAAACGCCATGTTTGATATCGAGGAGGAATTAAAAAAACTGCCCGGCAAGCCGGGCGTTTATATTATGCACGACAAACATGATACAATTATCTATGTCGGCAAGGCAGTGAGTTTAAAAAACCGCGTGCGCCAATATTTCCAGAGCAGCCGTGGAAAATCGCCCAAAATACAGCAGATGGTTGCACATATTGCATATTTTGAATATATTGTCGTGGATTCTGAGATGGAAGCGCTTGTGCTGGAATGCAATTTAATCAAAGAACACCAGCCAAAATATAATACAATGCTCAAGGATGACAAGAGTTATCCGTATATTAAAGTGACCGTGAATGAGACGTTTCCAAGAGTTCTCTATGCACATCATCAGGAGCGTGATAAAGCAAAATATTTCGGACCCTATGCGAGTGGCTACGCGGTGAAAGAAACGCTGGAACTGCTGCGGAAAACTTACTGTTACCGCAGCTGCAATAAACAGCTGTCCGGCGAAAAAGCGCAGGGCAGACCATGTTTATATTATCATATCGGGCAGTGTAAGGCTCCGTGCCAAAATTACATTTCAAGAGAAGATTACCAGAGAAATATTGATGAAATCCTAGAATTTTTAAATGGTAATTACAGTATTTTAACAAAAAAACTGACGGCGGAGATGATGGCGGCTTCCGAGAAGATGGAGTTTGAAAAGGCGGCGGAATACCGGGATTTGTTAAACAATGTAAAAAAGCTCTCCCAGCAGCAGAAAGCCAGCGATACTGCGGGCAGCAACCGGGATGTGATCGCATTTGCAACGGCGGGCGACGAAGCAGTTGTACAAGTATTTTTTATCCGCGAGGGAAAGATGCTTGGCAGAGAACACTTTTATTTGACTGGCGTTGAAAATGAAGAAAGACCCGATATTATGGCAAACTTTTTAAAGCAGTACTATGCAGGTACGCCATACTTGCCAAAAGAGCTGCTGCTTAGTGAGAAACTGCATGAGGAAGAGGAAGCACTGATTGCTGAGTGGCTTTCGGGCAAGCGCGGCAGCCGCGTAAAAATTCTTGTGCCGCAGCGCGGTGATAAAGAGCGTTTGATTGCGCTTGCAGAAAAAAACGCATCTATGGTATTGCAGCAGGATACTGAGAAGATAAAGCGGGAAAAAGCCCGCACAACAGGCGCGGTAAAGCAGATTGCTGAATGGCTTGGACTGCCGCAGATTTGCCGGATTGAATCTTACGATATTTCAAATACCAGCGGGTTTGAATCCGTCGGGTCGATGGTCGTCTATGAGAATGGGAAGCCGAAAAAGAATGATTACCGCAAGTTTAAGATACGAACTGTCATCGGGGCGGACGATTATGCGAGCATGAGGGAAGTGCTGACAAGGCGTTTTCTTCATGGACAAAATGCCTCAGTTCTTGAATCACTGCCAGAAAGTAAAAAAGACAAACAAGAAATTTCTGGGATATCTTCTTCTGAAATCATAAATGATCTTGCATCCAGCGAGCTGCCACAGGAAAGCAGCCAGAAAGTCAGAGAAGCCCGCACATTATTTCAGACAGAAAAAACAGAAGATATTGATATATTGGAAGAAAAAGAAAAGAGTAAAAAAACTGACGATAAGAAAAAAAGTTCCAAAACGCTCGACAGTTTTCAGTGTTTTCCAGATTTGATTATGATGGACGGCGGGCGCGGGCAGGTGAATATTGCGCTTGAAGTACTGGATGAATTGGGAATTACCGGGGTTACAGTGTGCGGCATGGTAAAGGATGACCATCACCGCACGCGGGGACTATATTATAATAATGAAGAGATACCGATTGATACGGCAAGCGAAGCATTTCGGCTGGTTACCCGGATTCAGGATGAAACGCACCGTTTTGCGATTGAATATCACCGCTCATTGCGGGGAAAAGCGCAGGTACATTCCATTCTTGACGATATTCCGGGAATTGGAGCAGTGCGCCGCAGAGCGCTGATGAAAAAGTATGAATCGCTTGATGCGTTAAAATTGGCCACAGCAGAAGAAATTGCAGAGCTGCCGGAATTTAACCGCGCTGCGGCAGAGCAGGTGTATCAATTTTTTCATCAAAAAACAAGTGAGGAAGATATCAAAATACAATAGAAGTGTTTTTATAATTCTTATAGGATAAAAGATTTCTTTTTTTATGATTCTTATAGGGTGAAAAAATTCCAGAATTACATAGAAATACAATGAAAAATATATTATAATAACAATATAATTATAATATAAAAAGCATTTGTATCAAGTCAAATCATTAACATAAAGAGAATCAGGAGGTACTACATGGCGTTTACTCATCTACATGTACATACAGAGTACAGTCTTTTGGATGGTTCGGGCAAAATCAAGGAGATGGTGCTGCGTGCAAAAGAACTTGGTATGGACAGCATGGCGATCACAGACCACGGTGTTATGTACGGTGTGATTGATTTTTACCGCGCGTGTAAAGCGGAGGGGATTCGGCCGATTTTAGGCTGCGAGGTTTATGTCGCGCCGGGTTCTCGTTTTGAGAAGGAGGGAGCCGCCGCGGAGGAGCGCTACTTTCATCTTGTTCTGCTTGCAAAAAATAATGTTGGATATTCCAATTTAATGAAGATTGTATCCAAAGGATTTATTGAAGGATTTTACTACAAACCGCGTGTAGACCGGGAGCTGCTTATGGAGCATCACGAGGGAATTATCGCGCTTTCCGCCTGCCTTGCGGGGGAGGTGGCAGCCCTTTTGCGCAGAGGATTCTATGAGGAGGCAAAAAAGGCGGCGATGGAACTTTCCGGGATTTTTGGGGAGGGGAATTTTTTCCTTGAACTGCAAGATCATGGAATTCCAGAACAAAGAACGGTCAATCAGGGGCTTTTGCGCATGTCAAAAGAAACTGGGCTGCCGCTTGTAGCGACAAATGACGTCCATTATACGCTTGCCGAAGACTGGAAAGCGCATGATATTCTTTTATGTATTCAGACACAAAAAAAGGTGTCCGACGAAAACCGAATGCGCTACGAGGGCGGACAGTATTATATTAAGTCCCCGCAGGAGATGGAAGAGCTGTTTCCCTACGCGAAAGAGGCTGTTGAAAATACGCATAAGATTGCAGAACAGTGTAATGTTGAGATTGAATTTGGAAATTATAAATTGCCGAAATTTGATGTGCCAGACGGTTATACCGCGTGGGAATATCTTCAAAAACTGTGCCATGAAGGGCTAAAACGCCGCTATCCAGAAAACTTTCAGGAATTGGAAGAACGTCTGCAGTATGAGATGGACACAATCCACAATATGGGTTTTGTGGATTATTTTTTAATTGTATGGGATTTTATCCGGTATGCGAAAGAGCGCGGAATCGCAGTAGGACCTGGGCGCGGAAGTGCTGCGGGCAGTATAGTTTCTTATTGTCTGGAAATTACAAATATTGATCCAATCAAATATAACTTGTTGTTTGAGCGGTTTTTAAACCCAGAACGCCTGACTATGCCTGATATTGATATTGACTTTTGTTTTGAGCGCAGACAGGAAGTAATTGACTATGTTGTTGAAAAATATGGCAAAGATCGGGTAGTGCAGATTGTTACTTTTGGTACAATGGCGGCCAAAGGTGTGCTGCGCGATGTGGGACGAGCACTTGATATGCCTTATGCACAATGTGATGCAATTGCAAAAATGGTTCCAAAAGAGCTGAATATCACATTGGATAAAGCGTTAAAAATGAATCCTGATTTTGCGTCGGCGTACCGTGGCGACGAGCAGGTAAAATATTTGGTTGATATGTCAAAACGCTTGGAAGGTCTGGCGCGCCATGCCTCAATGCACGCAGCAGGCGTCGTGATCAGTAATGCCCCGGCAGACGATTACGTCCCTCTTTCCCGCTCGTCAGAAGACACGATTACAACGCAGTTTACAATGACGACGCTTGAGGAATTGGGCCTTTTGAAAATGGATTTTCTAGGACTTCGCACATTGACAGTAATTCAGAATGCAGTGAGGCTTGTCCAGAAAGAATACGGGAAAAGGGCTGCGGCAGGGGAAGAATATCCGGGATTTATCGGAGGAGTTCTCGATATTGATAAAATTGATTACGCGGATGCAAAAGTGTATGATCTGCTTTGTTCCGGTAAGACCGAAGGGATTTTTCAGTTGGAAAGCGGCGGGATGAAAAGCTTTATCAAAGAGTTGAAACCGCATAATATTGAGGATGTAATCGCGGGTATTTCGCTTTATCGTCCGGGACCGATGGATTTTATTCCAAAATATATCAAAGGGAAAAACGAGCCGGCTTCAATCCAGTATGAATGCAAAGAATTGGAGCCGATTTTGGAGCCGACTTACGGCTGTATTGTCTACCAGGAGCAGGTAATGCAGATTGTGCGGGATCTCGCAGGCTACAGCTATGGACGCAGTGACCTTGTGCGCCGCGCAATGTCGAAGAAAAAAGCGTCTGTGATGGAAAAGGAGAGGAAAAATTTTGTTTACGGCAACGAGGAGGAGAATGTTCCCGGCTGTATTGCAAAAGGAATTCCAGAGAAGGTTGCAAATCATATTTATGACGAGATGATTGATTTTGCAAAGTATGCATTTAATAAATCCCATGCGGCGGCTTATGCAGTTGTCGCGTATCAGACCGCCTTTTTGAAATGTTATTATCCGGTCGAATTTATGGCGGCATTGATGACTTCGGTAATTGATAATCCAAACAAAGTCGCAGAGTACATATTTAATTGCAGACAGCTTGGCATTGCGATTCTTCCGCCGGACATCAATGTCGGCGAAGCATCATTTTCCGTCGATAACGGGGCGATACGCTACGGATTGACGGCGATCAAAGGGCTTGGAAAACCTGTGATTGACGAGCTTGTCAAGGAGCGTGAAACAAATGGATTATACAAGGGGCTGAAAGATTTTATTGAGCGGCTGTCGAACAAGGAAGTCAACAAAAGAACACTGGAAAGTTTTATCAAATCCGGCGCGCTTGATACAATACCAGGCACGCGCAAGCAGAAAATGTATGTTTATATTTCAATCCTTGATGCAATAGCAGAGACAAAAAAGCAGTCTATAACTGGTCAGATGTCGATGTTTGACCTGTTTGCACCGGAGGAAAAACAAGCTTATGACAATAGTTTTCCAAATGTTGGGGAGTACACAAAAGAAGAATTGCTCGGCTTTGAAAAGGAAGTTCTTGGTATCTATATCAGCGGGCATCCACTTGAAACTTACGAGACGGCAATGAAAAAGAATGTGACAAAAACGATGCTTGATTTTCTTGTTGATGAAGAAACCGGGGAGAGCAAAGTTCAGGATGGGGCGACGGAAGTAATCGGTGGTATGGTGACAGCAAAAAGACTGAAACTGACCAGAAATAATACAATGATGGCGTATCTGACAATGGAAGATATGTCGGGAGCTGTCGAAGTAATTGTGTTTCCAAGAGATTATGAGAAATATAAGCTGAAATTGAACGTTGATGAAAAACTGTATATCCGCGGAAAAGTTACCGTGGAGGAAGATAAGCCAGCAAAGTTGATTTTTCAGGAGGCAACCTTATTTTCGGATGTTCCGAGGGAGCTTTGGATACAGTTTAGCAATAAACTTGATTTTGTGGAAAATCAACAAAAACTGTATTCATTATTAGGTGAATATGACGGAAATGATACTGTCTGCGTGTATTTGGCACAGGAAAAGGCTGTAAAACGTCTTCCGAAAAGCCAAAGTATTAGTATAAATAATGAGAGCTACCAAAAAATTTGTGAACAATTTTTACCGGAAAATGTGAGAGTTGTAGAAAAGAGTATTGAAAAACGTTGAAAGTTATACTAAAATGAAAGAGGGGGCTGTGGTATGGTGTCAGGCATTGCTCATCTCGTGAAATGCTCCCACAAATAACGGTCGTGGCATGGAGGCTTAGGATATGGCTAAGGCAAAAACAGCAGAAAAGAAACAGGTAAAAACGATTGGTGTATTGACGAGCGGCGGCGATGCGCCGGGTATGAATGCTGCCATACGTGCGGTAGTGCGCACAGGTCTGGCAAATGGCTTGAAGGTGAAGGGGATACGCAGGGGCTATACTGGTCTTCTGGAAGAAGATATTATTGATATGACAGCGAAAAGTGTTTCGGATATTATCCAAAAAGGTGGTACAGTTCTTTACACTGCACGCTGCCCAGAATTTATGACCGCAAATGGACAAGATAAGGGAGCTGCTATATGTAGGAAACATGGGATTGACGGTCTTGTTGTGATCGGCGGAGACGGTTCCTTTCAGGGGGCAAGGCAGCTTGCCGCAAGAGGGATCAACACGGTCGGCGTACCGGGAACGATCGATCTTGACATTGCCTGCACAGAGTATACCATTGGTTTTGACACCGCGGTAAATACCGCGATGGAGGCGATTGATAAAGTGCGCGACACTTCAACTTCCCATGAACGGTGCAGCATTATTGAAGTGATGGGCAGAAATGCCGGTTATATTGCGCTTTGGTGCGGTATTGCGAACGGTGCGGAGGATATCTTGACTGTGGAGCGCTACGACCGCGATGAGAGCAAAATTATTGACAATATCCGGGCAAAAAAGAAGATTGGAAAAACGCACCATATTATTATTAACGCCGAGGGAATCGGGGATTCTTACGCGATGGCGGAGAGAATTGAGAATGCTACCGGCGTGGAGACAAGAGCGACGATTATTGGACATATTCAGCGCGGCGGAAGCCCAACTTGCAAGGACCGTGTGTACGCTTCGTCGATGGGTGCGAAGGCGGTGGATATCTTGAGCGCCGGAGGAAGCAACCGCGTTGTGGCGTACAAGCATGGAGAGTTTGTTGATTTTGATATTGAGGAAGCTCTTGCGATGAAGAAAACGCTTGACCCGTACATGTATGATATGTCAAGGAAGCTTTCAAGATAAGAGAAAATTTTTGGCATAAAACTGTTTTTATAGCCCCGCCGTCCAGTTGTGATATACTGAGCGGCGGGGCTGCGGTTTCCCACAGAAAACAAGTAAAAAAGATTTGTAAATTCAAAGATAAGAGGAGTATCAACATTATAATGAATCCGAGAGCAAAAAAGTTTTTATCTTATTATAAGCCGTATCTCGGCGTATTTACCGCGGATATGCTCTGCGCATTCGCAGTTGCGGGGATTTCGCTTATCTTGCCGATGATTGTGCGCTACATAACAAACACAGTTCTGGTAAACTATGAAATCAGCGAGGCGGTGGGCGTAATTGCAAAGCTTGCGCTCGCGATGGTTGCGCTTGCCATCCTTCAATTTTTATGCAATTTTTTTATTGCTTACAAAGGGCATATTATGGGGGCGAAAATGGAATATGATATGCGCAACGATATCTTTGACCATTACCAGAAACTGTCCTTTAATTTTTACGATAATGAGAAAGTCGGTCAGCTGATGACCCGCGTGACAAACGATTTATTTGAGATTACAGAGCTGTGCCACCATGGACCGGAGGACATTATTATCTCCATTATCAAGTTTGTCGGCGCATTTGTTATTTTAATTCAGATTGACGGGAAGCTGACGCTTCTGTTGTTTTCGGTTATCCCAATTATGTTTGCCTTCGCCTGCTATATGAAAGGGAAAATGAACCGCGCATTCCGCAAAAACCGTGAAAATATCGCGGAGATCAATGCGCAGATTGAAGATAATTTATCCGGTATCCGCGTTGTAAAATCATTTGCAAATGAGGAGCAGGAAAAGCAGAAATTCCGGGTTGGGAACGGAAAGTTTGTCGAGAGCAAAAGCTATGCTTACTGGCAGATGGCTACCTTTCATTCGGGGCTTGGTTTTTTTACCGGCATGATCAATGTGGTTGTAATTGTCGGAGGAGGGCTTTTGATTGCGCGCGGCGGGTTAAAAATCAGCGATCTGCTGACCTTTCTTTTGTACGTAAACAATATTATTGAACCGGTCAATAAGCTGATTAATTTTACCGAGCAGTTCCAGAATGGTATTACAGGATTTTCCCGCTTTATGGATATCCTGGAGATTGAGCCGGATATTAAGGACAAAGAGAACGCCATTGAGCTTCAAAATGTCCGCGGAGATATCTGTTTTACGGATGTGGCGTTTCACTATGAAGGAACCAAAGAAGATGTGTTTGAAAATATCAATCTTAAAGTTCCAGCGGGCGGCTATGTCGCGCTGGTTGGTTCTTCCGGTGTTGGAAAAACAACCTTGTGCAGTCTGATTCCGCGGTTTTATGAGGTTTCTGGCGGAAGCGTCAGCATTGACGGGGTGGATGTGCGCGATGTGACACTGCACTCTTTGCGCAGCAATATCGGAATTGTGCAGCAGGATGTCTATTTGTTTGCAGGCACTGTCGCAGACAATATCCGCTATGGAAAATTATCTGCCACAATGGATGAAATTATAGAAGCGGCAAAGGAGGCAAATGCCCATGAATTTATTATGGGGCTGCCGGACGGTTACAATACCTATATTGGGCAGCGCGGCGTAAAATTATCAGGAGGGCAGAAACAAAGGCTTTCCATCGCGCGGGTATTTTTAAAGAATCCTCCGGTTTTGATTTTTGATGAAGCAACTTCCGCGCTGGACAATGAAAGTGAAAAGATTGTCCAGGAATCGCTGGAAAAGCTGGCAGCAGGGCGGACAACTTTTGTGATTGCACACCGCCTTACCACAATCCGAAACGCCAGAGAAATCTTAGTGCTGACGGAAAACGGGATCTGCGAGCGCGGCACGCACGCGGAGCTGATCGCAAAAAATGGAATGTACGCGGCGATGTATCAGGTTGGAACTGTGTGATTTATCATGAAAGATTTGTTGTGACCAGAGAGGAATTACAAAAAAATAAAATTGTATAACAAAAAAGAAACTTCCTTGTTTTTGCTCTTGTGGGCATTTTACAAGGGAGTTTTTTGTTGGTGTGTTTGCTTAATGTAACAGGTTTATAAGCAGATAAAAAAGCTGTAAATAAAAATAAAAAATTATGATTGACAAATATAGGAAAAAATAATATTCTTATTGTAAGACAAATGTCGTCCAAAAGAAAAAGGATATGAAAAACCACTTTTAAATTTTTATTGATACAGTATC
This sequence comes from uncultured Lachnospiraceae bacterium, assembly GCA_947086895.1. Lineage (GTDB taxonomy): Bacteria > Bacillota > Clostridia > Lachnospirales > Lachnospiraceae > RGIG4057. Next base: position 4,368 of record CAMUAR010000025.1, on the reverse strand, counting down.
GCAGGCAGATCTGCATACTGCACAGGTATAATTATGAATGGTAAAAAAATAGTACATTTGGGTGATTCTGAATTAAAGGTTATGGAAGTTGTTTGGCAGGAAGGGGCGCTCCCAGCAAAACAAATTGCGGTCAGTTTGACAAAACAATTTGGATGGAATAAAAATACAACTTATACATTGATTAAGAGATGTATTGCAAAAGGAGTCCTTCGAAGAGATGAGCCAGATTTTTTTTGTACTGCGCTGGTAACAAAAGAAGAGATACAAAAGATGGAGACGAAAACTCTGGTAGATAAATTATATAATGGCGCAGAAAATAAACTTTTTGCGGCTTTGCTTGGAAAAGAAGAATTGTCCGAGAAGCAGTTAAAAAAGCTTAAGCAAATAATAGATGAATGGTAAGAGGGAAAAATGCGATTATTCAGTATGTCTGTTATGGGCGGGATAATGATTATTATTGTGATAATGATAAGAGCAATTTTTGCAAAAAGATTGCCGCGCCGAATTTTTCCAGTTCTCTGGGCAGTAGTATTGATTAGGCTGCTGATTCCATATAATATAGAATTAAAGTGGAGTATATATACTTATGCCAGACCGTTTGTAGAAGAGATAACGAAAGATACATGGAAAGATCAGCAAAATACAACAGCTTCTGGTTTGGAACAAGATTTTTCAGAAAAAGATAATTTTGAAAAAATCAAGCAATTGGAAACAATAAATATCTATTATACAGGACATATTGTTTTTTTAGCAGGATTTATAATTTTTTCAATGTATTTTATGATAAAGGAAGTTGTATAACGAATGGAAAAACAGTAGAGATGTTTGATGTAGTGAGTTCATGTACAGTTGCACCAGAAGAAGATTATTCTGTTAATAGATTTACAGTAAGATTATCTTGCAATCAGGAAAATGAACAATGTCTTGATCAAACGAATCTTCTATCTGATGGAACTTATACATATTCTTTAAATGGTTCAATTACAGGTTCAGTAACTCCTTCGATCACAATAGGAGGGGAGTTTTCTTATACAACTAGTACTTCTGGTTTAAAGATAGTAAATAGTTTTTCAAGAAAAAAAGAAAAATATTGGAAAGTAGAACCTAAACATAAGATAAAGGGAAATGCTATAAAGCTAGAACCAGGGATAAGAGTAATAAATACTGACAATGCATATATGAGTGGTGCTGGAAGTTATTTTATGGAAGTTAGTTTTCAAGGAATTTTACCATGGGCAAGTGAAGGAGAATTAGTATTTAGCGGCGGGCAGTGGTAGATTAATCTGTGGGACTAGAGTGTATCTGAAGATTTAATGTAGCCGTGCAATTTATCGAAAAATGGGACTATCCCAGAGTTTGTATAAGGAGCTGTTGCAAAAGTAGATAAATCATCTATCAAAACAACAGCTCTGTTTTTATGTTTGAAATCAGAAAAGCAGGCTTCGAAAAACCTGCTTTTCGTGGTATAATTAAGCTATGACAAGTAACTTAAAATAACGTGAGTTTGATGAACATGCTTATAAACTGGTGAAATAATATAAGTTGCCACAGATATATTTCAGTAAAATGCAGGTTTTTCTTAAAATTTATTCATTGACAAAAACTTCGCCGTCAGATATTGCTGCTCTCGATAAGCTGTAAGCACCCTCGACAATATTTCCCGCTTCAACATCAATATTGCCAGTAAAGTTGACCATAACAATATCACCGACGCCAATCCGTTCAAAATCAATGTGACGGCGGATGCGCAAATCGTTGGCAGGGATTTTAAATACCATTCCTTTTGATTGGTTGGAACATAAAATAGAATCGTCTATAAAAATAAATTCGTCTGTAATTTCAACAAGAGTGCCGACAAGCGAATAGGTATAAGGCTCTATTGCACATTCTGCACTGTTTTCTGCCGCGTAGGAGATAATCTGGTTTGCAGCATCTGCTCCGATCTCGAACGTATATCTAAAATCAAAAATATTTGTTTCAATATATCCGTCTGATGTTACATAAAAAACCCGTTTGTACACTCCAAGAGCATCCGAAGTGGCAGTGAAACCAATGTATTTTTTATTTTGATCCCAGACATTATCCTTTTCGATAAATTTTGCATCCCGGCATGTATTTAAAATATCCCAGATATACTGATCGTCATTTAGAAGGTATTCTTTCTCAGCAGAATTATCACGAATCGTAAAGCGATCAAAATTTAAAGTCTGTGCAAGACTATAATAATCCAATACTTCGCCAAGATTTGCAGGCTGCTCGTACTCGCTGTATTGAAATACATAAAATTCGCCGCCTAAATTTACAGCAACAATATAATTTTTTGAAATATGGCTGATACAGCGCACTTCCGATACCATTCGATATTCTTTTTCCGTCAAAAAATCAAAACCAATCACATCGTAAGTTCCAATTGTTTCTCCAAGAAGCGAAGCGCTGATCGGTCTGCCTCTGGAAATAAATTTTCTTCCATCAACAATTACTGTTGTGTACTGCTCAGAAATTGTTTTATATTCCCATGGCCATACAATAGCAGCTTCGTCTGCTGTTATCGATAAATCTTTTTTATAATCTCTTGTTATTCCGCCAAAGGAGACCGATAAAGTATCATTTTTTACACGAAACGCAAAAAATCCTGCAAGCAAAACAATCGACAAACAAGCAGCGATAGCTGTCCATTTTGCCAAATTATTTTTCTTTTTTGCCGGTTTATCCGCAGCTTCAATATAAGCGGGATCGATCTGTTCCATTTTATCCAAAAAATCCTTTCCTCTCATAAAACATAACCCTCCTTTTCAAGATATTTTCGAAGTTGATTTCGACATCGAAAAAGCGTAGTTTTTATTTTGCTCTCCGATAATGCAAAGCGTTTGGCGATAGCGGTGATCGAATCCAGATACCAGTATCGGCGTATAAAAATATTTCTTTTTTCTTTGGTGAGTGTATGCAGAAATCCATTGATTGCCTCGCCAAAAGCAAGATCATCGATACGACATTCCACATTATCTGGAGCTGGAATGCATTGTTCCATTTCTTCGCTGAGTTCACATACAAATGCACTGCGTTTGAGCCGTGCGCGTTCGCGGCAGCAATTTAAAGAAATATGCCGTATGATTCGGGCCAAAAAAGCGTACAGATAACTTTTTGGACTGTGCGGCGGAATTAAGTTCCACGTTTGCATATAGGCGTCGTTTTCGCACTCTTCCGCAGTCTGCCAGTCCTTAACTATATTGTAAGCTAAGAGGCGCAAACGATTTCCGAATTTTTCAGAAGTCTGTTGAATCGCAGCTTCATTGCGGGATAAATATAACTCGACAATTTCATAATCTTCCAAAGGTTCACCTCCTTGTATAATCCAGTGTTTTTAATTGAAAAATTCAGGTTTTTCAACGCTTTCAATCTTAAAATACAGATTAACAAAATAAAATGCGAAAAACTATAAAAGTAATTCATTATAGATTGCGTTGTATTGTAATTCGACAAAAGATTTGTCTGTCCTTGGTGAAAAAAATCAGGAAAACAAAAATCAATGAAAAAATAATTTTTCAAAGATTTACTGTGAAAAGCTTTTCACCTTAATAAGCACCGCTTCGGGGATAAAGGTTACACTTTTTAAGAAAATTATACGATAGATTTGGGCAAAAAAAAGGTAATGAAGTGGATACCTTCATTACATACCAATAAATTTACTAAGACAAAATAAAAAAATACAAAAAGTTCTTTTAATGGTATCCTGATTGTATCACTATATTACAATCTTGTCAATGGATTTGATAAATTTCACAAATATTTACATAGAAATAATAAATAATATATTTATTTTTGATAATTTAATAGTATTTAATTATAATAAAGATAAAAATAATATTTTTGATGTGAAACTGCCAAATCCTCTTGCAGACCGCGAATTTCTTAGGCTTTTCATATACTCTTAAATGATATTTCCAGTATTGTTTCTTTTTATTCGCCGTCAGATTCGCCGTCAAAATACAATAAATTTATTTTATTTTAGAAAAGCCTATTGTTATTATAAATCAAAGAAACTTTTTTTAATAATTGATATCTTTTAAAAGTGTATAGTCTTTTAAATTCTAATTTATTCCATTGATTTGCCGTCAAATTCGCCGTCAAAAAATAAAAAAATCCTTGTAATATAAGGGATTTCAACAGGGATGTAATGAAGGTATCCACTTCATTACATGTTTGAAAGGAAGATCAATATGGGAATAGAATTGTTTGAACATAACAAAACAGCATATAATGCAGCTATTTCCATGCTAAATACCACAGGGAAAGCAGCAATTATTCATCCAACCGGAACCGGAAAATCGTTTGTTGCATTGAAACTTTGCGAGGATTATCCAGAAAAGC
>CAMUAR010000024.1 GCA_947086895.1 uncultured Lachnospiraceae bacterium | reverse complement strand
ACAGCGGCTTATAGCCGCAGAGCAAACCACCCGTTTGACGGGTGGTTATGATTGTTTTTTGTTTTTCTTCTTCTAATTGAAAGCGTTGGAAAAGAAGTGTATCCCAATTAAAATTATCTGGCAGAAGCCATATCTGTTCCAGCACAGTATCTAAGTAATATTCCGCCTTTTTAAAATCATGCCGAAGTTTTGCGATACGTCCAAGACAATAGGAAATTGTAGTATAGTATTCAGGAAAAAAGCAAATCAATACTTTTTCTTTTGTAAACCGGTGATACTGTCCTTCCAGCAATTTTTCTACTTGACCTGCATCCTCCAAATCTACATTCCAAGATAAATCTTCAATAATATCTCTTTCATATTTTGTTAAAATACAATTTGCACCAAGCTCCCCCAAATCGGGAAGAGTTTTTTTCAGCAATTCCATTAATTTTGCCCGGTAATCCTGTTTTGATATTTCTCTTTTACTATACCGCAGACAAATATTCCAATACTGTACAAACTGCTGATTGGTCACTTCATCCATATTTAGCCCTTGTATCAGTTCTTTATAAATTTGTTCTGCTTCATCAAAATTTTCTTCATTATAACATTCCACTAATCTTGAAAATTTTCGAAAATCAGGGTAACACCGTGTAATCAAAGAGCCGTCAAATTTTCGTGTTGACAGCCCAAGCTCATGATAGAGATATTCTTTTTTTGCTGTCTGCAATCTGCGCCTTCCGTTTTCCGCCGCTTTTAATGTGCGCGGATCACATTCGCCGCCCGCCAGATCTTCCAGGCGGAAACCATGTGCCAGCCTGCGTTCGCGCAATGTGGAATTTACACAATGCAGGGTATGTTCTGTATAATCGGGATGGGTAATTTCACGCCAATTATGATTTCCTTTTCCCACAAATTCCACAATTAAATTTAAACATTCCTGCTGCCATTCCGGTATTTCCCGACCAGTCTTTTGCAAAATTTCAAACTCCAATTCTTTCATAGATACAAAAAGTGCAGAAAGCATTTTGCGCTGACTTAGCATCGAACATCCTTTTTTCAGCCATTCCAATGCTTCTTCATACATTTCGCTCATCGAGAAACGTTTTGCCAGCCGGTACAACACTGGCGGCAATAATTTGTATTTATCTGCTAAGTCAAAATCAAATCCTTTGGGTGAAGCTTTATCAATATACTGCTGAATTGCCTGATACCATCGAACTGCAAGTCCAGGGGATTTGTTTTCTATAAGAAATGCATACTGTTCCAGCAATAACAATTCCATCATACTGAATCGATGAGTTTCCATTATTTCAGGAGAGATAGAGATTTTTGGAAGTGTTTGTGCAAGTCCTTCCAAAATGATTTCTTCTTGTGAAGAGAAAGATTTTTGTTGCCTTCGATAAATTTCCGACCATTGAAGACAGGCAAATTGCCGATGCAGCGGTCGTTTGTTTGCATCGGATATTACTTCATAATTTTTTAATTCCTGTTCTGCTTCAAGAAGTTTTCCATGACGTATCAACTCTTGTATTTTGGCGCGGCTGCACGCCAGGTTATATTCATCCATATCTAAATTGATTTCAAATTTTTCCATGGATCTTCCATCAATTCGCTGCCACAATGCATCAATCAACAGTTTTTCTGGTCTCATTTTGCCGGATATATATTTTTTTAACATTCCAGGAGTACATAAACCATGAGCAAGTACTTCCAAATCAATATTGCAAATATTTTGAGCATCACCTAATAATTTGTCTAACATAGTTATACCTGTTTATACCTAATATATATCGCAATTTCGTTTGCGAAGCAGTATGAATCGATATTTTTATCAAGATGATATGTAGTGAAAGTTTAAAGCAAAGCCGAAAAACTTGCTGCGCTGCGAGGTTACGGTCGTGGAGCGCGCTCACAAGTCAATATTTTAAATTGCTAGAAACAAAAAACATGTTTCCGCAGTTTAAAATATTGACTTATTCGTTTTGCTTTTCGCGGATATTATACCATGTTTTTTGTTATTATACCACCATAGAAATACAAAAAAAGTCTATAAAATGAAGATTTATAATAAAATAGATTTGTAAAAAATTTCCATTTATAAAATTGACCCCCACTTTTGTTTGACAGAAAAAAAGATATTTTATAGAAAAGATGCCATTACGAAAAACAAGTAAAGGATTGTATAAAGAAGTGCTATATACATAAAAAGCCAGTGCAAGTATAATAATTCTATATTATAGAAATAAGATTCCACAATATTTTATAGATAATTATACTTCGCACCAGCTTTTTGATAAGTTAATGCAAAAAAGCAAAAAGATTTATTTTTTCTTTTCAAACTCCTTCTGGAACTGTTGTAAATCCTGTCCTTTTAGCGCGCGCTCCAAAAGCTGCGGCAGTTTTTGCGGGCTGCAGGCGAAACATGGAATATTGAGGGCGGCAACTTTCTGCGCCATTTGCGTGTCGTAGTATGGCCGTCCGCCGTCGGCAAGAGCAAGCAGGCAGACAAGCGTCACTCCGGCAGCTTTTAGTTCTTCAAGGCGGCGAAGCAGCGCGGCGCGGTTTCCGCCTTCTTCGAGGTCGGTAATTAAAAAGAACAATGTTTTTGCCGGGTTTGTGATAAATTGTTCACAGTAGGCAACCGATTTGTCGATGTTCGTGCCGCCGCCAAGCTGAAAGCCAAACAATAAATCCACTGGATCGTCGCTTTTTTCGGTTAAGTCTACAATGTTGGTATCAAACGCTACAATCCGTGTGGAAACGCTGGTCATGCTGGCGAGAATACAGCTGATAATGGAAGAGTAAATAACCGATTCCCCCATGGAACCGCTCTGGTCGATATCCAGAATAATATTCCACTTGTTTGCTGCGGTTGTGCTTGTGCGGTCAAAAAAGTAAAAATGCTCTGGAACAATTGTATTTAACTCACGGCTGTAGTGTTTTAAATTTCTGGAGATGGTCATTTTGTAGTCGAGCGCGGACGCCGACGGAATCGGTGAGTGTTTGCGCTTATTGACAGCAGCGGTGATCGCGCGCCGGATATCCTGCTCAAGCAGCTTGTTGATCTCCTCCACAATCTTTTGGATAAATGTTCTTACGCTTTCTTTGGAGCGTTTTGGAATCTGATCTTTTAACATAAGAATTGTGGATGCTAAATTTACATCCGGTTCCAGATTCTCCAAAAGTTCCGGCTCAAAAATCAGCTGTTTTAAGCCGCAGCGCGTCATAGCGTCGCCCTGGATAATCTTGACAAGCTCCTGGTCGAACAGGCTTCGCACGTCCCCAAGCCATTTGGTAATCTGCGGATTGGAAGGACCGTTTCCCGCACCGCCGCCGGAGCGGTTTCCAAAGCCGCCCTGACCAGCGGGATTGTAGATCGAAGCAAGTGCCTGATCCATCAAGTCCATCTCTGCATCCAGTGACAAGCCTCCTCCACCCATTTGTGCAAAGCGGTTCTGACTGTCTTTGCCAAGGATCAGACGCCATCTTTTTTTATGTAACTCGTGATCCAAAGTAATCCTCGTTTCTGCGCTGCTTTTTTACGACGGCAGTTTTATGTCAAGCAGCGCACAGGCATAAAACTGCCAAACGGATACAATCCGCGGTATATTAAAAATCGAAATCAAAATTGTCTAAGCTTTCAACAAGTTCTTTTTCCTCTCCGCCCAGATCCGCGTTGAGCGTCTCGCTGATTTCCTGACCGTTAAGCCCCCAGATTTCTCCAAGATTTTCTGCGATCGAGTCCTTTTCCATCGAAGTGAAATCTGCGAACGCACGGCGCAAAAAGATCAGAGCGCGCTTGAATTCTTCATCATCCAGCGCGTCAAGATAATCGTCCAGGCTTTCCCATAGAGACAATCTTGCAATCAGAGAATAGCGGTTTTTCATTGCAAGACCTTCAAACCATCCTGCGCCAAGCTCGGCAGGAGTACCTCTGGAAAGCCTGCGCTGCACTTCAAGCTGAAGGGATTCGCCTGTCGCAAAACCGCGTTCCAGCAGGATTGCCATAGCATAGCCGGAGAGTTTTGTGTTTAAATCATCCCGGTCAGACGTCTGCGTAAGAGCGTCAATCCATGGATTGCTGTCAAGAAAATCGTGTGCGAGAGCAATTGAGTTTAAACGGTCGATTGCGGGCGCGATGGCTTTGCTTGCCTCGTCGTCGCAGGAGCATTCTGTCGGAAGAATCAGGCAGGAGCGATAAAAAATCTGCTGTAAAATCGGAATCAACGGTTTTGGGTCAAGCTGTCGTATGGAGCCATACTGAATTACGACAGACAAGCTGTGCGCCACGTTTGATAATTCTACAAGGGAGGCAGCTTCCACCGCCATTGCCTGCAAAGCAGCAGTAGCGTAGACAGCAACTTCCGGCATGCCGCAGTCAAATGCGTCCTCGATAACTTTTGCGACGCCGGTCATATTGGAAGATTGCTCCACGCGCTCCTTCATACAGAAGGAAGCAGCCTGCGCAACGGTATCCCCTTTTAATGCAGCTTCTACAAGCTCAATTTCGGCTTCCGGCGTCCATCTTACGCTCCAGACTTCCTTATATGTTGCATTGTCCTGACTTACGCCTTGCTGCTGCGCAAAGCTGATGGACAGAACGCGCAGACGGTGCAGGAAAAACGAGCGGTTTAAGTCGAGAAATGCCGATTTCTGCGAGGAAACCTTTCTGTTTTCGCGCAGGTCAAGTGCCAGATCCTGCTGTGTGATACTCCGGTATTTATCTAACTTTAATTCTTTTAGTTTCCGGTAAAAATCTTCCTGAATGCTTGTGCGGCTGACCCCGTCTGGAAGCATTCCGATTGCGGTTCCAATTTCCGTGTCTGCAACAGCAAGATTGATTTCAGAAAACCTGCCTTCCCCAAGGCAGGTCACTGCCGCATCGCGCAGATCGCGCAGAGCAGGACGCTTTCCGCCGCGAAGTTTTGCAAGCGCACCGGCGAGCTGTACCGCTTCAATTACCTGCGCGGAGGATACTGGATTTCCATTTTTGCGCTGATAACCTGCAATTCTCGAAAGGTAACTGCGCGCAGTCAGCGACAAATCGTCGTTTATCATTCCTTCCCATAAAAGCGCGTAATAAGCAGGAGCTTTGTTTCCTGCGCCATAGCCGGAGCGCGTGGACAAACGGTAATTGGAATACGGCATCAATGTGTGATCTGCGCCAAGCCGCGGCAGAGATTTAAATTCTGCATCCGACATTGGCTGTGCGGATTCGTCCAAAAGCCCAGCTGTGTGATATGCACCGGTTACAACAACAATTTCCTCCGGTGCGAAGCCCTGTTTTATAGCTTCCTGTATTTTTCGGCGCATAAATGCTTCCCGCACAAGAATCTCCGGCCAGTCGTGTTCTTCGCCCTGTCCAAGTTCCCGAAGCTCTGTTCCAAAAGTGGATGCGCCTTTATAGTATCCTTCTGTATCGCCTGCATGTTCCATTGTGCGTTCCCAGAAGGTTTCGTGTCCATCCTCGCCCGCCTGCTTGTCAAGCAGTGCATACACATTCATACGCTGTTCTTCTCCATCCTGGTCGGACGGCGTGGAGGATGGAAGCGCGAGAAATACTTCTGACGGCAGATCCATAAAGCGGCATTCCCGTTTGTTTTTATGACACCAGAGAATTGCCTGGTATTCCGGGGAATATTCCGAAAATGGATACAAAATCGTCTTAATCGGAGATTCCTGCGTGTACGCCAGCACAGCGATCGGCGGTTTTACCGCCGGAAGCACAAAATTGGCAAGCTGGTCGTCAAAGTCGCAGGGACCTTCAACAAGTACGAGTTTTGGATTTTTTTCCGTCAAAAAATGTTTTAAATGCCACGCCCCCGCAGGGGATAGGTGACGGATACCAAAAATATATGGATGTTTCATAATTTCTCACATTCTGCCGCCAAAGGGCGGTCTTATATTTCAAAAAGAACTCTGTGCAAAAGCACAAACAGTCCAATGTAAGAAGAAATTCTTCTTACATTTTTGAATATGCTGATATCGATAATATAAAAAATAATCTTAATGTATTTTTATAACATATCTTTGCACGCTTTATACAGTCCGCTCCATTTGGAACCGCGTTTTTTCATAACATTTTCAAGATACTCTTTCCACGCTACAATATCTTTTTCCTCGTCTTTGATAATCGCACCCTGCAGACCAGCGGCGAGATCTTCTTCGCTTATTTCACCATTGCCAAAGCTTCCTGCCAGAGCCATACTATTGCACAGCAAAGAGATCGCTTCCGCGGTGGAAAGCACTCCGCTTGTGCCTTTTACTTTTTGACGGCGGTCGAGTGTTTCACCGCTGCGCAGTTCGCGGAAGATGGTACATACTTTTTCTACGGTTTCGTCAACCGGCAGCGAGGAATTTAAGTCAAGTCCTGCGGACAGCTGTGCCACTCTGGTGCGTACGATTTCCATTTCAGATTCCAAGTCTGCCGGTGCAGGAAGCACGACAATATTGAAACGGCGTTTTAACGCCGCGGACATTTCATTGACGCCCTTGTCCCTTGTATTTGCGGTAGCAATCACAGAAAAGCCTTTTTTTGCAGCGATTTCTGTGTTCAGTTCCGGCACGGAGATTCGTTTTTCGGAAAGAATGGAAATCAGCGCGTCCTGAACTTCGGAAGCACAGCGGGAAATTTCTTCCATACGCGCGATTGTGCCGGTTTCCATTGCGTGGAATACAGGGCTTTTTAACATTGCTTCCTCGGACGGTCCTTGTGCGAGCAGCATCGCGTAGTTCCACGAGTAGCGCAGCTGTTCTTCGGTGGTGCCTGCCGTACCCTGGATTACCTTGGTGGAATCGCCGTTGATCGCAGCGCATAAATGCTCGGAAAGCCAGCTTTTTGCCGTACCTGGTTCTCCGATTAAAAGGAGCGCGCGGTCTGTGACAAGTGTTGCGATTGCAATTTCGACAAGACGTTCATGCCCGATATATTTTGGAGTAATTACCGTGCGTCCGACTTTTCCGCCGCAGATATAGGTGCGCACAGAGCGCGGGGACATTTTCCAGCCAGTTGGAATCGGATCTTTTTCTGCTGCAATCAGCGCGTCAATTTCTTTTTGGAATAATTGCTCCGCCGGTAATCTAAGTATTTCTTGTTTCATATTGTTTTTTGGCTGCAATTCTTTGCTGTACAGCCATTCTCCTTTCTTTCTGAGCAAAATTTTTCAGGTAAGAGCTATCGCACAAACAGCAAATGCAAAATAATATGCATTTCTAAAATGCATCTTAATACTACAGTGAACTTTTAAAAATCGTATGCAAGTTTTGCGATGCTTCTTTATAAGACGAATTTAAAATCAAAAACAAGTTATATTTTTAAAGCGGTTATTTTGAAAAGCTTGCAAGCTGCTGAATTTTGATATTTGAAAAAGTGCAACTGGTTCCTTTTAAATATAACCTTCGATTCTCTTAAAATAAGTTTCTTTTTTCCAGCTTTGAACTTTAACTTTTCCTTGTTCAACCAGTTCCGGGATGCGGGAAGCCTCCGCAAACTTTGCTTCTTTTGACCCTGGCATATAACTGATAAAATACAGCAGATCCCACATAGACATAGTTTTGCTTGTCGTAGCATACTGTACCAGAAGACCTTCGCAGCGCGTGCATCCGCATTTTCTCAATGCGCCTAAATATCTGCGGCTGTTATTTACAGAAAGAGATTTCTTGTAGAAATATTCTTCAAGTTTTGCGCATTGTACTTTATCTGCCGGGTTGATCAGCCACTCAATCTTGTCGTCAATCATTGGATAATTGCAGCGCATTAAAAGATCAAGAAATCGCCCGCTGAAATCGCACTGAATTGGCAGCGTGTACGGAGGCGTTTTGTAGGAAGCGTCAAAAAAGTAATTGGATATTTGCGCGGACAAATAATATGTTCCTGAGGATTCATCAAGCTTCATATACTCCAGCGCATAATGAAGATATTGGTGCGCCGTCGGATTATTCGAAAGATTTATGTCAAGCCAGTCAATAAAAGATGATGCATCATTATTTTTTCCTGTCTCAATCAGTTTTGCAAGAACGGCCGCCTGAAAATAATGCGTGCGCGCTGCGTTGTTTTCTATATTTTCATACAGAGAAACTGCAAGCTGGATCAAATTATCGTCAGGGTTCATGATTAATGAGTAGCATAGAACCATCACCATTTTTCCATAAAGCCCCGAAGATTTATTGATACGTTCCGCTGCAAAACGCATTGCTTCGTAGATATCATCCCCGGTTTTTCCAATAAGAGCGTCCAACACGGAGCGCTGCTGTTCCACTAATTTATTTGCTGCTGCCTCATCCTTTACTTTATCGCCAGTTACGGCAGGAGTCATCGTAAGATAGGTATGTACGCAGTCTGCAACAAGTTTTGACGCCCATGGGGATTTGCTTAAATATAAGAAGTTCATGATATCGATCGGTTTTTTCTCGTACAGCGATGTAAAGAAATCTTTAACTTCTTCATTGCCGAGAAACGCAAGCGCATAGTAAGCAGCTTTTTTTGTATTTCCGCGCTCCTGTTTGGTCAGGGTGCGCAGCAGATCGATATTTTCTTCGCTGTGGCGCAATGCATAAATTAAGTTCTGGCGCAGTTCGCCCTCTGCTTCTTCCAGCTGTTTTATGTAAAAATCATTTGCTTTTGCGCCATAATTCCATTCAATTACGCGCAGCCGCCGCACCATATCCTTTTTTCCTTTTGGATTAAAATCACGCATTAAAAGCGGAACAACATCCTTGCCGTCCTCCATCAGCCAGCAGCATACCTGGTCAGCTAATTCGGCGTAAGTTGCATTGAGCGCTTGTACCATAGCGACTCGAATGCGGTAATCGTGAAATAATTCCGGGCGGTCGTTATGGCAGTCAATAACAAAACTGTATCGTCCGCTGCCGGAATTTGTCAGCGCATCCTGAAGTGGGTTCAGCACAGAATACGGCATATTGGAAAGAACAGTACATGTTTCGGTTGTTTTGATGACCGGCTGGATTTCACCCGGCACATCAACATGTCCCTGAGTGCAGCAAACCGCGTCAACAAGAGTGATTGTATCAAGCAGCGCGCTCTCTTTGTCCTGCTGCTCGGAAGCCAAAAGGTTTTTGCATAGTTCTCCGATTTTGGCAAATACCGGGGAAGCTTTTTCCAGCGGGGCAAGTGCCTCCACTGCGCGTTTCAGACGGAAATCTTCTGCCAGCAGGTTTGTCCCTGCAATCATCGCCGTCCGCAGGCGGTCACGCAAATCGTATATCGGTGTAATATCCATAATAATCTCCCATTCTAGAGCGTTTCTATGGCAGAGTGCCATTCAACAAATTTATGCCGCTCCAGCATAAATTCAGGTTTAAAAAATTATTATATCGATACAATTTTTATAAAAATATTTATTTATGTAATGTGATATCTGCTTTACGATAGCTTTTCTCTGTAAGCGATGGTGATGTTCGGTCACAGATCTGAATTTATATTCGCCGTTTAGTACAGCAGACGTATAACATCCGTCTCTGTGATAATGGAAAGCGGCTGTAACTTTAATCTGCGCCTTGCAGCGTCATAGAAAAATGCGCCTACAAGCACCTGGTCTTTCAGCAAGCGGCTGTCCGGCAAAAGAGAAAGCCTGTCGATGGACGGTTCAATTCCAGGAGCATTGTCAAGCAGAATTGTCTCTCCAGCAGCATTTTTTAAAACATAAGAATTCTCTTTTTTGCCAATCTCAGAAAAGGCGATCAGACTGACAAAAATTGGGTCAGCCAGCGCATTCTTCAAAGTATTTTTTACATTTTTTGTCTCGGCAGCAAGAGAGGTTGCCGCGTAGCCGCGCAGGGCTTTGATATCTTCTGCGGTGGTGTCACGGTACTGCCCGCCGTTCCAGCGAATGCGCAGATTTCCCTGACCAGGATAGCAGGCAGCGGATGCAATATGAGCAACACCAAATGAGGAATCGTCCTGTTTCACATAATTTAATGCTTTGATCGGCCGGTAGTTATAAGTCATATAGAGTTTGCCTGTTGCAAGATCCGCCCAGCATCCGGCATCGATATATTCCTTTCTCGCCTCGTCGTAGGTACACCAGAAAGAAAGCTGCATTAAGTCTGCTTCCACAAGTGTTTTTCCAAGTGCTTCCAGCTCCGTCAGTTTCCAGATCCCTCCAAGCTCCTCATAAAGCTCGTTGTCGTCCGGCGCCGCGTCGTCCTTTGCCAGCTTGTCCGATAAATATTGCTTTGATTTTTTGACAAGAGTCCACAGTTTTTCCAGAATGGAAATGGCATTGTCATAATGCTCTTCGTCTGCATCTTTCTGGAATGCGGTAATCTCGATAATCAGCCCGTTCAGCAGCCGCTGTGGACCAGGAAGATAGAAGTCTCCAAGCTGCTTTGACAACTGTTCGTATGTTTTTAGAGTTGTTCCTCCCATAGTGCCAAGCCCTGAACGAATCAACTCCTGCACAAGTTTCGTTGTAAGATCCAAACCTTCCACTTGTTTTTTTAATTTTTTTGTTTTTGCCGCTTTTGCGGATTTTGCCGCCGCAGCTTTCTTTTTTAGGGCAGCTTCATCCAATTCGCCTGTTTCCTCAGCAGCAGCTGCATTTTCTTTCTTTTCTTTTTTGGCTCGTTTTTTTACAATATCGTCCGGGATTTCACAAGGCGCGAATGTTTTTTTCGCCATGATTTCATACAAAAGACCAAGACCATGCTTACAAGGAAATTGTCGGCTTGGGCAGGAACAGCGGCACACGGGATTGTTCGGTTCAATAAAATCCACGCTTGTAACATAATTGCTCTTGCCGCTTCCGGTGCATTCCCCCAGGTAAAAAGTATCATCTGAGGAGCAGAAAAGCTTTACAAAACCGCCTTTTTGAGAAATTTTTTTCCCATTGGAAGCAGCGGCGGCATTTGGAGCCATCGACATAATTTGTTGTTCTGTAATTGTCTGCATAGTTACCTTTCCATTCTGGGAGCGCAGTGTGTGGTGTGATTCCGGTCTTGCAGCTGAATGTCTGAGGCGCTCCCATTACAGACATCTGACCATGTAACAGTATGCTTTTATACTTTTATGTACTCTTGTATAATTATAAAAAATTTAAAACCTTATTCGCGCGGCAACAAATTACCCTGCCGTTTTTCTTTTTACAGCTTATTTGTGATTGGAAACACGTTTTTCCAAAAAGTTCGCTGCACATGAAAGCATGTCCAAAATCTGTGATCAAAAGAAAAGCATGCATACTGCGGCAAAAACACCGGAAATCTTCTTCCATATTATAAAATATAGCACAATTCTGAAAAAACATCAATAAAAAACAAGTAAATTTCTTGGGTGAAATAATGTCGAAAAGGATATAATTATAATCTTGATTGATATAATAAAACAAATCTATATTTTTATGGATTTTAATTACCTTTTTCATACTTGAAAGAAAGGAAAAATTTTGTGATTTACCATGCGCAATACGAAAAGAGCTTTATATTTATGTATATTATTATAAATGATTTTAAATAAATGAATTTTTTAACTATTTTGAAAAGAAGCAGCAAGCAACGGTTCTCAAAGTTTCCAGAATGCTTTTTATGCAGCGAAGTAGAGAACGCTAAGAAAATAATTGGGATTGAAAAATAGCTAAGTTGAAATATTTTTATGCAGAGAGATAGGGAGCTTGAAAAATTCAGTGCTTACAATTTGACTTTTTTATGGTATGATAACAAAGGAATCAGTAAGGAGTCCTGCTTTATATTACAGAAATGGGGGATTAAGATGAATCATGAAGTATCAAAAGCAAACCAAATTTTTTTAATTACTGTGCTTGTATCGCTGACTGCTTCGTTTTTGCCAATCAGCGTTTTATTTCCAGATTATACGTCAAGACTTTTGTTCTCGGAACTGATTCTTGTAGCTCCAGGTGCAACTTATCTGCTTGCAGGAAATCGAAGTTATGCAAAAGCAGTGCGGTTAAAACCGTTGCGCATTGGCACAATTCTCTGGCTGATTCTTTTTACCGTATGTATTATGCCAGTTATGGGTATGGTAAATGCGATTTCTATGCTGTTTGTGGAAAATTCGACCTCGACAATGATGGGGGAGATTGTCACAGGAAATTCTTATTTTATAAGTATGATTTTAATTGCACTTTTGCCGTGTATTTTTGAGGAATCTGTGTACCGTGGAATGTTTTACAATGAGTATAGAAAAGTTTCCCCCATTCGCGGAATGCTTTTGTCCGCTCTTTTGTTTGGGCTGATGCATGGAAATTTAAATCAGTTTTCCTACGCTTTTTTTATGGGAATTGTATTTGCTGTTGCGATCGAAGCGACAGATTCCATTCTTGCATCTATGATTATGCATTTTTTAATTAATGGGTTTTCCACAACCATGATGTTTGTTATGGGAATGCTTGACGATCATTTGCTGCAAGAAGCGACAGATATGACAAGCAGTGCAGAGACATTAGGAAGCGTAATTGGGCTTTACCTTCCGATTGCTCTTGTGGGGCTTGTGTTTGCAATTATTGTTTTGAGAGTGATGGCAGCAGGAGAAGGGCGGCTGGAATATATAGATTCCTTACTTCACCTTTCAAGAAAGAAGAATATCAATAAAACAAAAGCAGAAAAGAAGAATATAGAAAGTGAGTTTTTCACAGAAGAAAATGGTATCAACGCGCAAATGGAAAACATTGCAGAAAACTTAAAAAGAGCGGATATAGAAGAGGAGAATAAGGATACACAAAGGGACAGCCCTATTTTAGAGAAAAATATTTTGGTCAGACAGCGACTATTTACAGCGCCGCTTATTGCGGGAATTATTTTATGTACAATTTTAATGATATTAAATGAAGTATTATAATTTGGATATTGCACATACAAAAAAAGCTTAAAAAAAACATTTGAGAAACACCGTATTCTGTTTGAAGGCAGAAATACGGTGTTTTTCTCTGACCGGAAAGTTTTTGAAAATCTTTCACTTTTGTATTATGATAGGATCGAAGAAAAATATATTTGATATAATAGAGCATTCCTTTAAATTGAGATATCAATATTTGCTCCGAGATTTGGGTGGACGGAAAGCTCCATTTCCTGAGCAGGCACTTGCATCAGCTCCATTAAACCTGCGCCCTGCTGCTCCACCGTGTCAAGCGTCATAGCCAAAACAGCTGCGCTTGCCTGCGTCATAACTTGGGATTGAGACATTGCAATTGATAATGCTGGAATATCCATACCAGTTACCTCCTTAATGAAAAGAAAAAAACAAAATGTGTGTATTGGTTCGATTGCTAGAACACTGCCTGATCTGGGCGGCAGCATATTCTAAATTTATTATATGATAAAATTCATACAATTACAATTATAATCTTGCAGACAGCACTAAATTTTAAAACAGATAAATTATAAATAAAAGTACTATAAAACTACAAAATTATAAAATTGGAAGATTGGTAGAGTTTATTTTATTGGAACAACGCGCGAAATAAAAAAAGCAAATCGTGTGATAATAGAGAAAATCGTTTGAAAATACGATTTGTTAAAATCAACGATTTATAAATATAAAATTAGACAAATTGCACAAAAAAGTAACGAAAAGCGTAGAAGTGTGATTTTACAAAGATTTCATATCGTGGATAAATGAAAAGTTATCCACAGGTAAAAATATCAGATTTTTCTAAGTTTTCGAGTTATACACGAAGTTATCCACGTTATCCACAATTCATAATCGGCAAAACATCTATGTATGGTATCCATCAATATCGAACATAAGTTTTGTTATTTATGATAATTTTGGGTTTTTTACCAGGAAATTAAGCGAAAGATATTGACAAAATTATTGTTTGGTGAATACAGTAAAAATAATAAAATCGTCAGTAAATTTGGTGATTTTATTATTATTGTCGATATCGTATGGAAATTGATGGTATGATTTTTTCATTTTATCTTGAAATTTGCACAGATATAAGATATAATTTAGACAAGTCGGCAGCAAGATAAGCTATATTGCGTCAAAAGGTGTTCCAGTTTAATATAAAGAAGAAACGGGAATCCTATTGATTCGATAAAATAGCTTATCGTTAAAGAATGTTGATAAAATACAAGCAAAGGAGTTGGGGCTTATGCGTTATGTAATTCGCGGTGGCAATATTGAAGTTACGGAAGCATTGAAAAGTGCAATATATGAGAAGATTGGGAAATTGCAGCGTTATTTTGCACCGGATACAGAAGTACATGTAACCTTTAGTGTGGAGAAGGAGAATCATAAAGTTGAGGTTACAATCCCAATGAAGGGAAATCTTGTGCGTGCGGAACAGTCCAGCGGCGATATGTATACATCCATTGACCGGGTTGAGGAGGTGATCGAGCGTCAGCTGCGAAAATATAAAAATAAGTTGGTAGACCAGAAACAGTCAGCTCAGAGTTTAAGTCAAATGTTTATTGAAGAAGAAATGAGCGACGACGAGGATATTATTATCAGCAAGGTAAAGCATTTTGCGATGAAGCCGATGGACGCCGAGGAAGCTTGTGTGCAGATGGAACTGATTGGACATAATTTCTACGTGTTCCGCAATGCGGAGACCGATGAGGTGAATGTTGTCTATAAGAGAAAGAATGGAACCTTTGGATTGATCGAACCAGAATTCTAAGGCAAAATTTATATCTTAAATGGAACGATGGTCAGGAAAACTGACGGATACCCGGCAAGAAAGTAAGAAGAAAATGCTTGTTTTGCTTGATTGCCGGGTGATTTTATTTGTAAATGTTCCCTATCAATACAAAAATAATATATAATGAACTTGCTCTATAATTAAAAATCAGGATATTGGTTAGCTCCATTTGTCTGTACAGGCAAATTCGGCTAACTGCCATAATCATTAAAAAAATAAATAGCGTGTTTTTCTGCCAAGTCTGCTTTTGTTTGCAGATGTTAAAAAAATTGTTGTCTGTAATTTTAACCTTACTCTTTTTAAAGCAGTATTCTAAAAATTCTGTTGGATACTCTTTGCTCTTGTGAAAAGCCTGCGTATTTTCATCCATTATCTTGTGTATTTCTAAAATATATTTCATTTTCAAACACACGCTAACAGATAAAAACATATTTTAGGTTCATTGAACAAAAATAAAATGCAGAAGATTTATTTAGCGGAAATAAAAATAACTTGATTTCTTGCAAAAAAAGAAAAATCAAGTGCGATTTTATATGTTATTTCTTCCATAATAGGGAGAATAATTTGGAAGATTGATGATTTTATGGGATTTTTTCGACACGCTCCAGCAGATCAAATTATTTTAAAAAATACTGGATAAGGATATATTAAGAATGATAGAGAACGTTCGCTGTGAACGTATGCTTTCTTAGAATATAATCGTACAAAATGGAATACTTTGTTTTTGTCTGAGCAAACTCAAGAATAAAAATGTTGAATTCTTTGATTTATAATGGTAAAATAGCATACAAGGCTTATTGGCTGTGACAGCCAGGACATAAGGAAGTTGTATATGCGGTAAGGCGCAAAGCAGCAAAAAAGCGTTCTTGTCGGATGGATGTATCGGCTTTAAAAAAGAAATGCTGCAAATAATGATGTGCGCATAAAAAGAATTTTCTGCCTGAAAAATGGGCAAAACCGCAGTTATGGAGGAACCATGGGACTATTTGCAAAAATGTTTGGAACCCACAGTGAGAGAGAGATCAAACGGATCGAGCCTTTGGCAGATAAGATTGAAGCGCTCGAACCGGAATATGAGAAGCTTTCTGATGAACAGCTGGCAGCGAAAACCGTAGAATTTAAAGAGCGCCTGGAAAAAGGTGAGACGCTGGACGATCTGCTGGTTGAGGCGTATGCCACAGTGCGTGAGGCGGCAAAGAGAACTCTCGGTCAGCGCGCGTATCATGTGCAGCTGCTCGGCGGCATTATTCTGCACCAGGGTCGTATTGCTGAGATGAAAACAGGTGAAGGTAAAACGCTTGTATCCGTATTTCCGGCATATTTGAATGCGCTGGCTGGAAAGGGTGTTCATCAGGTTACGGTCAATGATTATCTTGCGCACCGCGATTCAGAGTGGATGGGCAAGGTACACCGTTTTCTTGGTCTGACCGTCGGCTGTATTTTAAACAGTATGAACAACGATGAGCGGCGAGCGGCTTATGCCTGTGATATCACTTATGGGACAAACAACGAATTTGGATTTGATTACTTGAGAGACAACATGGTGATTTACAAGGAGCAGCTTGTAATGCGTGACCTTCACTATGCCATTATCGACGAGGTTGACTCGGTGCTGATCGACGAGGCCCGCACCCCGCTTATTATTTCTGGACAGAGCGGTAAATCGACAAGTCTTTATGAAGCGTGCGATATTCTTGCAAGACAATTAAAGCGCGGTACAGAAAAAGAACTCTCCAAGATGGATGTTATTATGGGGGAGGAATCACAGGAAACCGGAGATTTTATTGTCAATGAGAAGGACAAGAATGTGAATCTGACCGAGGAAGGTGTCGGAAAAGTTGAGAAATTCTTCCATATTGAAAATCTTGCCGATCCAGAAAACCTTGAAATCCAGCATAATATTATTCTTGCACTGCGCGCACATTATCTGATGGCACGCGATAAGGACTATGTTGTAAAGGACGACGAAGTTCTTATTGTCGATGATTTTACAGGGCGTATTATGCCGGGCAGACGGTATTCGGATGGTCTGCACCAGGCGATTGAGGCAAAAGAGCATGTAAAAGTAAAACGTGAGAGCAAGACGCTTGCAACCATTACATTCCAGAATTTCTTTAACAAGTATGCTCGGAAATGCGGAATGACAGGTACCGCTTTGACGGAGGAGAAAGAGTTCCGTGAGATTTATGGTATGGATGTTGTCGAAGTGCCTACAAACCGCCCGATCGCAAGAAAGGATTTGAACGACGCTGTCTACAAGACAAAGCGCGAGAAACTGGAAGCGGTGATTGAAGAGATTCGCGCGGCGCATGAAAAGGGACAGCCGGTGCTGGTTGGTACAATCACAATTGAAGCATCAGAAGAAATCAGCGCGATGTTGAAGAAAAAAGGAATTCCGCACAAGGTGTTGAATGCGAAATTTCATGAGCTGGAGGCGGAGATCGTCGCTGATGCAGGTCAGAAAAATGCAGTGACCATCGCGACAAACATGGCTGGCCGTGGTACAGATATCAAGCTTGGCGAGGGAGTTATGGAGCTTGGCGGCTTAAAGATTATCGGTACTGAGCGGCATGAGTCCAGGCGAATTGACAATCAGCTGCGCGGGCGTGCAGGACGGCAGGGAGATCCGGGTGAGTCGCGCTTTTATATCTCTCTGGAAGATGATTTGATGCGCTTGTTCGGTTCAGAAAGAATGCTGGTGATGTTCAATTCGCTTGGTTTGCCGGATGGCGAGCAGATTGAGCATAAAATGTTGAACAGTGCGATTGAGAAGGCGCAGAAGAAGATAGAGGGCAATAACTTTGCGATCCGCAAGAACCTGTTGGAGTACGATCAGGTAAATAACGAGCAGCGCGAGATTATCTATGGTGAACGGCGCAAAGTGCTGAACGGCGACAATATGCGGGATTCCATATTTAAAATGATTACGGAAACCGTGGAAGGCGCGGTAAATCATTGTATCAGTGAAGATGCACTGCCGGAAGAATGGGATTTGGCTGAACTGAACAGCCTGCTTTTGCCGATTGTGCCGCTGCCGCCGGTTACGCTGGACGATGAGATGTTAAAGCATGGCAAAAGAGATATGCTGGCGCAAAAGCTGAAAGAGGACGCAGTGCGCTTTTATGAGGAGAAGGAAGCCGAGTTCCCGGAGAAAGAACAGCTGCGCGAGGTGGAGCGCGTGATTTTGCTGCGTGTGATTGACCGCAAGTGGATGGATCATATCGACGATATGGATCAGCTGCGTCAGGGCATTGGTCTGCAGGCACTCGGACAGAGAAATCCATTGACCGAATATAAGTTTATGGGTTACGATATGTTTGACGCGATGACGACAGCGATTGCCGAGGAGACGGTGCGCGGTCTGATGCACCTGCGTATCGAGCAGAAGGTAGAGCGCGAGGAAGTTGCGAAAGTGACTGGTACAAACAAGGATGAGTCGATTGCAAAACAGCCGGTAAAGCGCGTGGCAAAAAAAGTGATGCCAAATGATTTATGTCCTTGCGGAAGCGGACAAAAATTTAAATTCTGCTGCGGAAAGAAAGCGTAAAAAAAGATTTTCCAACTTTTTATCCTTGCAGTATCGCAGTTTTGCAAAGTTTTGCTGCACTATAATTTTTTGGGGGAAATTTGTAAACTGTTGAAGTTAAAATATAAAGTTCAGCAATAGAAAGAGGTGAGATTAGTGGTTGAGCTGGATCAGGTCAAATACACCGTCGGCACTTATGAAAAACCTTTAATCGAAATGGGGGATTCACTTTGACCTCGCAAATAAAAAGCTGAGGGTAGAAGAGATCGAAGGAATTATGCAGGAGCCAAATTTTTGGGACTCCACAGAAAAAAGCCAGGCGTATGTAAAAGAACTGAAGAATTTAAAGGATGTAATCGCGCAGTACAATGATTTGAAACAGCGGTACGAAGATATTTTTACATTGATTGATATGGCAAACGAGGAGAATGATCTTTCGCTTGTGCCAGAAATTCAAAAAGAAGCGGACAGCTTTATAGAAGAATTTGAAGAACTGCGGCTTGATACATTGCTTTCGGGGGAGTACGACAAGGACAATGCAATTTTGACGCTTCATGCAGGGGCAGGCGGTACAGAAAGCTGCGATTGGGCAAGTATGCTTAGCCGCATGTATCAAAAATGGGCAGATCACAAGGGATACACAACAGAAATTCTGGATTTTCTGGATGGCGATGAAGCAGGATTAAAGTCTATCACAATTCAGATCAATGGGATAAACGCTTATGGGCATTTAAAATCAGAGCGCGGCGTTCATCGGCTTGTGCGGATTTCACCGTTTAATGCGGCAGGCAAACGGCAGACTTCCTTTGTTTCCTGCGATGTAATGCCGGATATCGAGGAAGATTTGGATATAGAAATTAATGAGGAAGATCTGCGTATTGACACCTACCGTTCCAGCGGTGCGGGCGGACAGCACGTCAATAAGACTTCTTCTGCAATCCGCATTACACATCTTCCAACCGGGATTGTTGTCCAGTGTCAGAATGAACGTTCTCAATTTCAGAATAAAGATAAGGCAATGCAGATGTTAAAAGCGAAACTGTATCTTTTAAAGCAGCAGGAAAATCAGGAGAAAGAATCTGGTATCCGCGGCGAGGTGAGAGATATCAATTTTGGCAATCAGATACGTTCTTATGTGCTTCAGCCGTATACAATGGTAAAGGATCATCGGACAGGCGCAGAAATTGCAAATGCGCAGGGGGTGCTTGACGGGGGGATTGATCCATTTATCAATGCTTATTTGAAATGGATCAATACAAAACCAGAGGAAGAATAGGAAAACGGGTAAGCCTGCTCTGTAAAAGGTAGAAAGGGAGGCGGAGATGGCAACAAAACAGGTGATTTTCAAGTTAGGAAATGAAGAATATGGAATGGACATTTCGCTGGTAACAACAATCAGCGGGTATACAAGAGTTGTCCCGATCCCAAATGCACCAGCTTGCATTATTGGTATTTTAAATCTGCGCGGCGATGTAATTCCGGTATACAGTTTGAGAAAGAAATTTCGTATGCCAGAAGTGGAAGTAACAGAAGGAACACAGCTTCTTGTGACAAAGTGCAACAATATGCAGGTTGGATATAAAGTAGATTCAGTTTCGGGAATTATAGCGATTGAGGAAGAATCTATATGCGCGATGCCTGTGATTGTGAAAACAAGGGAAACCAGTTACGCGATGGGAGTTGCAAATCAGAAAGATCGTCTTGTTGTTCTGTTGGATATTCCACATATTTTAAGTGAGCAGGAAGCAGAAGCTGTAAAAGAATTTGCAGAAGAAAATGAGAGAGCCGAAGAAAAGAAAAAGGAAGAGCAAAAGAAAAAGGAAGAGCAAAAGAAAAAAGAAGAAGAGAGAAAAAGAAAAGAGAAGGAAAAAGCAGCAAAAGAAAACGCTGAGAAAAATAAAAATATGGAAGAAATGCGGGAAGAGAACGAAATACAAGAAGCAGCAGAAAAAAATAAAGAAGCAGAAGAATAAATAAGGATTTATTGGGTATGCTAAATATATAGGGCAAACGGCAGCCGGGCATGGATTCATGTCCGGCTGTCTGTATGTGGGAGAAAAGACGAGATTAGTTTTTAATTGCATCAAGATTATATATAATAAAAAATAAGTAGAATGTTGAAAACTTCGGAAGAGATTGCAAGTTTAATAATTATTTTTTTTCACAATGCTAATTAAGGCATCTGCAATTTTTATAGCTTCATCATTTGTATTATCTCGTCCAAGAGAAATGCGAATTGTACCTAATGCATATCTTTCATCTGTTTTAATTGCTTTTAATACATGAGAAATTTGCGTATTTTTACTATCACACGCAGATCCAGTTGATACCATAATTCCCATCAAATCCAACCGATGTAGAAGCATTTCTCCTTCAAATCCTTTGAAAGATAGACTAAGATTACCTGGAACGTATGGTTTTGCACCATTTCGAATAAAATCTATGCCGTTTGCGTATAGTTGTTTCAATATAGTTTGTTCTAGTCTGTCCAAATACTTTTTATTATCATGTATAGTGGCAACATTATTTGTCAATGCAACAGCCATTCCAACAATAGAAGCAACATTTTCTGTTCCTGCACGCATACCAAATTCTTGCATTCCACCTTCCATATAGGGAAGTATTTTAATGCCCTTTTTTATATAAAGAAATCCCACTCCTTTAGGTCCATTAAACTTATGCGCTGAGCAAGATAACATATCTATATTTAAATCATTCACATCTACACTAATATGCCCAGCTGCTTGTACAGCGTCAGTATGAAATAATCCTTTATGTTGGTGTGTAACTTCGCACAATTTTTTTATTGGTTGAATGGTACCAATCTCATTATTCACCATCATAATAGAAACAAGACTTGCCTCATTAGTAATAATGCTATCAAGAATTTCAGGGGTAATAAATCCATCTTTAGAAGGAGGAAGATAAGTAACTGGATATCCATAAGATTCCATGCATTTACATGCATTTAAGATTGCATGATGTTCAAATTCCGATGTTATAATTGACCGATAAACACTGCTCGATTTCATACAACCTTTAATAGCCCAGTTATCACTTTCAGTTCCTCCTGAGGTAAAGTAAATTTCATCTGGGTCGGCATTAATACAATTGGCGATGGATTGTCTAGCCTCTCGTAATGCTTTTCTTGATATCCTGGAAAATGAATATGGTTGTGATGCATTTCCATAATTTTCGAACAAGAAAGGTTTCATAGCCTCGAAGGCATCTATATCTAATTTTGTTGTCGCGGCATTATCTGCATAAATCATGAAACACACCAACCTTATTCAAATAATTTGCATCCTTCTTCCTTGAATTCCTCGATTTTTTCAAGCAAATCCTCGATACTGGTATCTAAATATCCTGCCAGACAGTCTAAACAATAAAATTTATTTACTCTTTCGCCTAATAGTTTTTTATTTATTCCGATTGTATTTTTATCAAGATTATACAAATCACAACTTATGCATAAAATTTTCATTAAAAATCCTTTCTAAGACTAAAAATAGGCATTTGTTTGTTGTCTTTTCTATATTCTTTTGGATCAAGTATTTCTAATTGCCGCTGTATGATAGTTCTCATTTTTATAGCAGGACGCAAACAATAATTTAAAAACAACTGCTTATCAATATCCGTTGCTGAACGAACATTCGGAAATAACAACTTTAGATATGCAGTTGTTAATCGCTTTACTGCCTCTACATGTCTTTCATATGCGCCATCCGATACCTCAACAACTTGATCAACAATTGCACGATAGCTGATATCATCCCGCAGAAGATGAAGAACTGTACAAAAGTATTCTGTATTTAATGCCCAGCCCGATATTTTTAAATTGGGTTGCATTGGTGGGATGTTCCATCCTTTGATGAATCCATGCATTCTATCAACAAGAGCACTTTCTTTAAACAAAGAAGGAAGTTCAGTAAGCATATTTTGATATTCATCCATATTATCAGCTTCTATATTACCTAAGAATACTACTCCTGCATCAGAAACAATTTCATGACCATTGACATCGCATCTGCCTCTTTCCATATAACCTTGCATAGCAGAACGCATTTCATTGACATCACCAAATTGTACAAGTTTTACTTCATCAATTGCCACATAATCATGACCTACGATAAAACCTGGTGTTCTTCGCTGATTATCATAGAACATTTTGGCACGTGACACTTTTCCTCCATCTATTAATAAACCATATTTACTAACATTTCCAAATACATAAGATTTACCAGTACCTTTCGGGGCTAGTTCTATGATATTAAGATTTTTTTCAATAAAAGGAAGTAATCGCATAAGCATTGCAAGTTTATCATGTTCATTTTTATATCCGGCAGCACTATAATCAATTGCACCAAGTAAGATATCTATCCATTCAGAAATATTAAATTCAGATCTTACATCTTTATAAAAATTTAAATCTGTATCGTAAGGACAAAAACTTTTAAAGTCGGTTAGTTTAATTTTACCTGGAATCTTTGGTTTGACAGTGTCATCTGGAAAACGATATCCTAATTCAATAACTCCCCAGATATCTGTACCTTTTACTAATTCATCTTTAACATTATCCCATATATGAGATTCGATAATCGTTTCTTTGCTTTCTAAGCCGAATTCTGGAAGAGAGAAAGAGACTTCTCCTGTTTTGATGCTAATATCAATTGTAATTTTTGTAAGCAATTTAACATGTTCAAATCCAGTAATGATTCGTTCTTTTATACAAATCCAGTCGTCTTTACGAGGCATATAAGTGTTGACAAATTGAAGAAGTTCTTTTGTATCAAAACTACCACATTCATCTTCAAACATCTTTAATACCCAGTCACGTAAAAATGATGGCAACTTAAGTGTCTTTAAAAAACTCATTTCTTTGAGATCTTTATATACAACCATTTCATCAAAATGATCTCTTAATTTATCGGTCAATTAAATACCTCCTATAATAAATTTTTCTCTTTAAAATCACTGTTGTCAGCTCGGAATTTAAGACCACCTTTTATTAAGTTATTCTGTAAATAAATATCAACAGAATATGTGCCAGATGCTTTTAATTCAGAAATATTGACAATGAAATTATGACCATCTATTGAAACAGATGAAATTATTTCATCTATTCTGGAAATCCGAACAGCGATATTATCAATTTTTGTTTTTGAAAAAATCTTAATTTGAGCATCTTTTTTTCTTCTGCTGAATGTAATATCTTTTGTAAGTAGCTTAAATTCATATTCAATGGCGGACTTAGTGATTTCGATAATTGGAATAACGACTTCTTCAAGAGTTGCACCACCATGTACTTCAACATTACCAGCTCGCCCACCTTTGAAGCGGTCATAATTAGCAAGAACCCAAAAATCTTCTCCATCAATTGCGCAATCAGGTGGTACATCACTTTCAGATTTTGGGCAACATCTTCCTGAATGAATACCCTTTGTTGACATTTGATGTTTGTTTTCTTGTTTGCTTATTACTGACAATCTACTTGCACCATGATCCGAGATTAATACAATTCGATCAAACAGTTGTAGTTTAGATACAGCTTTCTCAATAATATCTGAGATTATCTGTAATTCTTTGGCAATATATGTGGGTAATTTGTTGTTAGTATAGTCAAAATCTTCTTCACCATGGTGTTTGATTTCATCTAATGCCTTTATTCCGTTTCGGTCTTTCGCAAAAGTAGCTCCATGATTTTCAAAAACTTCAACAAAATCTTTATTTTTGCAAGTGATAGAAGGAATTTCACAGTGGCATAATGTTGTATAAACCATTAAGTTATATTTTCTGCATTGTGCCATGATAAAAGACAAATATTCTACACCCATTGCATCAATAAAGTATACGATAGTTTTCGTCATCTCGATGGATTCAATTTTTTCACTGCGCGCGGGCAAGAAGCGGTTATAATCTCTATTTTTTGCCTGTTCTTCCACAAGTGCAAGAAAATCAGGATTTACGTAGTTCATGACCTTCTGATATTTATACGCATCAAAGTATTGATTAAGTAACTGATTTTTGTAATCATATGGTTGTAAATACTGGTACAAATCAGGATAAATATGTTTGAGAATTTCCATAATTTCATTCTTTGAAAATTCTTCTCGATAGTCATTTAACATTTGGAAAATCATGTTGATTTCCTTTGTTGACATATTAGTTAAATAATATATTGCATTTTTACCTTTTTGAAGTACCCAGTCACAATAATTAGATATTTGAATATCTGATTTTCCAATAAGCTGAATTAAATTCTTTCGTTCATTATAATGTTCCCAGAAGTCAATTGCAGAATGAGGCAATTCAAGTATTTCTTGATATATCATTTTTATGATATCATCAGGAGAAAACGAACGATCTGCAACAATATTTAAATATCCACAGTTAGGAGAACCAAACAACTTAAGCAAAATGAAAAACATCCATTTTTTAGCGTTGTCATAAGTTTTCCATTTTGTTAAAGACAAGTCAAGAATATTGACCCCTCCAAACATCTTTGTAGCGTAACCAAGCCATGAAGATGCATCTTTGATTGTATTTAATGCATACTCCCATTGGCTTATTTCGCCATAAGATTCTGAAAGTTTTTTTGTTATAGGATCAATATTACAAAGCAGGTTGTAAGCATTTAATTGTTCTGAAATATCAATAAGCGTATAAGGATACTCCGTTTTATTTTTGTTTGTTTTTACATATAAGCACGACTGAGAGTTCTGTTCAATAAAAGATGCAATATTTTGTATCCCATTTACAATAGTGCATCTATCTAATATTGATGTTGAAGGAACGCAAAAAACAATGTCAGTTTTGTTACTTGTATATCCATCAACGAGATACACCCAATTACGATAACGAGCATCTTCGAAATTAAGTTGTTTATTACATTGATAACACATTACTATTATATGAGTATTTATACCAGTAAAAGAAACCAATTTTTTTAATAGTTCTTTTAACTTCTGTTCTCCTAATAGTTTATAAAAGGTTGTAAATCCTGTGATAAAAATGTTACCTTTGATATTGGCAAAATCATTAAAAAGTGCCGATTCGGATGGATTTTCATCAAAGTTTGCATAATTAGCAACATCTTTAAATACGGTTTTTCCTACTCTGAAATGTGAACATATAGCATTCATATCTTCATAGTTTTGAACATTAACAAGTCGAGGGTGATTATCACAGGATTGCATATATTTATCTATTCGCTTTATACATTCTTCAAGTTTCATATCTTGAATTACCTTACTTTCCTTTAATAATCTCCATACCAACAATCATATTGTCGCGAATAAGTCTTTTAAGATACTGTTTTACATCAGCCACATCCATATTATCTATTTTTTCGAGAGCTTTATCACAACCAGATTGATTATACTTGTATTCTGACATTTCCCGCAACTTTTTATCAACTTCTGGCAGACCAAACCAGTCATATACTTCTGTAGCTATAACTTCTTCTAAGTGTGAACGTACTTCTTCCAAATCATTCAGCATTACACTATATGATTTTATAATAATATTACGGAAAGCAGTATCAATAGCTTCAGCATCAGAAAGTTTGCTAAAAAATGCTGCATTTTCAAGAAATTGCATAGCTTTATTAACAGATGCAGAATCCGGTTGTTTTTTATTTAAAGTACCAAATGCATCTTTTGCAGCTTGTATGTCCTTGTCGTCAATCATACACAAAATAGGAGTACGATGTATCTTCGACCATGTTTTTGGAGTATCTGTTCCAGTTTTTTCTTTCCAGAACTTTTTGAGTTTCTCTGCGCCTTTTTCGTTGACATATTTTTCAACAGCACTTTCAACAGCAGCCTGATATGTTGATTTTTCCATAATAAACATATCATTAGATAATAGTCTGAATATTTCATTCACTTCATCATTACCAAATCTTCCAACCACATAAGCACAGGCTTTTCTAAACAATTCTATTTGATTGTTATAAAATTCATGAAAGGCATTTCCATGAATGGTTAGTTGTTTTAAGAAGATTGTGCGTTGAGAATCAAGCAAATATCCTGTTTTTTTCATATTATAAAGCAATTCCATAAAATCAGATAGGTCATTCCAGTAGTTCTTGGCGTACAAATAGGAAATACGAATAAGACTGCAACGGTCACACCATTCCTTGATTGTTGGTTCAAACGAAGTATTCTTTGGAAGAATTTTGTTACTTTCAACAATTATCTTATATTCAAGAATAACTTCATCAATTTTTTGATTAGCAGTATCAACATTCCATACCCAGTTAGCCGCATCTACCTTAAATTTATCTCTCAGGCGATTAATATATTGACCATTGTCCCTTACTTCATTTGCAAGAGAAATCAATATGCCGTCTGAATAAGAATGTAGATAACAATCCATACCTTTTGTAATCATATCAGTATTGACGATTAATGTCATATCATCAATAATTTCAGGATAATCAAGACACAGTTTGCCTATTGTAATAGCAATCTCTTTGTCCGTTTTTACTGTTCCAAAATTATTGTTATTTGCAATTCCACTAAAGTTATCTATCAGTTCACATATCTTATCAACAGAAGTCTTAAATATTACATCATCAAGATTATGTTTTAATACCCATATTGGAAATGACAATTCCTTCATTTTCTGACGAATTCTGTCACGAGTATTTTCAGCAGAAACACAAAGAGCCAGTGGGATATCAAATATTCTGGACGAAGCTTTATTAAACTCTTTTTCCTCTGGTTTCATTGTACTGATAAATTTATCCTTATAGCGAGGGATAGGCGTATTTTGATGCTTGATTATTTCAGCTACCATTTCCTGCAATTTATCAAGAGTAAGTGGCTCGTTGTGAATTCCGTCAGTCCAATTATAAGAGCCGTCGATATATTCTTTGAGCAGAAAACCCATAACAAAAGCTGTTAAGTTACAAGGCATAAAGCCGTAGTTGCCATTTTTATCACTTAAAAAGGAATAAATTTTCTCAATTGAAATTTGCCCATCTTTTTCAAAGGAATCATCAATCAGCTTTTTTACTGCAATCTTAATTTTTGAAATTGGGAGATGTGGATTTTTTACCCAATATTCTTTAACTTGCCATGCATCAGAACCAATATAATTTTCCAATTTGGTTAGTTCATTGCCTGAGCGAAATTGACCAGATACGTTTTCTTTAGCGCCACAGCCGACACCTAATGGAAGAGAGGAGGCTTGCCACATAGTTGCATTGACAGGGTTTCCTGTTTCAAGACTTTCAGGATATCTTTTTCTGTTAATTCCCTCTAAATATGTAGAAAGTTGATCAATATTATTTACACGCTCGCCATCCTTTTTCTCTGAACTATAAACAAGAAATTCTCCATCAACAATCCTATTATACCATTTTTTTAATATTTCTTTTGCATTAGACTCATATTGCGCTGCAAGACCCCGATCTTGTTTAATATTTACTACTGAATTAGACATCGCTTCAATATATTGTTCCATAAAATCGTTGCCAAATGGGGTTGTAGATGCGTCTATGAAAATTATATGATAACTTTCATCCGCTACAGCTTCTTTTATCATTCTACCTAATTCTACGCTTTCAGAATCATCTTTTGCGAATGTGGCAACTGCAATAATCTTGTTTCCAAAAGAATCTTCTTGTCCTCTCAGACTATTTATTTTGGACTTAAAATCTATTTTTGATACAAAGAAAAATTCATATCTTAAATGCAATGCGCCGCGAAAGGAGAAGGCAGATGCAATATCCATCTCCTGTAAAAGCTGAGAAGTTGTTTTTTGACGCTGCTTTTCTTTTTCTTTTTCAAGTTCTGCTGTGTTTGTAGAATTGATTAATGCAGAATACTGTGTTTTTCCACCCGACAAAGGTCTTTTAAATAATATACCTTCTTGGATAAGTTTATTTGCAATACGGCATGCTTCATCATTTTCTAAATCAGAACCTTCAAATGCATTATTCAGGTTACGTTCGTTTGGAATAAATAATTCAACATGATCTCCTGTTTTTTGAGAAATTGCCTGCAAGAGAAGAACTGTTTTTAATACACGATGTTCTTCATTGTTAAGATGTTTTGTTGATGCAAAGGAGTGGCAATCTAAAATGGCTCTAATATCATGAGAAAGGAATTCTTTCCCTTTTTCATAAAAAAAATCCCAGAGCATATCTATAGTCAACAGCGGATTTTCGTCATAAGGACCACAGTTATCTATAAACCACTGGAACCCTTTTATTTCATCACCGCGGTCATTTTTGATAAAATCAAACATGCTTCTCTGATTCGAATCAAAAGCAGAAGATATGTGCTTAAGCAACAGCGCAGCATAAGGGTGAATAGGAAGAATTTTTTTTAATTCCTCGTCGCCAATTCCTGCCTTTTCTTTAACAAGCTTTCTTGCATCGTATGTTCGTTCCTGAAGAATATCACATGTTTCTTTCCAATCAGCTTGAACAGCAGTATCTTTGCTTTCTTCCATAGCTTCTCCCATAAGACGAAATGCCATGTTTTCAGGAAGTTCAATATTGCAGATGGGTTGTATAAATCTGCCCATGATTTTCTTCCAGTCTTTATTGCTTTCAGGAAAAATATGGGTGACATTATGAGTAACAATAATCATATAAAACGGATCATTACCACTGACATCAACAATTTTTTGAAATCCTGTCAAAGCTCTCATATTGTTGCGGAAGTACTCTGTGAATTCATCCCAAATAAAAGTAATCGCTTTAAGGTCATTCTCTTTAATAACATCTTTAATCCACTCGACAAGATCATCGACATCCATCGTAAGAGCAGAAAAATGCTTTTCTTTACCAACACGCATAATATTACTCATAAGTTCTTTTAATGCTTCACCTGAATATGTATTTAAATTAGAAATAATGGTATCAACATCATTTCCACCAAAGATATTAGTATATTCTGTTTTAATAAGTTCATTAAATGCATTTTTTGCCCATTCTTGTGAGAGCCATTTAATAGCAGAATCTTTTAAAGCACTGCCGCTGTCATGCAGTCCAGCAGCAGATAAGGCGCTTGAAATACTTTCTTGAATGGCAAAAACAAGATCTCCATCGCCATAAATATTAGAAGAACCATAGCGATGCACCGTCAAAATCTTCTGTTGACTATTTTTAATCTGTTGAAGGCTGTTAAAAAGATCTTTGCTAAGTTGATCGCTAAATTTATCAAAATACTGCTTGGTATCTTCTTCTGATGCTTCAAGAAGCTTTTTAAGTGTTAGCACAGCGTGGGATTTACCTGTGCCATATGCACCTTCTACCCAAAGAGATACTTTTTGTTTACGAGAAAGGATACTGATAGTATCTTTAATAAGGTGAACGAAAGTTTCATGAGGGTAGAACTTCTTCCAATGGTCAGGTTGATTATCTATAATATCTTTATTAACCTGTGGAAAGTATTCTGGGTCGATATCAAAATAATGGCGGTATTTATCCAGCATAACGATACCTCCTTAAAACAACGATAATACATCTTCAGCAGATTTATCGCTGCGAAGCGTGATGTTATCAAGATCGTGTGTAAATGAAGCATTGATGAATTCAGGATAGTTGATGGAGAGACTTGTTAAAATTTTTTCCATCTGCTCTCTATCAAGTCCAAAAATCTGTGTAGGACTTACCCCATCGCTGTCAATATCATGATTAAGTAGTCTGCTTAACGTAAACTGATAATAATCACCACAAGTCTCTGCAAATTTGAAGAGAGAGTAAAGGATTACACGAGGATCGGGATCTTGCCAAGGAGTACGACAGATAGCTATAGGTTTATTTTTTTCTTTAATAGAATATCCCATACCAACTTCACTAAATGGTAATTCGACGAATCGTGACAATGATCTAAATATATCACTTGCGGCTCTTTCTTTCGCACCAGTATCAACAATTATTGAAATAATATAATCTTTGTGTGTGGTTTCGTTTATTTTAATATTTTTAATAAACCAATTGATTTGTGGAGAATAGGCTAAGTTAGCAAGCATAAGACCCCAGCTAATAGGCTTGTCTAATCCGATATTATTAACTAATTTAGCACTTTCACTAAATAAATCTCCATCCATCATATTTGCATCACGAAGGAATTTTTTAAAAAAACTTATCATTTGGGAACCAAGATCGTTGTTTGTTGAAAATTCGTCTTTAAAAGAGAAATATTGCTTTATCCACTCTATTTTAGGAGCATGAGTAGAGTAGCGGTTTAAACTTTGGTTTTCCATTTTTGAACCTCCTTTGGGTAGTTCCAATGATTTATATATTAAACAACCTCTGTCAATTTTATGGCATTGGGAACAATGATTACATAAATCACTTATAGTGATGTTGCCATTTTTCATTTTTATATAACCATTATGACAATCTGCCTCACATTCTTGACATCCAATACAGCAGCCCGCTTTATGAAATACATTTTTTAGTAATTTTACAAAAACTGGATCCGATTTAGCTAAATGATTCTCTATAAATACATCATAACCTCCTTCGGAAGAAGGATTGAGTTTGAATTCATATTCTTTTTGCCTATAAGATATATGATAAGGAGATGAATCCGTTAAAAGAACACCAATAGTTTTTATCCATTCTTTCCAGTCAGTTTTTGGATTTCGTACTTTAATTATGTACTCTTCATTAGTTGATATTTCACTGCAAGAAATGTTTATTGATATGTCCCTTCCATTCATACGAGCTTTCCATCCAGTATGTTCCATAAATTCCTTCATTTTAACAGAAGATGGATAACAGTCCTTATACAAATCAGTTATCAAATTCATAAATGAATTTACTTCAGATGGATAACATATATTTCGGAAAAATGCATTTTTTTCAGAAACATTTGGGCATACGAGGCAACCTGCTCGATTATTTCCCTTTTTATATGCTTCATTTATAATTAGTTTTTCTGAGTATATGTAGCAAAAGAGTTCGGCTGAATTCCACTCTAAAATAGGATTGCAACTATATTGTCCTTTATGCTTTTCACCCAAACTAACATAATCATATTCATTCCTTGATACACTTTCACTTGCTCTTATTCCAATAAAAGCCATACCAGTAAAATTAGATTTCTTAGTGTATTTTCTTAATGCCAATATTTGTGGAACTGTTTTGTGTACGTTACAACACCACCTTGATGTTTTAGATGGTGGTCCAAATTGCCTCCATGTATATTCAGGGGAATATGTTGAGTTCGCCTTTATAAATGTAATATTATTTTGAAAGCAAAATAGTTTTATTTTTTCCACCGTAGAGTATGTATCTGGAAATTCCATCCCTGTGTCACCAAACAAAACCATAAAATCGTTATGGGGTAATGCTCTTTGTACAATATCAAGAGTGACGATGCTATCTTTACCACCGCTAAATGCCACATAAAAAACATCAACTTTTTTGTCATAAGCACAATAGGTATTGTAAACCTTTTTGATGGTATCTTGAACCAAGCCCTCTAAAAGTTCACGATTCCTTTCAATCATTGTCGGAATATCAACAAATCGAAGAGGGGCATTGTCTGGTTCAGGTTCTTCTAAAATTATAATTTCCGGGGCTGTATAACAAGAACCCCCTTTGGTTTGTGCCACCTTGCGACCACGATAGTAATAATTGTTTGCTTCTGCCCACATATATGGATAAGCATCATTCTTTTCATAATTCCAATGCTGATCAAAACCAAGTATATCCAATTCTTTATAATAAACAGGTCTTGGTTCTTTACTGAATTGTAATGGAGACGAGTTAAGTATTATACCACCTGTTTCGGTATCGTAATCATAAGAGTACATAGTATATTATTCTCCTTTATTTTTTCTGTACTGGTTTGCCTTAACAAGAACTGTGTCAAGTGAGTTGTAACTCCGACGAGAAATATATCCAGTATCATATAAATATTGTAATGCATCATTGACGTTGAGAGGAATTTTACTTTCAGCTAGCACTCTTATAATAACATCATCAAATCTATTTATCTGAGAATCTCTTTTTACAATTGCTCCAACAGGTTTTGTAGCTGTAAATCCAGTATGAATTAATTTGTATTTCTTACTATAGTTTGCGACATAATGCTGTAATAGAAATTGATTCCAAGGGAAATATGCATTAGGGAAACCTCCAAATAAAGAAATCTCCTTTATACTTATGAAATCGTCACAACAAAATTGCCCTATTACGATATCTGTAGCATCAATATCAAATCTTGCCTGATCCACAGAAACAAAATCATTTTTGTTTATACGCAATGAATTGGCATATACTGAATCAAAATAAATCGAAGTATCCAAATCACTCTTAAGCATATCAAGTTGTGTCAAAGTGAAATGTTCATGTGTTTTGGCAAAGTTTGCAAAAATATCAGACATTGATAAATCTTCACCATAAGCACTAATAATTTGCCCTTTAAAAGAAAAAACATTTTTTAATTTATATGCCAGAACATCTCGCAGACCTAACCATGTTAGAAAGGAATAACGCTCCATAATAGAAGGTAATTTAGTTTGAATAGTGTCTATAAGCTCCTTACCTCCCATATATTTTTTATCAGCAATAGAATTACTAATCCATTCTGTAATTAAACCGATTTCTTGCTGAGTGAATTTAATAATGTCTGCATGAAAATATTCTCCTTTTTTGTTTCGAACAAATTCACTACTGTTGGCTCCGGCAATCACTTCTCGTATTTTATCTTTTGAGATATGTGGCATAGAAAAAATAATATTTTCCGTTCGCATAGGTTTTTCTTGTGCGATTAAAAAACTGCGAACTTCGTCTGTATTATCAATCTCCACATTACTGTCCGAGGTTATATAACTTTTATGAAGATACATATTTCCTTCATTAACATACGAAAGATAAGTCTTCAGCATTTCGGGATTATTTATTCTCCCGATTGCAAAATCATCAGCAAATTTATGATAAAGAGCCTCATAATAAATGGCAGATTTGCCTTCTGAAAAGAGAGTAGTAATATATGTAAGTAATCTGCATTTGGTATTTTCATTCAACATGTCTTCAGGGAGATATGCCATATCGCCATGATGAATAGTAATGTGTGCTATATGCTTACATATAGCTTCATCTGTATACTGTAACTCATTTTTAAAAGTACATTGCCATTGCATACGAAATCTTTTGAGACTTAATTTATCGTTAAGCCGAAATCCCTTTTTATAATCTTTTGATAGAATTTTTTTATATTGCTCAAAATCAACATCTAAAAAGTCCTTTTCATTTGTATTTATATTCCTCTCAGAAATAATAGCTTCATCACCACAACGGTTTGTTTTACTCTCTCTTTTTTCTTCGGGTGTAAAAGCACTTTTGTTGTGGGATAAAAATTCTTTCATAAAACGAAAGTATTCATTTAAAGCTTTTTCAATTTTTTGTATTTGTCTTTCATTTTTTGCTCTGAAAAATACATCTTTTTTAATGACATTTATAACCTTTTGAATATCTGCAAGTTGATTCGTTTCAAATAAGGAATATTTTAGTTTTATATTGTTTTTACTATATGTGTCAACCAAATCACAGTCTTTTTTGATATATAAAACATCCGAAGGATGAACAGAACTGTCAAGCCATCTATAAAAGTCCTCTTTATTTGAGGGCATAACAATCCCACCTTTCTTTGCATTTTCCAATACTTTTTGAAATTGTTCAGGGTTGGTTTTATATAAATGTACTATATCAATAAATAACTTTGATGCTCCATGCAATCCAGATGGAATTTCTAAGATAAGAGCCATCATTATATTCAATTGCATGGAAATCCCATTTTCGTTACGATATACGGGATCAATTACGTATCCTTTTCTGATAGCTTTTTCTCTTAAAGTCCTTGATACTTTTGAAATAGCATCAACACGAGAAAGCCTGTTATCAATGACTGCTAAACATGCGTCCAATAAAATTGCTGCTTCGTGTTTATCCCATGGTATTCTTATCGCCATATCAAATATCCTTATTATATAATTGCTTAATTGCTTTTCACTTAAGACTATATGTTAAGATTGCAACAATTTAGTATTTATCATATCATAGAAGCTTTTAAAAATCAATTCTAGTTTCGAAAACAATTTTTCCTAAAAAGAAGTGAAAAGATAATATTATTGAAAATGATATTTTGAATACATATATTCAAAGGTAAGTTAAAACAGTATTTTATGTTATTTAAGAGAACAAGCATTTTGGGGCAGCTTTGGCTGTCCTTTTGTTATGGGAATCTTTTCAAGGCGAACAAAATCGAAAAGGATATTTTACTATGATATATGATAGTTGAAGCATTATTGCATAAAGAGAATAAAAGTATAATATACGATCGAAAATAAAATAACAAGCTTATTGTAGAGGGAACGTCATATATTTTTAGTGGAAATGGAAAAGCCTTAGAAAAATTGATTCTTAATTTAATATAGATAACGAAAAATTGAGTATATAAAATAAAATGATATAAGAAAGGAATGAATAAGAAAAAGAAAATACGGATCGAATTTATTCAAGAAATATTGCGGTTATATCCCCCAATATGTGTCAGAAAGGCTTATTACAGAATTTTGTAATAAGACACCACAGCGCAGCAAGGTTTTGAGGTTTTGCTTTGAGCATTTTGAAAAACATGGTATAATATCGTTAGATATTACACCGCGCCGATTTGCGTCCGACCAAAGGGAGGACAAATACATCAGCAAATCGTGCGCATCCCTCGGAGAGTACCATATCGGAACGATATGGTATAATATCGCCAGATATTATACCTGCGCCGATTTGCGTCCGACCAAAGGGAGGACAAATACATCAGCAAATCGTGCGCATCCCTCGGAGAGTACCATATCGGAACGATATGGTATAATATCGCTAGATATTATACCTGCGCTGATTCGCATTCGACCGAAGGGAGGATAAATTCCTTAGCGAACTGTGCGATTGTTCTGTAAGGGCAATTTATCTTTCGGAGAAGTACATTTAAAACAAATGATAGATTGGTGCAGGAAATATGGCATGATGGAGGTGTTATGAAAGCTGTAGTTTATGAGAGAAAATTTAACGACGAAATAGCAAAAGTAATATTGAATAGTAATGATATGTCGTTTGATATTGAGTATCATGGCAGTATTATAGAACATCATAATAATAGGGTATGGAATAATATTAAAGATGAAAAATGGGCATTGGAGATGTTTGTTCAATTTGCAGTTGAAGATTGGGAATCTGAAAATTACCCTGATGAAGAGTTCCTGAAGGCGTTAGAAACAATGGGGTAACGGATGGAGGTGTTATGAGATATTATTTAATGCATGAAAACACAAAAGTTGCTATGTTGGATATCGACAGTGCTGGACAAGTATTAAAAGCTGGTATTGGTAATAACGAGTTGTCAAATAGTCTTGTACCAGTGGGGATCAGCAATCTGGATGAACTTAAGAAATGGGTAAAAAACAGAGGAATTCCGATTTCCAGGCAAAGTATTAAGCAGGATTTAACAAAAATAGGAAACTATGATACGTTTGATTTAATGTTACTTAACAATGGTATTTCACTTACAGATCACTATTGGATAAAAAATATCAATGATGCAAATACATGGGAAACAGTAAATCCATATACGAACAATTTCAGATCTGTTTTCAC
Organism: uncultured Lachnospiraceae bacterium; assembly: GCA_947086895.1. Classification (GTDB taxonomy): domain Bacteria; phylum Bacillota; class Clostridia; order Lachnospirales; family Lachnospiraceae; genus RGIG4057. Next base: position 14,581 of record CAMUAR010000024.1, on the reverse strand, counting down.
ACTTGATTTGGTCGATGATATGGAAGAGATCGTCGGAAAGACAAACTTTGTTCCAAGTGTTTCCCTAAAGGGGGATTTAAAGAAGAAATGGATAATAGATCAGAATGGAGTGCGCAGACTTGTGAAAGGCAATTACGGCAGGGGATGCAGGCAAAGTTTGTGTGAAGTGATCGCTACAGAATTGCATGGAAGTCAGGGAATATATAATTTTTTACCGTATACACTTATAAAAATTTCGACGGAAGGTCAGATGGTTATAGGTTGCGAGTGTCCTTGCTTTACTAGTACAGAAACAGAATTCATATCAGCAATAGACATAGTTAATTCAGCAAAAAAGCCAAATGATATTTCGTATTATGAATGGTTTATAATGTTATGTTATAAGCAAGGGATAGATGTAAGAGCGTTTCTTGAATATCAGATAATGACAGACTTTATAATAACAAATCAAGACAGACATCTAAATAATTTTGGTATTATAAGGGACAGTAATAATTTAAGGTGGATTGGGATGGCTCCATTGTTCGACAGCGGAAATTCATTATTCTATAACTCTTCTTATGTACCTGTAGATAAAGCCCTTTTAAAAATACAAGTAACTTCATTTTTAAACAAAGAAGTTGAACTTTTGAGATATGTGACAAACAGAGGGCTTGTAAATCCAGAGTTGCTGCCAGATGATAATTATATGTATCGTATTCTGTCAAAAGACGTGACAAGCAGCCAAAATGAGATTGAAAGAATAATAACAGCATACAGGAAAAAGATAAAGTATTTCGTGGATTTCCAGAACGGTGCAGATCTATGGTCTTACAAGTATAAGGGATAAGTACTATATTGTTAAATAATAAACTGCAGGATTTGAAGTCAACAAACTTCATATAAAAAATAGATTATCCGATATTTTTTGTGATAAAGACATCAGAGGAACTCGAATGGATAACAATCATAGAAAATTGAAATTAATAACTATTATCATCCAGAAACCTGCCATCAATAAAATACTTACAAACAATCTTAAAATGCAATCAATATGAGTTTCTATGATTTAAATAATAATTGCTGATTACCAGAGAACCGTATTTTTAGCAAAAATATTTACAATATAGTTTCTTAATAATTTGTTCTAGTAGAGTCGGTTACCCTGAAAATTTACTCAGATGACCGATTCTTTTTTTAAGAAGATTTGAATCGGTGTATTATAATGGAATGGAGTGTTCTATATTCACTGGTTGAAAAGTCAACTCTGCATACAAAGTGGTAAAAAGATTTCTTTCGATTTGCGGATAAAATATCTTTTGGAGAAGAACTATAAGCACTGCTGTTTTATAGTAAGAATTAATAAGAATTGTAGGACTGTCTGATATTCACTGATATAATTTGAGAAGTATAAGAAGTAAATATGTTTATATAAAAACACGAACTTATGTTTGTTTTCTATAGACAAGAGCGAGTGAGTGTGTTATAATACAATTCGATTTTGTTTCTTAATTGATTTAGTTATCGTTCCCCTTAATGTGAAAAATATTTCCGTCGAATACAGAAATCTTTCTGTCTGATGTGGAAATCGAACGGAGCAACCCAAATTCGTCGAAACGCTATTTATTGGAAAAGTGAAGATGCGCCTCGGCGAATTTTGTGTCAATCGAATGGAACATTCGATTTAGGATAAACTTTTTGATAATATCTAAGGCATCAGCAATTCAATCCAATCTACATGAATTAGAGGTGATTTTGTGCAAAACGAACAAAAATGTTTTAAGCTTCATTCAGAATTTCAGCCGACAGGCGACCAGCCAGAGGCGATTGAAGCCCTGGTAAAAGGCTTTCAGGAGGGCAACCAATTCCAGACTTTACTGGGGGTTACGGGTTCCGGGAAAACATTCACAATGGCGAATATTATCGCGCGGCTGAACCGACCAACACTTGTCATAGCGCACAATAAGACCCTTGCCGCCCAGCTCTACGGTGAGTTCAAAGAATTTTTCCCGGAAAATGCAGTGGAGTATTTTGTCTCCTACTATGATTATTATCAGCCGGAAGCTTATGTGCCGTCAACAGATACTTATATTGAAAAGGATTCCGCGATCAATGACGAGATTGATAAACTGCGCCATTCTGCAACTGCGGCGCTTACCGAGCGGAGGGATGTGGTAATTGTTGCGAGCGTTTCTTGTATTTATGGTCTTGGAAGTCCGATCGATTATCAGAGTATGACGCTCTCGCTGCGCCCTGGTATGGAAAAGGACCGAGATGATGTACTGCGGCGGCTGATTGATATTCAATATACGCGCAACGATATGGATTTTAAGCGCGGCACGTTCCGCGTCCGGGGCGATGTGGTGGAAATTTTTCCGATTGCAAACGAAGATACCGCGGTGCGCGTTGAGTTTTTTGGAGATGAAGTTGACCGCATTGCAGAATTTGATGTGCTGACAGGAGAAATTAAGTGTACATTAGAACATCTGGTGATATTCCCGGCGTCGCATTATGTTGTTTCGCCGGAGCATATGGAATCTGCAATCAAAAATATTGAAGCGGAGCTTGAGGAGCGTATACGGTATTTTAAAAGCGAGGACAAGCTTCTGGAAGCGCAACGCATTTCAGAGCGCACGCATTTTGATATTGAAATGATGCGCGAGACGGGATTTTGTTCGGGGATTGAGAATTATTCTATGCATTTGTCCGGGCTGCAGCCCGGCTGTACTCCAAACACATTGATGGATTATTTTCCAGAAGATTTTTTGATTATTGTCGATGAATCTCATATTACAATTCCGCAGGTGCGCGGTATGTACGCGGGAGACCAGGCACGAAAGACTACACTTGTAGAATTTGGTTTCCGCCTGCCGTCTGCAAAGGACAACAGACCGTTAAATTTTGAGGAATTTGAGGGGAAAATCAATCAGATGCTGTTTGTTTCTGCAACGCCGAATGTGTATGAACGGGAACATGAGCTGATGCGGACAGAGCAGATTATTCGTCCGACAGGTCTGTTGGATCCTGAGATTTTTGTTCGTCCAGTTGAAGGACAGATTGACGATTTGATTGGCGAGATACGAAAAGAAACCAAAAAGAAGAACAAAGTACTTGTGACAACACTGACAAAGCGCATGGCAGAAGAACTGACGGACTATATGCGGCAGGTAGGTATCCGCGTGAAATATCTTCATTCGGATATTGATACATTGGAGCGCTCCGAGATTATACGCGATATGCGTATGGATGTGTTTGATGTGCTTGTAGGAATCAATCTGCTCCGGGAGGGACTTGATATTCCAGAAATCAGTCTGGTGGCGATTCTTGACGCGGACAAGGAAGGATTTCTTCGATCGGAAACATCGCTGATTCAGACCGTGGGGCGCGCGGCGAGAAATGTGGACGGGCATGTAATTATGTATGCGGATGTAATCACCGATTCGATGAAAAAGGCGATTGAAGAGACCGCGCGGCGGCGCAGTATCCAGAATGAGTACAATATTGCAAATGGCATTACACCGCAGACAATAAAGAAAAAAGTGCGCGATTTAATTCGTATCTCTAAGAAAGTGGAGAAAGAGAAAGTCAGCCTTGTGGATAATAAAGAGATTGAATCAATGAGTGCGAAAGAACTTGAAGAATTTGCGCGCAAGCTGGCAAAGAAAATGCAGGCAGCAGCCGCGGAACTGAATTTTGAACTTGCAGCAGAACTGCGCGATCAGATGATGGAAGTTCGAAAAGAATTGGCGAAGCTGTAAAAATCAGGGAAACTGCAAGCAGAGCTTCCATCCGTTCGCGCACATAGGGAATGGCAGGATATGTGTCTTTGGAGTGATTGTTCCGAACCGTTTTCTTATAACATAAAAAAGTGTTTTTGAAAATAATTTACAGGACGCCTCCTGCTGCATGGGGCAGTGGGAGGAGTCTGCTGCATAATGAAAGGATTTTATTTATGAAAAGCTGGTTGGTTTCTCCGATTTTTTGGGTGTTTTTGTGCATTTTGATATGCCTTATGTTTTGGCGAAATAAAGCAGTACCAAAATATATTGCTAAATGGCTGAATCGGGCTGGCGCACGGCTGCAAGAAATTTCTGCAAACTTTGGAGCCTGCCAGGGCATGGCAGTATATAAGAGTATATCAGCCATTGTCTTTGTATTTTTGCCAGCGGGAGAAAAAGATAAATTTACATTAAAATCTTGTTCTGGTTTTATTCGTTATGGAGGCAGGTTTTATGAAAGCGGGATATATAAATTTATACTTGACACACAGTTGTCGGAAGGACGTGTAAAAGTAATTCTGATGGATAAAAAGAAACAGGAAATTCTAAAACTAAGTCCGGGGTCTTTTGCTGGTCAAATAGAACTGAATGCGAAAGATAAGTATTATGTATACTGGGAATTTTATGAGGCTTCCGGGACGTGCGAATTGTGCTGGGAAACAGGAAGTACGATAAAGTAAAAAAGCAGCAGAGCGCTGTATTTTGATTGAATCAGGGTGTGTCTGAAAACGAAAAACTGCACAAAAGAACAGGGGAAAATCCATACAGCAAAAATGAAAATAGCTTTGTTTCTAATCAGAGTTTTCAGACACATCCTAAAGTTTTGCTCGTGTCGAAATAGGAATGAAACAGGGAGTCAGGGGAAAAAGATGCCGTAAATATAGAATTATTCTGTAATATGTCATGGAATTTAACAGAGTATTTATGATGTCTTTGATGAAAAAATGCCGCATATACGGCAGAAGGTGAGGATCTATGAACGGGAAAAAAGAATATATTAAAATACGCGGCGCAAGAGAACACAATCTAAAAGGGATTGACGTGGATATTCCGCGCAATGAATTTGTTGTACTGACAGGATTAAGCGGTTCTGGGAAATCATCGCTCGCATTTGATACAATCTATGCGGAGGGGCAGCGCCGCTATATGGAGTCATTGTCCTCCTACGCGAGAATGTTTTTGGGACAGATGGAAAAGCCGAACGTTGAGAGCATTGAAGGGCTTTCTCCGGCAATTTCCATCGATCAGAAATCGACCAACCGCAATCCGCGCTCCACGGTTGGCACTGTGACAGAAATTTACGATTATTTTCGTCTGCTCTACGCGCGCATTGGTATACCGCACTGCCCGAACTGCGGAAAGGAGATCCGCCGCCAGTCTGTGGATGAGATGGTGGATGAGATTATGAAACTGCCGGAGGGAACAAAAATTCAGCTGCTTGCTCCGGTTGTGCGCGGGCGCAAAGGCGAACATGCAAAGATTTTTGACCAGGCAAAACGCAGCGGTTACGTGCGGGTGCGGGTGGATGGAAACCTTTATGAGCTAAGTGAAGAAATCAAGCTTGAGAAAAATATTAAGCACAATATTGAGATTATTATTGACAGGCTTGTTGTGAAATCTGGTCTGGAAAATCGTCTGGCGGATTCTGTGGAGAGCGTGATGAAATTGACGGACGGTTTGTTGGTTGTCGATGTTATAGGTCAGAAGGAATTGACATTCAGCCAGAGTTTTTCCTGCCCGGACTGCGGAATCAGCATTGAGGAGCTGGAGCCGCGTTCTTTTTCCTTTAACAATCCGTTCGGCGCATGTCCAGAATGTCATGGTATCGGCATTAAGATGGAATTTGCGGAGGAACTGATTGTTCCTGATATGTCCATTAGCATTGCCGACGGCGCAATTGTTGTTCCAGGATGGCAGTCGGCAACAGACAAATCCAGTTATGTGCGCTGTATGTTGGAGGCACTTGCCGAGGAATATAAGTTTGACTTATATCAGCCGTATCAGGATCTGCCAAAGGAAATCCGCCGTATACTGCTTCATGGTACAAACGGGCATAAGGTGAAGGTGCATTACCGCGGGCAGCGCAGTGAGGGCGTTTATGATGTAGAATTTGAAGGACTGCTGAACAATGCCCGCCGCCGCTACCGCGAGACAGGTTCTGAATCATCAAGGGCAGAGTATGAAACATTTATGACTTCAACTCCATGCAAATTATGCAAGGGCAAACGGTTAAAGAGAGAGGCTCTTGCCGTGACCGTCGGGGACAAGAATATTGCAGAAATCACAGAGTATTCCATCCGTGATCTAAAAGATTTTATGGAAGTGCTGAAATTGAATGCACAGCAGGAGAAAATTGGGGAATTGCTTTTAAAAGAAATCCGTTCAAGGCTTCGCTTTCTTGTCGATGTGGGTCTGGAGTACTTGACGCTCTCCCGCGCGACCGGAAGCTTGTCCGGCGGCGAAGCGCAGCGCATTCGGCTCGCAACGCAGATCGGTTCCGGGCTGGTTGGCGTTGCCTATATTCTCGACGAGCCAAGCATTGGTCTGCATCAGAGAGACAATGACAAGCTGCTTGCAACATTAAAACATCTGCGCAATCTTGGCAATACATTGATCGTGGTGGAACATGATGAAGATACCATGTTTGCCGCGGATTGTATTGTAGATATCGGTCCTGGTGCGGGAGAACATGGCGGGGAGGTTGTGGCAGTCGGAACGGCACAGGAACTGATGCAAGTGCCAGAATCGATTACCGGAGCTTATCTGAGTCATCGTCTGGAAATTCCAGTGCCGTCGGCGCGGCGTAAACCGACCGGCTTTTTGACGATTCGAGGGGCGCGCGAACACAATTTAAAAAATATTGATGTGGAAATTCCAATCGGTGTTTTTACCTGTGTTACCGGTGTGTCGGGGTCAGGGAAAAGTTCGCTTGTCAACGAGATTTTATATAAGAGCCTTGCAAAAAAACTAAACCGCGCCCGCACAATACCAGGCGCCCACGATGAAATTACCGGGGCGGAGCAGCTAGATAAAGTAATCAGTATCGATCAATCTCCAATCGGGCGCACACCACGCTCAAACCCGGCGACTTACACAGGGGTATTTGATATGATACGCGATCTTTTTGCGTCCACGCCAGATGCAAAAATGAAAGGTTACACAAAAGGACGGTTTAGCTTTAATGTAAAAGGCGGTCGCTGCGAGGCGTGTTCCGGCGATGGTATTATCAAGATTGAAATGAACTTTCTGCCGGATGTCTATGTGCCTTGCGAAGTGTGCGAGGGAAAACGGTACAACCGCGAAACGCTGGATGTGCGCTACAAGGGAAAGACGATTTACGATGTGCTGGAAATGACAATCGAGGAGGCAGTTCATTTCTTTGAAAATGTTCCGTCCATCCGCCGGAAAATAGAGACGCTCAACGACGTTGGACTTTCTTATTTGAAATTGGGGCATCCGTCTACAACTCTGTCCGGCGGCGAGGCGCAGCGGATTAAGCTTGCGACGGAGTTAAGTCGGCGCAGTACCGGAAAAACAATTTATATTCTTGATGAGCCGACCACGGGACTTCATTTTGCGGACGTCCACAAGCTTGTTGATATTTTGCAGCGCCTGACGGAAGGCGGCAATACCGTCGTTGTGATTGAGCATAACCTTGATGTAATTAAGACCGCGGATTATATTATTGATATTGGTCCAGAAGGCGGAGATAAAGGCGGCACAGTAATTGCAGCCGGAACGCCGGAGGAGATTGCAGAAAAAGAGAATTCCTATACAGGGCAGTATATAAAAAAATATGTAAAATAAGATATAAAAACGGAACAGGCAGAAAGTATGCCGAATGGAAATTTGGATTCGGGAAATAAGCCTGTTCCATTTTTAGACATAAAATCATACAAATAATACAGCAAATAATAAAAATAATCGTTTTAAAAACATAATATAAGTCTATATAGTTTTAATTTTAAACTTGTTTTACAAAGAAAGATTAGAAGGAAATAGGATAAAGAAATATTATAGACCAAACGATATATTTTTCTGTCAAGGAAATTTTATTTTCTTGAATTGTTTAAAAATATTTCGGAGAAAGAGAAAAAAATAATTGAAAATGCCGCAGCACAATTGTATTTTGAGATTGGAAAAATAGAGTGGAAGTGAAATATACAAAGAAGAAATGCTATCATCATTTGAGCTTTAGAATGCATGGTTTTTTGATAAATTTAATGATGTTTGCGCTGCTGGCAGCAGAACGTGAGGGATTATGGAACAAGATTTTTATGCGATGATGTCAAGAATGAAATATATTGAGCGATGGGCGCTTATGCGCAATTCGATGAAGGAAAATATCAGCGAACATTCGCTGGAAGTGGCGATGCTTGCACACGCCTTAGCAGTGATTGGAAACCGACGCTACGGCAAAAAATTAAACGCGGAACGGGCGGCGCTGATTGGATTATACCACGACGCGACAGAAATTATTACGGGCGATATGCCAACGCCAATCAAATATTATAATGCAAGTATTCAGGGAGCGTTTAAGGATATTGAAACAAAAGCGGCAAAGCAGCTGCTTTCAATGCTTCCAGAAGAACTGCGCCAGGATTATCAGGGAATTTTCTTTGTTCAGGAAGGCGAGGAATATCTTTTTCGGCTGGTTAAGGCAGCGGACAAGCTCTCGGCTTTGGTGAAATGTATTGAGGAGGCAAAAGCCGGAAATACAGAATTTTGTAATGCACGTACTACAATTACACAGGCATTAGAAGAAATGCATTTGGTGGAAGCAGAAGATTTTATGAGGGATTTTCTGCCTGCTTATGAAAAAACACTGGATGAATTAAAATAGAGATATTGTAAATACCAAATTACAACATCAATATCATGTAAAGCTCACACAAATCAGGGGGTGCGGGTCGCAGGAATGAGTTTTCAGACATGTCCGAATTAAACAGATTTATTTTATATAGAAAGTGAGTTTATGGAATACGTTATAGAGCTTCTCCAGAAAGAACGTGAAATTATTCTTACAGATTTGAAAAATGGAAAAAATATAAGACAGCAGGATTTAAATTAAATTAAAATATGTGCAGTACAAAATAAAAGGGTTCGTAGACACAGGCAGAGATAACATGGCTTCTTTAAAATAAAACGAGAAAATTTTTTGCTTCCCAATTTATTTCATTTTCAATTTTTGTTAAAAAAAAGGAAATAAAATAAGTCTTATAGTATAGTATTTAAAAACAGTATATGATATGATAACAGAAAAAGGATTTTGAATTGTGGGGGAGGGATATTAGAAAACAAAAGTAAAATGATATAGTCATTTATATTACTATTATAAAAGGACTAAAGAATAAAAAAATTATAGAAAAAATACATAAAATAAAAATTAAATATACTTTTGAAATATCAGAGAAAGAAATTAGTATTAAGCGTAGATTCTGCGGCTGAATACAAAGAGAATTATAAGCAGAAAAGAAAATGTGAAAAAACTTTACATTACAGAAATGAGGTTTTTTATGGGAATTGAAGTTAAGGGCAATGAAATTATTTTTACACGCGCAGGAGAAAAAGTGCGCTTGTCCGCGTGCGGAAAAAACAGCATTCGGTTTCAGGGTTCACCAAACTGTAAAATTATCGATGAGAATTGGACGTTAATACCGCAGGAAACCAAGGCAAAGGCGTGGATGGAAGGCGACCATGCCACATTGGAAACCGGCACGATGCGCGCAGAACTTTACGGCAACGGCAGAGTTATTTATTATAACAATGGAAAGCGGCTGTTGTGTGAAAAAAGCGAGATGACATTTGATTCCGGCATTCGCCATTATCGAAACAAAGCGAGCGGATTGTGGAGCGCGCGCGTGACTTTTGAGCCGAACGAAGGAGAACATTTTTATGGTCTTGGACATGAGGCAACAGGCTGTTTTGATTTAAAAGGATGTACAATTGATCTGCGCCATGTAAATGCAAAATGTGCGATGCCGTATTTTTACTCATCGCTCGGCTACGGCTTTTTGTGGAATATGCCGTCCACCGGAAGCTGTGAATTGGCAAACAACCGTACACGCTGGGTAAGCGATTGTACAAAACAGATCGATTATGTTGTTATTGGCGGTACGCCGCGCGAAGTTGCGGGTACATTGGCTGATTTGACAGGACATGCCCCAAAGATGCCGGAATGGGGACTTGGTTTCTGGCAGTGTCGTCTGCGCTATGAAACGCAGGAGGAAGTACTTTCCGTAGCGCGCCGCTATAAGGAGCTTGGAATACCGCTGGATGTTATTGTAATTGATTATTTCCACTGGACAGAACAGGGCGATTATAAATTTGATCCGCGCTATTGGCCAAATCCAAAAGAGATGGCGGATGAGCTGCATCAGATAGGCGTTAAGCTAATGGTCTCAATGTGGCCGACGATCAATGAACACAGTGAAAATTACTGGCCAATGCTGGATTGCAATTTCTTGATCCGCACTTCAAAAGGTTCCAACCGGGTATTTGATTTTTATGGACCACAGGCGGAAATCGACCCAACAAACCCAGAAGCGCGCGCTTATATTTGGAGATGTTTAAAGAAAAATTATATCGACAATGGTGTAGATTGTCTGTGGTTTGATGAGGCGGAGCCAGAAATTCATCCAGAACAATTTGACAATTTAATTTTATCCATCGGCAATGGCGATGAAGTTGGACTGATCTATCCATATTATTATTCGCAGCTTGTATATGATGGAATGAAGGAGATGGGCAGAGAGGATATTGTAACATTGTCGCGCTGTGCTTATCTTGGCGCGCAGAAATTTGGCACGCTTGTCTGGTCCGGGGATATTCCATCTACATTTGAAAGCCTTTCCGCGCAGATTAAGTCGGGGCTGAATATGGCAATGTGCGGTATTCCGTGGTGGACAACGGACATCGGCGGATTTTACGGCGGCGATATTGAATCCGATGATTTCCGCGAACTGATTGTTCGGTGGTTCCAGTATGGTTTGTTCTGCCCGGTAATGCGTCTGCATGGAAGCCGCTGCGGACAAGATCGCAGCAGAGATATTATTGAGCCGACCGGCGGCGACAATGAGCTTTGGAGCTTTGGCGAGCGCAATTTTGAAATTTTGAAAGAACTTGTTCTTCTGCGCGACCAGCTGAGACCATACACTCGCAGGGCTATGGACGCAGCATCGCAGGCAGGTGTTCCAGTGATGCGCCCAATGTTTTTTGATTATTCAGAGGACGAGGTATGCTATACTCTTGGCGAGCAGTATATGTTTGGCGACGATATTTTATTTGCTCCGATTACACAGCGCGGGCAGACAGAAAAGCGCGTTTATCTGCCGGAAGGAGAATGGATTTTTGTCAGAGACAACACAGAATATAAGGGCGGCGCATGGTATGAAATAAAAGCCGAACTGCATGAATTTATTGCATTTGCGAAAAAGGGAAGCGATGTAATAAAGTGTTTTTCTAAATAATTTTTCTAAATCCTGAAAAGTAAGCGATTGCAAAACCAAAAAGACGAAAAATTTTTAAATAATTTAGTATATTTATTTAAATTATCAAGCATATATAACATGTTATTAAGATAATTTATCGTATACAACATATAAGTAAAGCATACGCTCAAGATAAGCAGCTCGATTTGTTTTAGATCGAAGCGGCAACAATTCGGCGTATAATCACAATGTTTTGTCCAAAGAATTGTGATTTCCTCTTTCCGAAAACAATTAGGTTTCTGCAATCGCTTAGATCAAGATCGATAGCCGCATTTGCCTATATACCATTTACCATTTCGCAACAATTATTTTGATATCAACTTAAAATATCGTGCGAATATATGGCGGTATTTAACAGGGGGTTGTCGCATTAAGCCAAATGTATACAATATCGTCTAGTACCGTGTTGCGGTTTATACTATATCTTGTATCATTAAAGCTTATTGCGACAGTCTCTTATAAAAAAGGAGAAGTATGGAACCAAAATTAATTGAATTTAATTCGGAATTATGGGAAATGTTTCGTGGAGCGTATGGAACTATAAGAGATGACTTAAAAGTGCTGATGGGATCAGATCCTGTTTTGTCAGAAAATGAACAACAATGGTATGTAGATCCGTCTGACAAAACAGAAAGTGATCTGCGGATTGCTTTTGATAATATCTGCGAACAGCTTTGGCATCAAATGTCTTTTTATGATGCACTTTATCTTGCCATGCCTTATCTTGTAAAACTTTATGAAAAGTGGCAGCAGAACGCAGATTTTCGGATGCAGGGAATGCTTTTAACCAATATTGGAATATTTTTGGCTACTGATATTTCGTATAATCACGAAATCGATGATACCGAAAAGGTTCCAAAGGAGATTTTGGAGAGCTATCATCAAAGCATAAAAATTATTCGAGAAAAAGCAAAAGAATTTTTACATTGTTATAAAGAGCAGTTAAAGCAGATTGATGAAGAAAGCCGCTCTATGTTTTGCCTGGGAATGCTTGCAATGCTTGGAGATCCTGAAGCCGCTTTTGTTTTAATACTAGGAGGGTGGAATCAATGCCTGCAATATTGTCCGAATTGTGATAATCTTAACGAAGATACAGAGATTGACAGTATTCTTTTTCAATCCAATGGAAAAAAAGAACTGGAAAAGAAAATAAAACCAGCGGAATCCGTGATTGGTCAGTGGGATGGACAATCGTTCGATCATACTTATTTATGGTTCAGTAATCTGCTTTATGAGTTGGGAAACGAAAAAGAGGCAGAAAAACTTCGTTATTTTTACGGCACTTATACCTGTCCGAACTGCGGCGCAGCAGGGAAAGTAATGGAACAAGCAAAACTGGCGTATATCGAAGGATAAGTGAGTGCTGCAGTAAAATTTCTTTTTCGCTGGAATAAATTTTGGAAAAAATAAAAATTTTATTGCTTACAATACAAAAAAGGTGGTATTTATGAAAACAATTTTATTTGTAATTTTGGAACAGTATGCAGACTGGGAAGCAGCTTATTTATCTTCGGCAATTGCCATGCTAAGCGATGGCAAATATCAAATAAAAACGGTATCTTTATCAAAACAGCCAGTACATTCCATTGGAGGTTTCTGCACATTGCCAGACTATGATATTAATTCTGTACCAAAAGATTATGAAGCTTTAATTTTAATTGGAGGGATGACATGGAGACAGGACAATGCGCGTCAAGTTGGGTCTCTGGTACAAGACTGCTGCCGGTCAGGAAAAGTTCTTGGAGGAATCTGTGATGCATCTGCATTTTTGGGAACCATTGGCGTATTGAATAATGTAAAACATACAAGCAATCAACTGGAGGACTTAAAACAGTGGTCTGGAATCGCATACACTGGAGAAGCTCAATACTTAGAACAGCAAGCAGTGCGGGATCATAATATTGTTACAGCCAACGGTACAGCAGCATTGGAATTTGCAAAAGAGGTATTATTTGCTTTGCAAGCAGCGTCTGAGGAAAAGATTATGGGATGGTATAATTTTCATAAATTTGGATTGTATGAAGCCCCAATGCCAGAAATGTAAATTTATTCTATAAAAAACGAAACATTCAAATTTTTTGTTTTTTATAATAAAAGCTGCTGAAAAAAGGAAAAGAACAACTGGGAATTAATGGGCTGATTTTATATTCTGATAAATTATTAAGTAAAAATTTATTGAAAACAGTGTTAGGAATAACCTGTTTTCCTAAAAGGATGCAGTATCGGCATTTACAGCAAATGAATTTTTGTGGATTCCAACAGAAAATCAAAAAGACGTTATTATTTTTATTATAATGAAGAGTGATAACATAAGTACAAAGAAAAAAATTATTATATGCAATGTATATTTATAAATTGAGATTATTTTGATCGTCTGCTTTACTTGCCTACATCGCATATAGGCAAATGTGGCTATCTATGTTCTTTGTCTGTTAAGCTTTTTGATTTTTAAGCTTTTTGATTTGGACAAGCCATCATCAAAATTGCTGCTAAATTATGACTTGGTATAGTTTATTTGTAGAATCCCATTTTATTTGCTCAATTTGATTCAGAAAAATAGAACAGCAGAAATTTTAAGAGAAATTGCTACAGATAAAATATTGATTGGATGGAGCATTGCAGCGTTTGTATTTGATCTAATGTTGGAACGGATAAATTGTTATTCTCCTAAGATGAAATTGCTTGGATTAGACAATTTGGAAGGTTTATTATTAACACAATAAGAATTACTTCCGCATTATAACAAATGTATTGATAAGTTTTATCATTTTAAAGAAATTTATAAGAGCTATGAAAAACAACATATTAAAAAAATAATTCGTCTTAGTAGTGATAGATTTTTTATAGATAATAGTAAAATGAAACAAAAATTTTCCAGGTATGAAAATAACGCGGTTTGCATTATTGATTTGGTATTATAATTTAAATATCAAATTTATATCACTGTAAGAAAAATTTATTTTTTGCTGGAAGAATTAATGATATTGTAGTAAAATAATAAAAAAATTGTTGCAGAATCTTTAAAACAGCAGAATAAATAAGCGAAAGATGAAAAAGTAAGTTAGAAGAAAGTAAAAGGATAAGCCAAAAATCCGTAAGAAGAATGAATAAGTTAAAAAATTGAAAAGATAAGTAGAGACTGCAAGAAGAGTAAACAGGTTAAAAACTGAAAAGGTGAGTCAGAGATCAGCAAGAAGAGTAAATTAGATTAAAAAACTGAAAAGATAAGCCAAAGACTGACAAGAAAAGTAAATAAGTTAAAAATTGAAAAGATAAGCCAGAGATCAGCAAGAAGAGTAAATTAGATTAAAAAACTGAAAAGATAAGCCAAAG
>CAMUAR010000023.1 GCA_947086895.1 uncultured Lachnospiraceae bacterium | reverse complement strand
GTATACAGGTAAATCCACGTTGCTACAAATGTGGGGTCACTTCATATTGTCCTAAATAAAATTGCCGCAGCAGCAACGAAAATTACGTTGGTTCATTGACAAAAATCTGGATAATTGTTATCATTAATAGTGTAACATACAAAGTTAGTTTAGTAAATAAACAAAAGGGGAAAACAGAGAAAAGCAGCAGTAACCAAGCAGCTTTTTTTCAATGTGGGCGATCGCAAAAGCAAGAAAAAAAGCTGAAAATTTAATTAAAATGCCGTGTGCGGCGGAATGAGAGGAACGATGTATTATATAGGAGTGGATCTTGGAACTTCTTCGGTCAAACTTGTTTTGATGGAGGAAACAGGAGAAATCAAAAATATTGTGGCGAAAGAGTATCCGCTGCATTTTCCAAAACCGGGCTGGTCAGAGCAGGAGCCAAAAGACTGGTACGATCAGTTTGCGGTGGGAATACAGGAACTGCTTTTTGGAATCGATCGAAAGGAAGTGGATGGCATCAGTTTTGGAGGGCAGATGCATGGGCTTGTAATGCTGGATGAGAAGGATCATGTTCTGCGTCCGGCAATTTTGTGGAATGATGGGCGTACACAGGAAGAATGTGATTATTTAAATCAGGTGATCGGACGTGAAAAAGTATCTTCCTGCACTGCCAATATGGCGTTGACTGGATTTACCGCGCCGAAACTTTTATGGGTGAAAAAGCATGAACCAGAGATTTTTGAAAAGATTGCAAAAATTATGCTGCCGAAGGATTATCTTGCGTATTGCCTGACGGGTGTGCATTCAACGGATGTTTCAGACGCCTCCGGTATGCTTTTGTTCGATGTAAAAAACAGGTGCTGGTCAAAGGAGATGCTTGAGATTGTCGGGGTCCGGGAAGAGCAGCTTGCAAAAGTGTATGAGTCCTATGAGGTGGTTGGGACATTGACAGAGGAAGCTTCCAAAAAACTGGATCTGCCGCTTGGAGTCCGTGTAATTGCAGGTGCAGGGGATAACGCGGCGGGCGCAGTGGGAACAGGCACGCTTGCCCATGGAATGTGCAGCGTGTCGCTTGGCACTTCAGGAACTGTGTTTATCGCGACGGACAAGTTTGCAGTGGATGATAAAAATGCAATGCATTCGTTTGCTCATGCGAATGGAAAGTATCATTTTCTTGGGTGTATGCTTTCCGCGGCTTCCGCAAACAAATGGTGGATGGATGAGATTATTGGGACAAAAGAGTATGCAAAGGAACAGCAGGGCATTACAAAACTTGGAGAAAACCAGGTGTTTTTCCTGCCGTATCTGATGGGCGAGCGCACTCCGCACAACAATCCATGCGCAAGGGGAACCTTTGTCGGCATGACGATGGATACAACGCGCGAAGATATGACGGAAGCTGTGTTGGAAGGTGTGACATTTGCGCTGCGCGATGCGCTGGAAATCGCCCGTTCTTTCGGTGTGCAGATCGACAGGGTGCGGTTGAACGGCGGCGGAGCAAAAAGCCCGCTCTGGTGCAGGATGGTCGCAAATATTATGAATGTAAAAGTGGACAAGATCAACAGCGAGGAGGGCCCAGGGTTTGGGGCAGCGATTCTCGCGGCTGTGGGCTGCAAAAAATTTGCTTCCGTTGAAGAGGCGGCGCAGAAGTTGATACGAGTTGTTGAAACAACAGAGCCAGAACCAGAACTTGTAGAAAAGTATGAGAAAAAATATCAGGTATTCCGCCAGATTTATCCAGCGCTTGTACCAGTTTACAAGGAAATGGTACATAGTCTGGAGAGCTGACAGCTGTACAGCAAAAGATTTGCTGTCAAAGCTACTGTAGTATAGTTGAGAAATTTTTGTATATCTGAAAATGTTTTTGTTCCATAAAAGATAATTTTTTTCGGGCGAGTACATTAACGGATTTGGGTATACACCGGCAGGAGTGGAGTAAGATATTATGGATATAGTAGAGAAATTAACAATAGAGCTTGGTATCCGAAAAGAGCAGGTGGAAGCGACCATAAAGCTGATTGACGAGGGGAATACAATCCCATTTATCGCGCGTTACCGCAAGGAGGTGACAGGATCTCTAAACGACGAAGTGCTGCGCAGTCTTTCGGAGAGACTTTCCTACCTTAGAAATCTGGAGGAGAAAAAGGAGCAGGTACTTAGCAGTATCGAGGAGCAGGGAAAGCTGACGGAGGAATTAAAAGCGGCGATATCCGCGGCGGAAACGATGGTTGTGGTTGACGATCTATATCGCCCGTACCGTCCAAAGCGCCGCACAAGAGCAACGATCGCGAAAGAGAAGGGACTTGAGCCGCTCGCTGAGCTGATCTGGCAGCAGGAAGTAAAAACTCCGCTTTTGGAAGCTGCAAAAGAGTATGTAAATGCAGAAAAAGGAGTGGAGTCGGAGAATGACGCGCTGCTTGGCGCGATGGATATTCTTGCTGAGCGCGTGTCGGATACTGCAAAGTATCGTATGGAAATCCGCAAGCTGACTGCTGAGGCAGGCAGCATTACCGCCGAGGCGAAGGATGATACGGTTCAGACTGTCTATGAAATGTACTACCATTTTGAGGAAAAGATTACAAAAATTGCGGGACACCGCGTGCTTGCGCTAAACCGCGGCGAGGCGGAAAAAGTGTTGACGGTCAAAGTATCCGCGCCGGAAGACCGCATTATTACATACTTGGAGAACAATTTAATTAAAAAAGGGAATTCCTTTACAGAAGAGACCATAAAAGCGGTTGTTCGCGATAGTTACAGCCGTTTGATTGCCCCAGCGATCGAGCGGGAGATAAGAAACGATTTGACGGAAAAGGCGGAGGATGGCGCAATTCATGTATTTGGTCAAAATCTGGGACAGCTTTTGCTTCAGCCTCCGATTGCAGGGCAGGTTGTGCTTGGCTGGGACCCGGCGTTTCGCACTGGCTGTAAACTTGCGGTTGTAGATGCGACCGGCAAAGTGCTTGACACAGTTGTAATCTACCCGACAGCACCTCAGTTTAAGGTTGAGGAGGCAAAGCGCACAGTAAAGCGATTGATTGAAAAGTACAATATTACATTGATTTCTCTTGGCAATGGAACAGCTTCCAGAGAATCAGAACAGGTGATTGTTGAAATGCTCAAGGAGAGCGACCGTCCAGTTTCGTATGTGATTGTAAATGAGGCGGGGGCATCCGTCTATTCGGCAAGCAAACTTGCGACGGAGGAATTTCCGAATTTTGACGTGGGACAAAGAAGCGCGGCGTCGATTGCAAGGCGGATCCTGGATCCGCTTGCCGAGCTGGTTAAGATTGATCCAAAATCAATTGGTGTTGGTCAATACCAGCATGATATGAATCAAAAAAAGTTGAGCGACGCATTGACGGGCGTAGTTGAGGACTGTGTAAATAAGGTCGGCGTTGATTTAAATACAGCTTCGGCTTCTTTGTTGGAGTATATTTCTGGAATAACAAAGCCGATCGCAAAAAATATTGTCTCCTACCGCGAGGAGAACGGCAAATTTCAGACAAGACAGCAGCTGTTAAAGGTGCCGAAACTTGGTCCAAAAGCATTTGAGCAGTGCGCGGGTTTCTTGCGTATCAATGATGGAACCAATCCGCTTGACGCGACAAGCGTCCATCCTGAGTCCTACGAGGCAGCAGAAAAATTACTTGGCAGCCTTGGATTTACAACGGCGGATATCCAGAAAGTGCGCGCGGAAATGAAGGCGGCTGTAAAAGAGGAGAAGAAACAAAAAAAGAACGGTTCGGAACAGAGCAGAGAGAAAAAAGAAAACAGGAAAACCGTTCAGGTGCGCAATACAAATACTGCGATGGGACAGCTTTTAATAAAGGCGATGGGCAGTACTGCTTTGCAGGAAGAAAAGAAAGAGCCGGATCATAAGACAAAGGATGCAGAGACTGGATTGTCACACCTTAGCGGAATGATTCGGGATAAGAAAAAGCTTGCCGCCGAACTTGGCATCGGTGAAATCACGCTGACAGATATTATCAAGGAGTTAGAAAAACCTGGGCGTGATCCACGCGACGAGATGCCAAAGCCTATTCTGCGCACTGATGTGCTTGAGATCAAAGATCTTTCCGAAGGAATGATACTGAAGGGAACCGTGCGCAACGTTATTGATTTTGGAGCGTTTGTTGATATCGGTGTACACCACGACGGTTTGGTTCACATTTCGCAGATGTCGAAGGGAAGAGTCAGACATCCGCTTGATGTTGTGAGCGTCGGGGATATTGTTGAGGTAAAAGTTTTAAGCGTCGATGTGGCAAAGCAGAGAATACAGCTGTCCATGATTTTGGACAAGTGATTCTTTAGGCTTTGGCAGTTATTCAAACATAAGTGGGTCAAGCTCATCCAGCATACAGGAAACCGATACGTTAAATTTTGGTCGGTACGCTTGGAAGCTTTTTATAATGCGGCTGCTGATTGCGGTACAGTTTTCGTAATTGGCAGCAGGCAGTAAAATAATAAATTGGCTGGCGGAATAACGCGCGTATACATCCCCGGAGCGCACGGATTGACCGATCGCTTCCGCCATTCGAGCCATTGCCGCTGCAAGTGAGGAGTTGTTTGCAGGCAGCTTGTCTTCCTGAATTGTAATCAGGCACAAAAATACTGCCAGACCGCTGCGCGCCGCACTGCGCGCCTCAATATGATAAATGTTCTGAAATATTGAAAAATCACAAAAGTAAGCTCCTTTTTGTGCATTTTGTTCGGTAAGTTTTTCTTTAATAACGGAGAGGTCCGGTGCAGCAGGATGCTGTTCCTTGACAATTTCTCTATATAGGTTTGTGATTTCCTCCGAAGGATTGATGCCAAATTTATCATAAAACAGCTGCATCATATATTTGTATTGTTCCATAGCTTTGTTTTGTTGCCCAGTCATATTAAAGCTGCGGATTAAGGAATAATGTGATAGTTCATCACACGGATCAATATTTGTTGATTTTAGGCAAATATGTATAACTTCATCGTATTTTCCTTTTTCTAATAACAGTTCAGCTATCGAGTGGACTGCGTTGAGATACAGGGAGTGATAGTGATCTGCCAGCTGGATCGCCCAATCTTCCCCGCAATTTTTTGGAAGAAATCTGCCGTTATACAAGGATAGAACTTGACGGTAGTTTTCCATTCGGACATCCAGCGGGTTTTTCTCATCCGAAGCAGCGGCGTAAAAATACTCCAGATTATCAATATCAAGCGAAAAGTTGACGGCGTTGTTCCAAGAGAAAGTACTCCCACGGTGAATAATCAATTTTTCTTCCCTGTATTCAAGCGTGTCAAGAATTGCGCGCGTGCGGTGCAGAAGCGTTTTTAACGCATTCTCGGAATCTGTGGTTACTTCCGCATCCTGCCAGAGCAAATGCGTAAGCATTTTATGGGTAATTTTCCTGGAGTGATTTGCAATCAAATATCCGAGAAGTGTCCATATTTTTTTTGAGCGGTTATCCGTGTCGGAAACAACACGTCCCTGATAGTTGAGTGTGAATTTCCCAAGCATATTGATTTGGATTTTATCTGCCATGTGGACATCCTTTCTTTGTGTGGTAACAACTTACCAGTATGGATATATTATATGCTTTTTGAGACAAGATGTCAACGAAACTAAAATGGATTTAAACATATATGATTTATCAAAAACAAAAAAAGATTGATAAAACTTCTTTTTTGAAGTATTATATATATAAAATACATAATTATTTATAGGTATTAAAAAACTCGGTGATTTTGTAAATTTTATTTGTAGAGCACCTTTGTATTGTAAATGGATTTCGCTTCCAAAAAGATTTGGAAAAGCAATTATTTTTTTTAGAAAGGCAGGAAAAAGATATGCCGATCGGTGCTTCCGGCAGGGTATTAAATGAGATGTGTTCCAGCAAGATTTGCGTGGACGAGTATAAGGCAGGAGAACTTTCAGGAAGAATATATAATGGAAATTATTCTGAACCATTTGTATTTTGTGGTGTTCTTGACCTGCTGAAACAGTTGGAATATATGTTTGATCATTTTGAATATCCGCAGAGAACAACAAGGAACAGAAGCTTTGCCAAGGAAAAAGAAAGCGGGACAGATCTTGGTTTTCAAGAACAACATTGTGTGGCGGATGCCGAAAATATAAGAGAGAGCGCGTTAAATGCTTCAGAAATAATTTTAAGCGGGGATACAGAAGAAACCGATGAAAAGGAGCATCCGACAGAAAGAGGAAAACTTGCAACATTTTATGTGAAAGTGATGTTTCGTAAAAATGCAACTTGGCAGGGAACTGTTTTGTGGCTTGACCATGATGAGCAGTTAAATTTTCGGAGCGTGCTGGAATTGCTGTTTTTGATGGATGGCGCGCTGGAACAAACAAAAGATGTACAATAACAAAAAGAAATTATAAAAAATTTATTATACTAGAATGTATTTGAAAATGAAAACTGGCACAAACTTACAAATTATATCGAAAGAAAAATTGTTGTGCTTTGGATTATTTTGAAAAAATCTGATTTTCATATTGTGTTTTATTGAAATCGGTGTATGGTCTGCCGCAATTTGTTAAAATCGCTCGATCTGTTTTACAATCAACGATTCTGACAAGTTGCGGTATTTTTTTTCTTGACAAATGTCCGAAATCGGACTATAATACAAAACGTCTGATTTCGGACATTTAAAGGAGGCAGGAATGGAAGATATATTTATGGAAGAAATGCGGCATTTAAATTGCTTGATTGGCGAAACCGAATCGGTTTACCATGAAGCGGCAGTAAAACTTGGTGTTTCTGACAGTACAATGCAGATTTTGTATACAATATGCATGACAGGAAAGGAGTATTGTCAGCTTAGTGAGATTGCCAGGCTGACCGGAAGCAGCAGACAGACCATTCATTCTTCGGTTCGCAAGTTAGAACAAGAGGGAGTCGTTTATCTAAAAGCAAAAAATGGAAGAGATAAGTTTGTTTATCTGACCGAGTATGGAAAAAAGATTGTCGAGAAAACAGCGATGCGCGTGATTGAAATTGAAAACAATATTTTTTCTGCATGGACGGCGCAGGACAGACAAGAATATCTGCGTTTAACACAAAAGTATTTAGTTGATTTAAAAAAAAGAGTTGCGAAGCTTCAAAAAATAAAAGATGCAGACAATAAGAAACAAGGAGGTTAAACGGTATGCAAATTCAATTATCAGAACATTTTTCCTATCAAAAACTTTTGCGCTTTACACTTCCGTCGATTGTTATGATGATTTTTACATCGATCTATGGCATAGTAGATAGATTTTTTGTATCCAATTATGTCAGAAAAGTTCCGTTTACCGCGGTTAATTTAATCATGCCTTTTTTGATGGTTCTCAAAACCATTGGATTTATGTTTGACACAGGCGGAAGCGCGCTGGTTTCTAAGACGATGGGCGAGGGGAAACCGGAGAAGGCAAGACGTATTTTTTCTCTGCTTGTTTATGTTTCTATTTTTTTGGGAATATTGCTTACTGTGTTTGGTATAATTTTTATCAGACCAATCGCGGCGTGGCTTGGCGCGTCAGGCAGTATGCTTGAGGATTGTGTAACTTACGGCAGAATTATTTTAATTGCATTGACTCCATTTGTTCTGCAAAATGAATTTCAGAGCTTTTTTGTCGCGGCGGAAAAACCTCAGCTTGGACTTTTTGTAACGATTGCGGCGGGTGTTACCAATATGGTACTCGACGCGCTGTTTGTCGCAGTGTTCCAGTTTGGCTTGGTCGGGGCGGCAGCGGCGACGATGTTAAGTCAGATGGTTGGCGGAATCATTCCGCTTGTCTATTTTTTATTGCCAAATAAAAGTGTTCTGCGGCTGGTAAAAACAAAATGGAGCGGAAAATTTTTGGCAAAAGCGTGCGCAAATGGTTCTTCGGAGATGATGTCCAATCTTTCTATGTCGTTGGTCAGCATGCTTTACAACGCGCAGTTAATTAAATTTGCAGGTGAGAATGGAGTTGCCGCTTACGGCGTTTTAATGTATGTTAATTTTGTATTTTTAGCAGTGTTTATTGGACTGTCGATTGGAAGTGCGCCGATTGTCAGCTACCATTACGGAGCGCAAAATCATGCAGAATTAAAAAGTCTTAGAGAAAAAAGTTTAATGGTGATCGCGGTGTTTTCTATCAGTATGTTTTTGTTAGCACAGCTGCTCGCCGTACCATTTTCTAAAATTTTTGTAGGTTATGATACGGAACTGATGAATCTTACATGCAGAGGCTTTCAAATTTATTCTTTTGTGTTTTTGTTTGCAGGGATAAATATTTTTGGTTCGTCGTTTTTTACCGCTTTAAATAATGGGATGATTTCCGCGCTGATTTCTTTTTTGCGGACTCTTGTATTTCAAGTTGCCGCAGTATTGATTTTCCCGATTTTCTGGAAGATTGACGGAATCTGGCTCTCCGCGGTTGCGGCAGAATGCATGTCAGTTATTATAACGGTTATTTTTCTGATTACAAAACGAAAGAAGTATCATTATTAAAGAAAAGAAATAAATTGCAAATCTTTCCAGCTATTGGTATAATATCTGTTGATATTATACCAGCGCCGATTCGCGCTCGCTTCTGTTGCGAATCGTGTGTATGCTATATGAATCTATTAAATTTTTAGCATGGAGGACAGCAGATGAACCGCAGTATAATGCTTGTGTTTTTGGTTTTTATCATGGCGGCAGTCGGCGGATATTCGTTTTTTTGTATTCGCAGACTGCTTAGATTTTACATCCGAAAAAAGGATAAATGGATGGATATGGCAAGTGCTCTGCTTGCAGCGGCACTGGTGTTTTCCTGCTATCGGATCTGGAAGTTTGCCTCCGTCGTTGTACTTCATATTCTCGGTGCATTTTTTGCTTTTGATCTGCTGGCATGGATGGTGAGTGTTTTATGGAAGCGATTTGGCAGCACAAAAGTACGTGCATGGAAAATTTGCGGTAAAGTTTACCAGTGCGGTGTGCTTCCTCTTTTGCTGGCGGCGGTTTTGATGGGATATGGATATTATAATATGCAGCATTTTGTATCGACAACCTATAAAATTTCGACGCCAAAACTTAACTCTGGATATCATATTATTTTAATTACAGACACACATTACGATACGATTCAGGATACAGAACTATTAAAAAAAGCAGCGGAAGAAATCAGCAGTCTCGGCGCAGATCTTGTGATTCTTGGCGGAGATATTGTGGAGGAAGGAACTGCAAAAGAATCGATGCAGGAAGTGTTTCGCGTTCTTGGAAATATACGAAGTACCTATGGAACTTATTATGTATATGGCAACCATGACCTGCAGCCCTATACGGATCATAAGCAGTATACACAGGCGGAATTGGAGGCGGCTGCTAAGCAGGGAGGAGTTAAAATTCTGCGCGATTCTTATATAGTATTGGGGGAGGAACTGATTCTTGCAGGGCGTGATAATGCGGCGCGGGGCGGATCAGGGCGCGCCGCTGTAAAGGAATTGCTGGAGGGTGCAGACCGGGGAAAATATATTGTTATGGTCGATCATCAGCCGACGGGAGTTCAGGAAAACGAGGAGCAGGGAGTAGATTTGATGCTTTCAGGGCATACTCATGCAGGGCAGATGTGGCCGGCTGGAACAATTCTTGAATTAGCAGGGCAGTATAATTATGGATCTTATCTATATGAGAATCTTCAATTAATTGTATCTTCCGGCTTTACGGGCTGGGGGTATCCGATGCGCACGCAGAAACATTGCGAGTATGTGCAGATTTTCTTAGTCCCATCGGGCGAATCATAAGTTTAAATAGCGGCGGCATTGTGTAAAAATCAATTTTACAAAATGCCGCCGCTGTGATATACTTCAACATAAACAGCCAAAGATTCCATCTTTTTAAGCGATTGTGCTGGAAATTCGAAGGTTTTTGTACCTAATAAAAAATAATTCAGCAATACAGATTTTAAAGGTCGTTATTTGGCGGCAGAATGTGAGGAGAACTATGTCAACAGATCAAAGTAAAATAAGAAATTTTTGTATTATAGCACATATCGATCATGGAAAATCTACGCTGGCGGATCGTATTATCGAAGCGACTGGTCTTTTGACAAGCCGTGAGATGCAGGCGCAGATTTTGGACAATATGGAACTTGAGCGCGAGCGTGGTATTACAATTAAGGCGCAGACCGTCCGCACCATATACCGGGCGAAAGACGGGGAGGAATATATTTTTAATTTAATTGACACGCCGGGACATGTCGATTTTAATTATGAAGTTTCGCGCAGTCTTGCCGCATGTGAGGGCGCGCTGCTTGTCGTGGACGCAGCTCAGGGAATTGAAGCGCAGACGCTTGCAAATGTGTATCTTGCGCTTGACCATAATCTGGACATTGTTCCAGTGATCAATAAAATTGATCTGCCAAGTGCAGAGCCAGAGCGGGTTAAGACAGAAATTGAGGATATTATCGGACTGGAAGCGCACGATGCGCCAATGATCTCCGCCAAAACAGGGCTGAATATCGAGGATGTGCTGGAAGCGGTAGTGAAAAAAATTCCCGCTCCGGGCGGCAGCAGCGAAAAGCCATTACAAGCGTTAATTTTTGATTCGATCTATGATTCCTATAAAGGAGTAATTATTTTCTGCCGTATTATGGAAGGAACCGTGCGGCGCGGCACGACAATCAAAATGATGGCGACAGGAGCAAGCGCGGATGTTGTCGAGCTTGGAACATTTGCGCCGGGGCAGTTTTTGCCGTGCGAGGAACTTTCCGCAGGGATGGTTGGCTATATTACTGCAAGTTTAAAAAATGTAAAAGACACGCGCGTCGGAGATACGGTGACAGACGCACAGTTTCCATGTGCAGAACCGCTGCCGGGGTATAAAAAGGTCAATTCAATGGTGTACTGCGGCATGTATCCGGCGGACGGTGCGAAATATCCTGATTTGCGCGACGCTCTGGAAAAATTACAACTGAATGATGCAGCTTTGCAATTTGAGGCGGAAACTTCCGTCGCGCTGGGGTTTGGTTTCCGGTGTGGTTTTCTGGGACTTCTTCACCTTGAAATTATCCAGGAGCGGTTGGAGCGCGAATATGGACTGGATCTTGTGACAACCGCGCCGAGCGTTATCTATAAAATTTATAAGACGAACGGTGAAGTTGTGGAGATTACAAATCCGACAAATCTTCCAGATCCATCTGAGGTAGAACATATGGAAGAACCGATTGTTTCTGCGGAGATTATGGTGACCACGGAGTTTGTCGGGGCGATTATGACATTGTGCCAGGAGCGCAGAGGCGTTTATCTTGGTATGGAGTATATGGAGACAACGCGCGCGCTGCTAAAATATGAGCTGCCTCTCAATGAAATTATCTATGATTTCTTTGATGCGTTAAAATCACGCTCAAAAGGTTATGCTTCGTTTGACTATGAATTAAAAGGGTATGCGTCGGCAGAGCTTGTCAAACTTGATATTCTGGTGAATAAGGAAGAAGTGGACGCGCTTTCATTTATTGTTCCGGCGGCTTCAGCGTATGAGAGAGGGCGCAGAATGTGCGAGAAATTAAAAGAGGAAATACCAAGACAGCTGTTTGAGATTCCGATTCAGGCGGCAGTCGGAAGCAAAGTGATCGCAAGAGAAACGGTGAAGGCAATGCGCAAGGACGTATTGGCAAAATGTTACGGCGGCGATATTACGCGAAAGAAGAAGCTTTTGGAAAAACAGAAAGAGGGAAAAAAGAGAATGCGCCAGGTTGGAAATGTAGAGATACCTCAAAAAGCGTTTATGAGCGTATTGAAGCTTGACGAGGATTAAAAAAGATGGAAGGAAAGCCTTTGGCAGTTTATCTTCATATTCCTTTTTGTGAAAAAAAGTGCGCTTACTGTGATTTTTTGTCTGCTCCGGCTTCTTTGGATATCCAAAAAAAGTATGTAAAAGCCTTGAAACAGGAAATAATCGCAGAGGCGGGAAGGCTGCTAAAAAATACCAGAGAGCAAAAGCCAAATAATAAATTAGAAGAAATAAAATTATCTGATAAAGACTGCACAAAAAAAGAGCAGCAATCTGTAGACGGTTCAACGCAAAGCAGAATCAGTGGGAAAAAAAACGAATGTCTTACAGAATACAGCGTCACTTCTATATTTTTCGGTGGGGGTACGCCGTCGATTTTGCCTGCGGGAATCATTGCGGATCTTCTTGCGGTGCTCCGGGAATATTTTGTTGTTCTGCCGGAAGCGGAAATTACGGTTGAGTGCAATCCTGGGACTCTTGATAGAAAAAAACTGGATTCTTATTTAAAGGCGGGCGTCAACCGGTTAAGCATCGGTCTTCAGTCAGCAAACGATCAAGAGCTTGCTTTGCTCGGTCGGATACACACATTCAGACAGTTTCAGGAAAATTACCAGATTGCGAGAGAAGCAGGGTTTCGCAATATCAATATTGATCTGATCAGCGGACTGCCTGGACAGACGGTGCAGGTGTATGAAAATACAATAAAAGAGGTGCTTGCGCTTGCGCCGGAACATATTTCAGCATACAGTTTAATCGTTGAAGAAGGAACGCCGTTTTTTGAAAAATATCAGGCAGGCAAACTGCTGCTTCCAAACGAAGATACAGAGCGTGAAATGTACTCGCTTACAGGGAAACTGCTTTGTTTATCCGGTTATGCGCAGTATGAAATTTCAAATTATGCAAAACCAGGATTTGAATGCAGACATAATCTGTGTTATTGGGAGCGGCAGGAGTATATCGGGTTTGGTTTGGGGGCGGCTTCATTGATACAGAAAGAGAGATTTACTAGACAAAGAGAGCTTTCTGAGTATCTGTCCGCGGTCGAGACTAAGCGTGATACAAGAATAGACCGGCACCGTCTTGAAAAAAAAGAAGAGATTGAGGAATTTATGTTTTTGGGACTGCGCATAACGCGCGGCGTCAGCAAGGTGCGTTTTCAGCAGGAATTTCATTTGAAAATGGAAGAGGTCTATGGGGATATTTTAAAAAAATATCAGAAGCTTGGTCTGCTTTTTATCGATCAAGATATTGTGGCATTGACACCGCGCGGGATCGATGTAAGCAATATTGTGCTTTGCGATTTTCTGCTCGATTCATTCCCTAACGTAGAAAGGCAATGAATTTTTATAGATCAAAAATATTATAGCACGGCTGTGCAGAAAGGGGGAACTTGCATGGTCTGGAACTGGAGACGAAAGGCGACGGGACTTGTACTTGCTTCTGTGTGTTTTGCAGTCGGCGGACTGATATACAATACGTATACAAACAACATACCCGCGGTGTTTGCGGCAGAAAAAGAAAATTTACTAAACGCTTCTTCGATTATTCTTTCGGTCGGGGACAGCTATTCACTTTCCTTGTACGGCGCTGAAAAAGTGTTGTGGAGAACCGGGCGCGCGTCGGTTGCAACCGTATCAAACGAAGGTATTGTGAAAGGGATAGCGGTTGGAACAACTATCATTACAGCGACCGCAAATGGTCAAAATTACCGCTGTACTGTCCGCGTTGAGCAGCCAAAGATCAATAAAAAAGAGATTTCAGCAAAAGTTGGGGATAATGTTACACTGAAAATATCAGGGACAAAAAGAAAAATAATTTTTAAAAGTTCGGACACAAAGGTTGTGAAAGTGTCCGCAAAAGGAAAAATGACATTTTTAAAACCGGGGAAGGCAAAAGTATCTGCTTTGATAGGCAATACGCAGTTGGTCTGTAAAGTAACGGTCAACATTCCTTCGATCACAATACCTTCTATGCTGGGGGAAGGAACCGTAAAGGCGATTGATCTTGGCTGGGAAACCTACAAAGGAATTTTATTTTCCAGCAGTGCGCCGGAAGTTGTCGCTGTGGATGAGAACGGTATTCTTACTGCAAAAAAATCAGGGCAGGCAAAAATTACAGTTAAGATTAAAAATTTTCGTAAAACACAGGTAGTTACAGTTCCGGGAACCGTGTCCTCTGCAATTCTTACTGGGCAGGCGATCGGACTCGGCAAAAAAGATACACAGATTGCTGAGCTTGCGCACGAGGTTTATACAAAATCAGTTACAGATTCGATGGATATCGTCGAGAAAATTCTGGCGATCCATGATTATCTGATTCTGCATACAGAGTATGCTTACCGGGAATACTTAGACGGTACGCTGGATCAAATTCCTTATGTTTTTTGTCCAGAGGGTGTGCTGGTGCAGCATAAAGCAGTTTGTCAAGGTTATGCGGAAACTCTGGAATTATTTTTGAATGCGCTGGGTCTGGAAAACCGTCTGGTATTTGGGTATGGATATACGGAAAACGGCAGAATCAGCCATGCATGGAATTTGGTTAAACTAGATGACAATTGGTATCATATTGATATGACATGGGACGATCCAATTGTGAATGGGATAGATTCTGGAAAAGTATATTATGATTATTTTCTTGTCAACGATGCGGTAATGAAAAAGAATCATACGTGGGAGATGGCGGACTACCCCGCTGCCATCGGCGGTGAATACGAAGGTTACGGCATAAAAAAAGAAGTTGAGAAATACCAAAAAGCAGGGCAGTATATAGAAACAAAAGATGATTACGCAAAAAAAACAGCAGAGCAGGTAATGTGCGGAAAGCGCACTGTCACTCTGATGTTTCCAGGGCATGTACAGCCGGACATCAACGCGATGTTAAAGCTTGTTGCAGAGCATAATCCCGGAAAAAAACTTCACGCATCTTACGAGTATTTCTTTTATGGGGATTACACAATTTCGACCTCCTATATTACGATCGAGTGATATGTTAAAGATTTATGCTGTCGCAAAATAATGATTTCTCCCAATAAAGCAGTAATATTTGTTGTATATTGTGAGACGATTGTATTTTGCGGCAGTTTTTTTCGTATGTATGTCCGCAATATTTTATGTAAAATTTAGAAATAGGTGTTGACAAAAGGGAAATGTAGTGATATTTTATCTATAGATGTTAGCACTCCAATCCAACGAGTGCTAACAATCCCAAAGTTTAAGATAGTGGCATAAAAGGCTGGTGTATGGATGGAATTAGATGAGAGAAAACTGAAGATACTAAAAGCGATTATATGCAATTATCTGGAAACAGGCGAGCCGGTTGGTTCAAGGACGATATCAAAGTATACGGACTTAAACTTAAGCTCCGCGACAATCCGCAACGAGATGGCAGATTTGGAGGAGATGGGTTATATTCTTCAGCCGCATACTTCGGCTGGACGGATTCCTTCCGATAAAGGTTACCGTCTTTATGTGGACTCTATGCTGAAAGAAAAAGAGCGCGAAGTGGAGGATATGAAAGGCGTGCTCTTGGAAAAAGCAGATAAGTTGGAAAACCTTTTAAAGCAGGCGGCAAGAGTGTTGGCGGTCAACACAAACTACACCTCAATGATTACCGGACCGCAGTACAGCGAGAGGAAAGTAAAGTTTTTGCAGCTGTCGGAGGTGGACGAAAATCAGCTGCTTGTCGTGATTGTGCTGGAAGGAAACATTGTAAAAAACAAGATGGTGCGCACGGAGGGCAGCATTGACAAAGAAGCGCTCTTAAAGCTGAACATTTTGTTAAATACCTGTTTGCAGGGACTTAACTTAAATGAAATCAACCTGCCGTTAATCCAGCGGATGAGGGAACAGGCAGCGGGACACGGCAGTGTGGTTGTCGATATTTTAGATGCGATTTCTCAGGCGGTTGCCGAGCAGGAAGATGTTGAGATCTTTACAAGCGGGGCGACAAATATTTTGAAATACCCGGAGTTAAATGATACAAAAAAAGCGAGCAGCCTTTTGTACGCTCTGGAAGAAAAACATCAGCTTGGGGAACTGATGGCTGGTATGCCGGACGAAGAGGGCGAGCAGCATGGCATTCAAGTCTATATCGGGGACGAGACGCAGGTGGAATCTATGAAGGATTGTGCCGTTGTGACCGCCACTTACCGGATTGATGAGGGAGTGTACGGAAAGGTTGGCATTATCGGTCCAAAGCGTATGGATTACGAGAAGGTTGTCGCATCGCTGCAAAGCTTGATGAATCAGCTGGACGGGATTTTTAAGAAAGATAGTAAGCCGTAGGCAGTCTGGTTTTGAGAAGGCAAAGAAAGACGGCAAAATAGTGAACAGAAAGGTGATGGTAAGGTGGCTGACAATATAGATCTGAAGGATTTGGAGACGGAAACGGAGGACAGTATGCCGGAGACAGAAACTCAGGATGCTGTTTCAGACAAAGAAGAGCAGAGCGAAGAGAAGGAAAAGCAGTCGGAAGAGAACGATAAGGAGATCCAGGAGGACAAGGAGGAGACGGAAACTCAGGATGCTGCTGAGACAAAAGAGAAGAAATCTTTTTTTAAGAAAAAAGATAAGAAAGATAAAAAGGATGAGAAGATCGAAGAGCTGAATGACCGGCTGATCCGCACAATAGCTGAGTTTGACAATTTCAGAAAGCGCACCGAAAAAGAAAAGGCGCATCAGTTCGAAGTTGGAGCAAAGGACATTGTGGAGAGAATACTTCCAGTTGTGGACAATTTTGAAAGAGGGCTGTCAAGTGTTTCAGAGCAGGAGAAAGATGGCGCGTTTGTTCAGGGAATTGAACTTGTCTATAAGCAGTTGATGAAATGTCTGGAAGATGCCGGGGTCAAGACAATCGAGGCAGTCGGCAAAGAGTTTGATCCGAATTTCCACAATGCAGTAATGCATGCGGAGGATGAGGAACTTGGTGAAAATATTGTGGTCGAGGAATTTCAGAAGGGCTATATGTACCGCGATTCTGTTGTGAGACACAGTATGGTAAAAGTAGTAAATTAGGGTTATTCAGGCCTACGTCCAAAACTGCAGCAAACGGACAGAAGCATGATTGATATAAAGAGACGATGAGCAGCAGTAAATCGTCAGATTGGAAGCAAAATTGAATTAAATTGACAAGTTTGTGTCTGTGCAGCATCCACAAACTTGACACAATAGGCAAGCTGCACAGAAATGAGGAAAATTATGGGCAAGATTATTGGTATTGACTTAGGTACAACAAATTCCTGCGTCGCTGTGATGGAGGGTGGCAAACCGGTTGTTATTGCAAACACAGAAGGCGCGAGAACAACGCCGTCCGTTGTTGCATTTACAAAGACTGGCGAGAGAATTGTCGGTGATTCTGCAAAGCGTCAGGCAGTGACAAACTCCGATAAGACAATCTCATCCATCAAGAGACATATGGGTACAGATTTCCGTGTAACAATTGATGATAAGAGATTTTCACCGCAGGAAATTTCCGCGATGATTCTTCAGAAGCTGAAAGCGGATGCTGAAGGCTATCTTGGCGAGAAGGTTACCGAGGCGGTTATCACAGTTCCAGCGTACTTTAACGACGCGCAGAGACAGGCGACAAAGGATGCAGGAAAGATTGCCGGGCTTGATGTAAAAAGAATTATCAACGAGCCGACAGCGGCGGCTCTCGCTTACGGGCTTGACAATGAGCGCGAGCAGAAAATTATGGTGTACGACCTTGGCGGCGGTACATTCGACGTATCTATTATTGAAATTGGCGACGGCGTAATTGAAGTTTTGGCAACCGCAGGCGATAACCGTCTTGGCGGTGACGACTTTGACGACAAGCTGACCAGATATTTTATCGAGGAATTTAAAAAGGCGGAAGGCGTTGATCTTTCGACCGATAAGATGGCGCTTCAAAGATTGAAAGAAGCGGCAGAGAAGGCAAAGAAGGAACTTTCTTCCGCGATGACAACCAATATCAATCTTCCGTTTATCACCGCGACAGCAGATGGACCAAAACATTTTGATATGAACTTGACACGCGCGAAATTTGACGAGCTGACTCACGAGCTGGTGGAGAGAACAGCAGGTCCAGTACAGAACGCTTTAAGAGATGCGGGAATCAACGCTTCCGAGCTTGGCAAAGTGCTTCTTGTCGGCGGTTCAACTCGTGTTCCGGCAGTGCAGGATAAGGTAAAACAGCTGACTGGTCATGAGCCGTCAAAGACGCTTAATCCAGATGAATGTGTTGCGATCGGCGCATCGATTCAGGGCGGAAAGCTTGCAGGGGATGCAGGCGCAGGCGATATTCTGCTGCTTGATGTCACACCGTTGTCGCTCTCCATTGAGACGCAGGGCGGTATTGCGACAAGACTGATTGAGAGAAATACAACAATCCCAACACGCAAAAGCCAAGTATTCTCAACTGCGGCGGACAATCAGAGCGCAGTGGATATCAATGTTGTGCAGGGCGAGCGTCAGTTTGCAAGAGACAACAAGAGTCTTGGACAATTCCGTCTGGATGGTATTCCGCCAGCAAGAAGAGGTGTGCCGCAGATTGAGGTTACTTTTGATATTGATGCCAACGGTATTGTCAATGTATCGGCAAAGGATCTTGGCACAGGCAGAGAACAGCATATTACAATTACCGCAGGTTCAAATCTTTCCGATGCAGATATTGACAAGGCGGTAAAGGAAGCAGCAGAGTACGAGGCGCAGGACAAGAAGCGCAAAGAGGCGATTGAGGTGCGCAACGATGCGGATGCGATGGTATTCCAGACCGAGAAAGCGCTTGGCGAAGTTGGCGATAAGATCAGCGAGTCTGATAAATCGGCGGTTGAAGCTGATTTGGCACACTTGAAGGAGCTGATTGAAAAGACGAACCCTGAAGTAATGTCCGACGGTGAAGTTGACGATATCAAGGCTGCAAAAGAGAAATTGATGACTTCCGCTCAGGCGTTGTTCCAGAAAGTTTATGAGCAGGCTCAAGGCGCAGCAGGGCAGGGAGCAGGCCCGGATATGAGCGGCGCAGGATTTAACGGAGCGCAGGGTGCAGGTCCAGCGGACGATGTTGTTGACGGCGATTACAGGGAAGTATAAAATAAGACAAGTAAAAAAGTAGAATAAATAAGCCTTATCAGGGAATCCCCCGCTTTTTAAGGAGGCGGCCAAAAAAGTTTGTATTTACTAAAAATACCAGGATATATAGTATTTTAAACCTAGAAGTGTGCTGTATATGGTATATTTAATATGGATTTAACCACTTTTTTGGCAGCAGCTTCTTAGGCGGGGGAGTTTGCCTGTTTCAGCAAAAGCACATCTTATAATAAAATAAGATGCGAAGTTTTGATTACAGGCAAAGTTATCCAGATATAGAAGAAATTTTGTATCTGGATTTTAAAGATAGTTTTTTGTGATCTTTTTTGTGGGTAGACCGTTTTGCTGTAAGCGATAAAATGTGTGCAGAATGGTTTTGTGGGAAAATTTGGAATAGAATGTTGTTTTACCAGTGAAAGTTTAGGGTAGAACCGTTAGAATGGAGGATAGGATGGCAGAGAGTAAAAGAGATTATTACGAGGTGCTTGGCGTTGCCAAAGGAGCTTCGGATGATGAGATAAAAAAAGCATACCGGCAGCTTGCCAAGAAATATCATCCCGACATGAATCCGGGGAATAAAGAGGCGGAAGCAAAGTTTAAGGAGGCGTCCGAGGCCTATGCAATTTTAAGTGATCAAGACAAAAGACGCCAGTACGATCAGTTTGGACATGCAGCGTTTGAGCAGGGCGGCGGAACCGGCGGCTTTGATTTTAATATGGGCGATATGGGCGATATTTTTGGCGATATCTTTGGAGATTTGTTCGGCGGCGGAAGACGTCAGCGCACAAGCAATGGTCCAATGAAAGGGGCAAACCTGCGGACGGGTATTCGCATTACATTCGAGGAAGCTGTGTTTGGCACGGAAAAAGAATTGGAATTAAATTTAAAAGATCCTTGTGAGAGGTGTCATGGCACGGGAGCAAAACCAGGAACTACCGTAGAGAGCTGTAAAAAGTGCGGTGGTACAGGTCAGACGACCGTCACACAACAATCTTTGTTTGGGATGGTAAGAAGAGTGCAGGCTTGTTCCGACTGCGGTGGTACAGGAAAGATTATTCGGGAAAAATGCCCGGATTGTTATGGTTCTGGATTTATTACAAAGAAAAAGAAAATCCAGGTTTCTGTGCCAGCCGGAATTGACGACGGTCAGAGCATAAGAATCCGTGAGAAGGGTGAGCCGGGTGTAAATGGGGGCGAGCGCGGAGATCTTTTGGTTGAAGTAGCGGTGAGTAGCCATCCAATTTTCCAGCGCGAGGGATTTGATATTTACTCGTCCGCACCTCTTCCATTTACTACCGCTGCGCTTGGCGGAGATGTCCGCATCTCGACGGTGGATGGCGACGTGCTTTATACAGTAAAGCCGGGAACGCAGACGGATACAAAAGTCAGACTTCGCGGCAAGGGTGTTCCAAGCCTTAGAAACAGTCAGGTAC
Organism: uncultured Lachnospiraceae bacterium; assembly: GCA_947086895.1. Taxonomy (GTDB): domain Bacteria; phylum Bacillota; class Clostridia; order Lachnospirales; family Lachnospiraceae; genus RGIG4057. The sequence goes on along the minus strand of CAMUAR010000023.1, from coordinate 30,989 downwards.
GCGGCGACCATTATGTTAATCTGATTGTTCAGGTTCCTACCAAATTGACAAATGAACAAAAAGAGCTGGTAAAAAAGCTGGATGATTTGTTAAATGGAAGAACGCCGGAACATGAGGAGAGCGGAACAAAGGAAAGAAAGCGTTTTTTTAAGAAGTAGGCAAAAAGATTTGACTCGTCAGAGACGAAAGGAGCGCGGCATTCCCATCGCTGAAAGAAAGTGGGTTTTTGTGCCTGCAAAATTTTATGAAGTGGAATAAGATTACGATTGATACAACGACAGAAGCCGTTGATTTTGTCAGTGCAATGTTGGAAGAATTTGGTATCGAGGGCATTGAGATTGAGGACAATGTACCTCTTTCCGAGGAAGATAAAAGAAAAATGTTTATCGATATTCTTCCAGAACTGCCGGAGGATGATGGTACAGCGAGAATAAATTGCTATGTGGATTTGGATCTGGACTTGGAGGAGCTTTGTGCAAGAATCGGCAATGGTCTGGAGGATTTAAAACAATTTACCAACGTTGGTTTGGGGCAGATTACGCTTGGACAGACAGAAGATAAAGATTGGATCAATAACTGGAAGGAATTTTTTAAATCGTTTCGCGTGGATGATACCATTGTGATAAAGCCGACTTGGGAGACATTAAACGACACAAAACAAGGAGATCTTGTAATTGAGATTGACCCAGGGACAGCGTTTGGCACGGGCGCGCACGAGACAACACGTTTGTGTATCAGTAATCTGAAAAAATATTTAAAGCCGGGTGCGGCGATGCTTGATATTGGATGCGGAAGCGGGATTTTATCGATCATTGGCATGAAACTTGGCGCATCCTGCGCGGTTGGAACAGATATCGATGTAAATGCTGTTGCTACATCCGTGGAAAATACAAGGATAAATCATATCACTGCTTTCAATGTTTCTGATTGTGATCATATAAAAAGAAAAACTGAAACCGTGGAATTTGCTTATGGAAATGTAATTGACGACGAAGCGTTTCGAAAAAGGATCGGCAAAAATTGTTATTCGGTTGTTGTGGCAAATATCCTTGCAGATATTATTATTCCGCTTGCGGAAGTTGTTTCTGAATTTATGGCGCCAGGGGCATATTTTATCAGTTCCGGCATTATTGATATGAAAGCGGAGGAAGTAAAACAGGCGTTGGAAGAGAACGGTTTTGAGATTGTTGAAACTTCTGTGTTAAAAGACTGGGTATCTTTTGTGGCAAAACGTGTATAAAAGGGCAGAAACCATAATAAAATAAACAAGCAAGATTCTATAAAAAATCAAAATATCAAATAGGATTCCATAATATTTTAGAAATTATTTGGCGGGGAAACATTTTTTATGCTTGCTTTTTTGCATCTTATCTGCGTATGGCAGGCAGTCCGAAAGGACTGCCTGCCATACGCATACACACTAGCCTTTTAAAGCCCATTTTCTCACTCGAACTCAATCCACATTCCAATTGTGTTGTGCTTAGAATCAGGGAGAGTTAAACTGCCGGAAGCTACGGCATCATGAATAAGAATCACTCGAATTTCCAGTATTTTTATAGAAGCGCAGTAGATAAGCTGATCCTTTAAGTATGGTGTGTTGTATTTTTTTAATACTTGCACAATCTTGTCAAATACATCTTGAATATTTTCCATTATTTTTGTATACAGCGGATGGGATTTTAAAATTTCTTTTATTTCTTTTAAAGTTTCCCTGTGGATTACCAAGATATCTGGAACAGCAAAACCATCAGCGTTAAGATGTGCAACTTCGCCGTTTAGACCTTTCCAGAAATTCTGTTCGGAATCAGTGAGAGCCGAAGGCTTGCGCTTATTTTTTAAAATATCGGCAAGCAATGTAACGTAGGAGGAATCATGAAGAATTTTAGGATCCTGCCATAAATTATAATCGCTAAACTGATATGTCCAGAACATAGCTTTTGACTCATCACCTCTGCCAGTATGCCCCATCACGATTGTCTCAGGGAGTTCTATATTTTCATAGCCGACAAATCCCCAGTTTTCGCCGTTTTTGCGAGTGTAAGGAAAATTGACATCATATCCTTTTAAAGTACTTAGATAATAGTCGGCGCAATAAACCATCAGCCACCATTTTACGGTACTGTCACTGATATGATCTTCTGCGATGCGCAGAGCGCGGACTTTTTCCAGAGATTCGGATACAATTGTATCAAACATTTTGTTTCGTTCTGTCGCTGACTTACGCTGAATCGAATAAATTTCCTGGGAACATTCTTTGCTTAAAATAAAGAAGTCTGTCACAAACTTATCGCCAACTTTTTTTAGAAGTGTTGCCTGCACAAGCAGGTTGACTTCCTCCTCGATATACGGAACTGCAATGCCAAGTTCAACTGCCAGCTCCTCGATCGTTGACGGATTGTTGCTCGCTTCGAGCAGAATATTTTTTGGAATTTTCCGATAGACCGCGTTCCATGGCAGACCGCTTGGCTGGCTGCCGCTTGAAAAGAAATTCACATCTTCTGGATTGTAACTTTTGCTTCCAAATTCTCTTGCCATACACATACCTTCTTTCAAAATTTTTCTGGCGCGGGATAGTTTTGATAGTACCGTGCCGAGAGGGAGACAAAGAGATGCGGCGATATCTTTTGCCTTTTGATCATCAATATAAAACGCGACGACAATCTGGCGGTAATCCGCAGAAATAAAAGCAAGTTCCCGGCGCAGTAAAGATAATTCTTCGCTGTGTAAAAGCGAAGTTTCCAACGGTTCGTTTATACTGCTTTTGTCAGGCAGATTATCATAATCGTTAATATCAAAAAAAGCTATAGAATTTAAGCGGTGCTGTTTTTTATCTGCCCAGCTGCTGTACCGGTTGCGCGCAATCTGCCACACCCATGCAGAAAAATGTTCCGGTATTGTTCCACTGTGCAGCGCAGTTAAGATATTGAGTGTAATATCCGATGCAAGATCCTGTGCTTCTGCGCTGTTTCCTGTTTTTTTCAGGCAGAAATAAAATAGCTTTTCTATATAATTTTCGGTAAACGATTTGATAAGTTGCCGACACATTGCTGTTTTTTACCCCTTTCTTTATCTTCCTGCTAATATAGTGTGGTGAATGCGCAGATTATTGCATGAAAAGAAAAATATTTCAATGTGAATCAGAACAGTATCATTGTATACTGTTTTTTATAATGTGCAAAGTAGATATTAAGACTTTGCTGCAATACGTTTTCAGGCACAGATAGAATATTATATTTTTACAGTTGCGGATCTGGTTAATTTTTGGTACAATACTGATAATTTTATAGATGCTTTAAAGGAAATATATTTCGTATGAAAGTGTGGAAAGGCAGGATTTATGTCGGATCAAAAAACAAGAAATATAGAAATTTTTGAGGATACAATCGGATGTTGTAAAAACAATCAAGTGTTAAAAAGCGCGGTTTTGCATTCCGGACAGGCACAGTACATAATAGCTGCGAATGAGGTGTTCGGTATTCAGAAAGAACATCGATACGCGCATCCGGTAAATATTGTGGTATCAAAAAAGCGCAGTCTGGAGGCGGCAGGTGCATACCGTGGCAAAAAGGTGTGCGTGCATAATTTTGCGTCCGCGACAAATCCAGGGGGCGGAGTTACGCGGGGATCAAGCGCCCAGGAGGAGGCGATCTGCCGGTGCAGTACACTGTATCCAAGCTTAGTAGAAATGAGAGGAAGTTTTTATGACAAACACCGTCAATTATTAAAAGAAGGAAAGTTGGACGCCGTTTATAATGACGATTGTATTTTTACGCCGGGAGTGGTTGTATTTAAGACGGATACACAAAACCCGGAAAAAATGCCGGAGAAAGACTGGTATACCGTAGATATTGTTACATGTGCTGCGCCAAATCTAAGGGAAAAACCAAGCAACGCAATGAATCCCGGAAGCGGCAGCAGGGCGGTGAAATTATCAGAAGAACAACTGCTTTCGCTGCATAAAAAAAGGATGACAAGGATTCTTTCGATTGCGAAGAAAGAGGGGGCGGAAGTTGTTGTGCTGGGGGCGTTTGGGTGCGGAGCTTTCTGTAATCCGCCTGAAGTGGTGGCAGAAGCGATGGCGCAGGCGGTAAAAGCATTTCAGTATGATTTTTCTGTTATTGAATTTGCAGTGTACTGCTCGCCAAGAGATGAAAAAAATTATAGAGTGTTTTGGCAGAAATTTAACACAAACTAGGGGCGTAGAATGGAACAGAAAAAAATAAATTCGACAAGCTGCGATACATGTACAAATTATCGATACGATGAGGAACTTGAATATTATGTATGCGAGGTCAGTCTGGACGAGGACGAGATGGGATGTTTTCTTCGAGGAACAATACAAAATTGCCCATACTACCGGCTGGATGATGAGTATGCTGTTGTACGAAAACAAATCTGAAAACTGCACAAAAGATTCTGTATTTTGTATTTTATACAAGGACAAAGGAAATGCAAACGCTCAGAATTATGATTGTGCGGTGGACGGATTTGTGCAAAATTTGGAATTTGATCTTTTATAGTTAATTATTTAAATGCTATCAGACAGAAGAATGTGAGGGAGTATGCATAATCAATTAACGGAAAACGATATCAAAAAGATGGAGGAGGAGATTGAGTACCGCAAGCTTATTGTGCGCAAAGAAGCGATCGAAGCGGTAAAGGAGGCGAGAGCGCAGGGGGATTTAAGTGAGAATTTTGAATATTATGCCGCAAAGCGCGATAAAAACAAAAATGAAAGCCGCATTCGGTATCTGGAGAGAATGATAAAAACTGCGCAGGTGATTGAAGATACTTCAAAAGAAGATGAAGTTGGACTGTACAATACCGTAAAGCTTTATTTTGAAGAAGATGATGAAGTGGAAACCTATCGTATTGTAACAACTGTGCGCGGAAATACATTAAACGGCTCCGTCAGTATTGAATCCCCGATTGGCAAGGCAGTGCTTGGAAAAAAGAAAGGCGACCGCGTCTATGTAAAAGTCAGTGATTCGGCAGGATATTATGTTGTGATACAGGATATTGAAAAAACGCATGATGATGGCACGGACAAGCTGCGAAGTTTTTAGAATAAAAAATCCAAAAGTTTATATTTTGCTTATTTTGAAAACAGTGAAAGTGAAAAATGTAAATTTCATTTTCACTGTTTTTATTTTCTTTTAAAAATCACAAATTTAAAATAACATATTAATTAATTCCATTGGATATCCGTAGGATTCATATGGCTTCCACAAAATAGCGTTCCAGTCTGCTGTAAGCAGGTCATTGATAAAGGATACTGGCTCTGGAAAGTGAATATACAACTGCGGTGAATCAAAGCAGGTGTTGCGCCACTTGGCATAGTCTCTGGAAAATGTTTTGTATTCAGGCATGGAAAGTTTTTGAAACTCTTCTTTGCCAAGAACTTTTTCTGCCAGCTGATATAAACCATGAGCAACAGAAAAAACTTTTTTATCGTTATCATTAAGATCTGTATGCATAATTTTACAGGCATTTTCAAGATATTCTCCTGCTGCGGCTATATCATGTTCATACAGAGCCAGCAAATAAGCTATTGCAGCGCGCTCCCATTTTGGCCATTTTCCTGCTATATATTTTTTGGCTTTGGGAAGTGCTGCAGAAAGGAGTGCAGTGTTCTGATACCAAAGCCCAGCCAGCATAATATCTCCAACTTTATATAAAGGATAGATATTGTTATGTTTTCGAATTTTCATATTTGCCGGAAAAATATATTCCATCGTCTGATAATCTCCGACAGCAATTGCTGTCAGAGCATTTAGAAAGTGCCAGGAAGGATCTTCCGATTGAAAAAACGGCGGGAAAATATTTAAGCGATTATGTTGATAGAAGAAATTGTTTAGTTCCTGCCAGTTTTGACGGGCAAAGCATTTATCAAAAACATATTCAAAAGGATCATGGGAATTGTCAAGTAAAAGCCATAAATATTTTAGACTATAATGATCCCAATCAGGGCATTCTTTTTCTATAATATAAAAACGTCTTACAACTTCTTGGGTATAGATTTCATCCATTATCAGAATTCCTTTCGAAAGATTTTTTTGTATTATAACATGTTTTTTTATCTTATTCCATACCTTTGTGAATATTACACGAAATTTACATTTGAAAATTAGAGATAATTTACAAAATTTACAAATGTAAAAATAAAATGTTTGCAAAATGTAAATGCAAGTTGTATAATGATAACAAGAAAGTTGATAATGGCGTGTGCAAAAGCACGCAGAATGTGAGGAAGTATGGAAAAAGATCAGAAAAGAACAATAGTTGCATGCAGTATTGTTTCTGTGGCGCTGGTTGTTTTGGTTGTTCTGTCTCTGCTTGCGCCGCGCGGGGAAGATTTTCCAAGAAGCCAGGGGGCAAAAGTTCAGGAAGGCAATCTAAGCGAAGATCGGGACGGCGTTTATTCTTTTGCTGAAACAGAGGATGAATGTGTTGTTGTCGGAAAAGATAAGGAAAGTACGGAATGGAAGTTTACCGTAAAGGAAGATGGCAGCTATTATCTTGGCGCAGGTTATATGCCGTTGGAGGGAAACGGGCAGGAGTTGGAGTTTTCTCTGCTGCTTGATGGCAAAAAAGTGGCGGACTCATCAGTTACATTGACAAGAGTATGGTCGGATACAGGAGAATTTCAGCACGCTGCGTCTGGTGATGAAATTCGTCCGGTGCAGGGGGAAATTAACGTTTGGATGGAAGAACCATTCCGGCTTGGAAAAAAGGAGCGGATGTTATTTCAGCTTGAGAAGGGAGAGCATACTTTTACAGTAGAGGGATTGAATCAGTCCGGTTTGATTCGTTATTTAAGGCTGTACCAGGAAAAAGTTCCTTCCTATCAGGAATATTTGGCAAAGTATACAAATCAGACAAAAGTGGAAAAGGATTATTACAGCCAGGTGGAAGGCGAATCACCCAGTATGAAATCTTCATCCTTGCTGTATGCGGTGTACGACCGCTCCAGCCCTTTCACGCTTCCTTACAATCCGACAAGCCTTCGTTACAATACGATCGGCGGGCAGAACTGGTCGGATGACGGGCAGTGGATTGAGTGGCAGATCGAAGTGCCAAAGGATGGTCTGTATCAGATTGGACTTCGCAGCCGACAGAATGAAAATAAAGGGCAAAGCAGTTTAAGGCGGCTGGAAATTGACGGGCAGGTTCCTTTTGCGGAGGTCTCCGAGCTGGAATTTGACTATCATGTCGGATGGCAGAGCGGTTTTTTGGGAAACGGCGATACGCCGTACCTGTTTTATTTCACTGCGGGAACTCACAGTCTGCGCATGGAAGTTGTGCTTGGCGAGATGGATGAACTGCTTGGCAGAATGCAGGAAACTCTTCAGAACGTCAATTCTTTATATCGCGAGATTATTATGATTACGGGGACGAACCCAGATACATACAGAGATTACGGATTAGAAACAGCAATTCCTGATTTGGAAGATCGGATCGGGACGACATTAAAAGAAGTAAAGTCCTATATTGATTATCTGGAAACAAGATATGGAAAAGGATGTTATTCTTCCAGAATTCTTGTACAGCTGTATACGCAGATGACTTCTTTTCAAGAAAAACCTTACACGATTGCAAAAAGACTTTCTGTTTTTAAAACAAATATTGAAGCGATGGCAGAATGGCTTTTGGAATTTGAACAGCAGCCATTACAGATCGATTATCTGTATCTTGCGGGAGCAGGGGCAAAAGCGCCGCGCGGGGAAGGAAATTTTTTCAGCAAAGCAGGACATGAAATCAGGGCGTTTATCGGTTCATTTTTTCATTCTTATAATGAAGTTTCTTCTCAGGGAGCAGAACAGGCGGATGTTACTTTAAAGATCTGGATGGGAAAGGGGCGCGATCAGGCAAATGTAATGAAACGGCTGATCGACTGGTATTTTACGCCGGAGACTGGGATCAATGTAAATATCAGTCTTGTGGAAGGCGCGCTTGTCAAGGCGACTTTGGCAGGTCAGGGACCAGATGTCAATATTTTTACAACGCGGGGCGAAGCGATGAATTTAGCGTTTCGCGGGGCGGTTGCGCCGCTTGATAAAATGGCAGGATTTGAGGAACTAAAAAATCAGTATGCGGACAGTGCGTTTGTTCCTTATCAATATGATAACAAAATCTTTGCGATACCGGAGACACAAGAATTTTATGTAATGTATATCCGAACGGATATTTTTGAGGAACTGGGGTTTGAGATTCCAGATACCTGGCAGGATTTGATGGCTCTGCTGCCGGTATTGCAGGCGAACAGCCTGTCCATTGGACTTCCGTACTCCGACGGCTACGCGACGATGAACAACGGAATCGGAACAATCAATCTATTCCCAACATTACTTGCACAGAGAAATATCCCTGTTTATCAAAATACGGAAAAAGGCGTGATTACGAATTTAATGAATGCAGAAGCCTACGAGGCGTTTAAACAGTGGTCGGATTTTTATGTACAGTATGATTTTGATTTATATAAAGACGATTTTAACCGTTTTCGAACAGGCGAGATGCCAGTAATTATTTCCACTTACAGTCTCTACAATAACTTGAGCGAAGCAGCGCCGGAAATTGCGGGACAGTGGGTTATGACAGCGATTCCGGGAACATTCGATCAAAGCGGAAACTTAAACCGCGCGACAAGCGCGAGCGGAACCTGTGGGATTGTTCTGGAAAACTGCAGGTACAAAGAAGAAGCGTGGAAATTTTTAGAGTGGTGGAACAGCAGCGATATACAGGAATTGTATGCAAAAGAGATAGAGTCGGAGTTAAGTACTCTAGGAAGGCATACTCCGGCAAATCTTACAGCATTTCAAAAAAGCCTCTGGACGGATGAGGAGAAGAGCCTTTTGCTGAAGCAGTGGAAGAATGTGGTGGAAGTACCAGAAATTCCAGGCGGATATTATGTGACAAGAAATGTGGACAATGCGTTCCGACAGGTTTACTACAATGGAGAAAATGTCAGAGATACCTTGTATTACTGGATGAATGCGGTGAATGAAGAGCTTTTGCGCAAGCAGGCGCAGCTGGATTTGAGAAAAAAGCATTAACTGCAAAAAAGCTGTTCGAAAAAATGCAGGAAAATTTCTAAGCAGTTAGAAAATACCTGCTGGGAAGTTTGCGCCGTTAGTCAGCGGCAGAATGTGAGGAAAAATGAAAACAAAAAAGGAGAGCGGAAACCGGTTTTTCAATTATTTTAAAACCTATAAGACAAGCTATCTGATGATGCTGCCGTACCTTCTGTTTTTTGCAGTATTTACCATTCTTCCGGTTATTGTGTCCGGTGTGCTGAGTTTAACAGATTATGATATGGTTCAGAAGCCGGTGTTTGTCGGGCTGGAAAATTATTTTCAGATTTTTTTAAATGACGAATACTTTATTGTAGCATTGAAAAACACAATTGTATTTGCAATTATTACCGGACCTGCAAGTTATGTAATTTGTTTTTTGATTGCATGGCTGATCAATGAGTTAAAACCGATGGCGAGATCGATTGTCACAGCGCTGTTTTATATTCCGACCATTGTCGGCGCTGCCGGGTGGAGCGTATGGAGGCTGATTTTCAGCGCGGATCAGTACGGTCTGATCAATGGAATTTTGATGAAGTTTGGCTTTGTCAATGAGCCGGTTGGATGGCTGACAAATGAAGAATATATTATGCCGGTTTTGATTGTTGTGCAGCTCTGGATGAGTATGGGAATCAGCTTTTTAACTTTTATCGCAGGATTCCAGAATGTAGACAAAACATTGTACGAAGCAGGGATGATGGACGGTGTAAAAAACCGCTTTCAGGAATTGTGGTATATCACGATTCCAGCAATGTCAAACCAGATGATTTTCGGCGCAGTAATGCAGATTGTAAACTGTTTTGCGGTCGGTGAAGTATCAGCGACATTAGCGGGACTGCCGAGTACCGGGTACGCAGGAGAAACGATCGTTACACATATTATGGATTACGGCAATTTGAGGTACGAGTTTGGGTATGCCTGTGCGATGGGCGTCGTCCTTGTTGTTATGATGCAGTATTCGAAAAAGCTTGCAACATGGCTGATCGGCAAAATGGGGCATTAGGAGGTCATGGGCATGAAAATAAAAAACAAAAAAAGAATGGGGATCGACAATCGCAGGTCAAAGATCGGAAATGGGTTTGTGATTTTGCTGCTGCTTCTTTTGGGAGCGTTTATGGCATTTCCTCTGTATTATACCGTAATTCAGTCTTTAAAGCCCTCGGAAGAATTGTTTCAGTTTCCGCCAAGATTGTATGTAATCCGTCCTACAGGACAGCATTATACAGAATTGCTTCAGCTGATGTCAAACTTATGGGTGCCGTTTTCCAGGTATTTATTTAACACGCTGCTTGTCACATTTACAGGAACGATTCTGCATGTCGTTTTGGCAGGTATGGCAGCTTATCCACTGGCAAAGCATAAATTTCCGGGAAGGGATGCTTTGTTTGCGATAATTCTTTTAGGATTGATGTTTGTGGGGCAGGTAACGTTTCTTCCAATGTTTATTATCGTCGCAAAATTAAATATTTTAAATACCTACTGGGCGTATATCTGCCCGAGTGTCGGCGCATCGTTAGGGCTGTTTTTGATAAAACAATTTATCGAACAGCTTCCAGACTCCCTGCTTGAAGCAGCGAGAATCGACGGCGCTACCGAGTGGAAAACATACTTTCGCATTGTAATGCCCAATATTAAACCTGCGATTTTGACGGTGTTTATCTTCCAGTTTGTAAATATATGGAACGGTCTGTCAAAGGAGATGGTGTACGACGAGCAGCTGAAAGTAGTAAAGGTGGCGTTAGAGCAGGTCAGCGCGTCGAATGCTTACGCAAGAATGGGTTCTGGTATGGCAGGTTCCGTGCTGCTGATGATACCGCCGATTATTATATTCATTATTATGCAGAGGAATGTTGTCGAGACAATGACCTTTGCCGGAATGAAGGAATAGGGGGCAGCTGTATGAGAAAATATCAGATTCGATTAATTTGTATGCTTTTTATTACAGTACTGTTATTTAAAAATGAAATCGTTGTAAATGCACAGTCGAATTTTAACAGCTATACCTATGACGAGTGGAATGAGTCTATGGCAGCTCCGGCAAGTTACCGGCCCATTGCTGTAAAAAACGGTTTTCAGATTGGCTCAGGAGCGTGGAATACGCCGCAGGATTTTTTTATGGATGAGGACGGGCATCTGTATGTGGCAGATACCGGAAATAATCGGATTGTCGTGCTGGATCATGAATTAAATCTGATTGAAATTATGGAGACAGTGCAGAAAGATGGAGAAGCCATTAGTCTTGAGGATATTGAGGGACTGTATGTAACGAAGAATCATGTAATCTATGCAGCGCAGACATCCGCAAACCGGATTCTTGTGATCCGGGAAGGAACTGTGGTTCGGACAATAGAAAAACCAGTCAGCAGCTTGATTTCGGAAGATTTTATCTTTTCTCCGACAAAGATAGGACTTGACATTTACGGGAGAGTGTACGTGCTGTCAAAGGGCTGTTACAGCGGGCTTTTGCAGTTTGATGTGGACGGCAGTTTTATGGGATTTTTCGGAGCGAACAAGGTCGAGGTAACGGCGCAGGTAGTCTTTAATTATATGTGGAAAAGCATTCTTTCGGACGAGCAGCGCGCCGCGATGACCAGCATTCTGCCAATTGAATATTCCAATATCGACTGCAGCAAAGATGGATTTGTCTACACTTCGACGGTTGGAACACAGCTGCCGAAAAGCCAGATAAAAAAGCTCAATCCTCTTGGAAATAATATTTATTACGGGGCAGGAAAATCAGAATTTAATTTTGGCGATGAAGAGTTTTTCTACACAAAAGGAAAAGTGAATTATCCTTCGTTTATCGATGTGAAAGTAGATGGAAATGGGTTTATTTTTGCGGTAGACCTGACAAGCGGCAGAATCTTTGAGCGGGATCAGGAGTCAAATTTAATTGCAGTGTTCGGAGGGACAGGAAGTCAGTCTGGCACATTTACAACCCCGGTTGCAGTGGAAGTGTACGAAGGAAAGGTCTATGTTCTTGACCGCTTAAAAAATAATATTACCGTGTTTGTGCCAACCGAGTACGGCAGCATGGTAGAGCGCGCAACCATTCTGTATCACAACGGGCTGTATGACGAGTCAAGTGAAGTTTGGAAGCAAGTGCTAAAAAGAAACGCGAATTCTGCGCTTGCCTACAATGGAATTGGAAAAGCTTATGTGCAGAACGGAGACTATACGAACGCTCTAGCATACTTGCGCTACAGTGGCGACAAGTACAGTTACTCGAAAAGTTTCGGGAAAAACAGGCTGATTCTTGTCAGACAATACGGTCCTTATGTGATTGGAGTGGTCGCCGTACTGGCAGTAATCGCCGCGGTAAAAAAGCAGGTGAAAAAAAGGAAAGGCAGAAAAATTTAGATTTCTTGTGGATTAAAATGCCGCTTTTGCGGAGGAATGGAAGGAAAAATGAAAGATAAAAAGACAGCTACAAATCCTTTTTATACAATAATGCACCCATTTGACTGCTCTTATGATATCCGCTTTAAAAATAAGGGAAATATAATGTTCTCTGTTGTAATTCTGCTGATTTTTTTTCTGGTTTCCGTATTTCAGAGACAGAGTACAGGTTATATTTTTAACGACAATAAGCTGAGCGATTTAAATACGCCGCTGAAATTTGTAGGAGTTGTTCTTCCGTTTTCTTTATTTGTTATTTCAAATTGGGTAGTCAGCATTCTTTTTAACGGCACAGGAAGATTTCGGGATATCTGGATTTACAGTGCATACTGTTGTGTGCCGTATATTATAGGAACTTTTGCCGCGGTGCTTTTCAGCAATATCCTTGTGATGGAGGAACCTTTTGGAGAGTATGTACGCATTTTTGGCGCAGCTTGGAGTCTGGTTGTTTTATTTATCGGGCTGATGGTTATGCATGAGTATGGTTTTACAAAAAATGTATTTGGGTGTTTGTGTACGATATTTATTATGTTCATTATGTTTTTCTTAATTATGTTAGTCGGAAGCCTTGCAAGTGATCTGTACGGCTTTGTAATGACAATCGCAAGGGAAATCATGTTCCGGGCAAGTTGACTTTCAAAACAGTACCGCAGGAAATCGTAAAGTTTGAAAGGATTTCGCCAAGTGATATTTTTAAACGTATGTCGCTGGGAAAAAGATTGAAAATTAAAGTTTTCAATCTCGGACTTTAAGATGTTATGCATCTTAGAGTTCCAGTGGGTTAGAATGCTGCTTGTGCGGCAGAATGTGAGGAAAAATGGAAAAGAAAAAATGGAAATTTCTAGTCCAGGGAATTGCCTATCTAGCCATATTCGCGCTGTTTATTGCAATGGTGGTATTTTTAAATTCCACATCAAACAACAGCCAAAAGGAGGAGATGGACTGGGTGCCGGAGGCAAAAGAGTATCCAGAAGGTTTGGAACTTGTAGCAAAAAACGAATCGATGGAGCTATATTTTGAGCCGGCAGCAGTGCAGTTCATTGTTAAAGATACGCTTACAGGAACGGAGTGGAGAAGCAATCCTGAAAATGCAGAAAAAGATACGATTGCTTTTGGACAGAACAAAACGGCAGTACAATCATTGATCGGTGTTACTTATGTGGACGATCAGAGCAGTTATTATACAATAAACAGTTTTGCGGCATGTGTAAAAGATAAAACATACACTTACGAATACAAAGATAACGGCGTTTATCTCAATTTGCAGTTTGCAAAGCAGGGATTTGAAATTCCTTGTTTTTTCGGAATTGAGAACGATTGCTTTGTAGCAAAAGTTTTTAGCAGCCAGATAAAGCAGCACGGAAGTCTTAAGGTGGCGGAGATTGCGCTGCTTCCATATTTCGGGGCAGGTTCTTTGGAGGATGAAGGTTATATGGTTGTGCCGGATGGTTCAGGCGCGCTGATTTACTACAATAATCAGAAGCAGAATTATCAGTCCTACATACAGAGAATATATGGAAATAACCTTGCGCTAAATGTACAGAGCAGTACGAAAGTGGCAGAAGATGCGACAATGCCGGTGTTTGGAATAAAAAGGAACAGCGAGGCGCTGCTGGCGGTGATTACACAGGGCGAGTACCAGGCGGAGATACGGGCGGAAGTCGCAAAAAAAACAACAAGCAATAATATAATATACAGCAATATTGTGTATATACAAGGAGAGAACAATACGCTTTTAAGCGGCAGCGACAAAGAGGAATCCACCGTGATGATCTCGCCGCAGCACAATGAGATAACTTATGAAATATCTTATTACTTTCTGGAAGAAAATGCGGGATACAGTGAGATGGCAGCGCGCTATCACAGATATTTGACGGAAGAAAAGGAGATGAAAAGCGTCGCAAAAACCGAGCAAAAAAGGGCAAATTTAACGTTTCTTGGGGGCGTAAAAGTGCGGGAGACATTGCTTGGCATTCCCTACCATACGGTAAAACCGCTGACAAAGTTTTTGGAACTTTCAGAGACGGCGCTTGAACTGCAAAAAAAGACAGGAAATTGTTTTCAGATCAGTATGTACCATATCGAAAAAGGCGGGTCAGAGAGCAAAATTCCAACAAGTTTAACTTACGAAGGAGCATTGGGAGGCAAAAAAGGTTACAAGAAGATGACGCAGACATTGGATGCGGCGGGCATTCCATTTTATCCGGTCTACGACCCGATGACAATAAAGAAATCTGGAAATGGTTACCGCGCTCTTGACGGAGTGAGAAATGTTTCCAGATCCGCGTCAATCCAGTATGAATACTTATTGACTACAGGAGCGAAGGATACAAGCAAAACGCCTTACTATCTTGTATCACCGAAATATATAAATAAAATTATAACGTCGCTGTTAAAGAGCGCGCAGAAAAAAGAGGTAGAGAAATTAGGAATTTCAAATCTTGCAGACAGTGTTTACTCCGATTTTCGCAAAGACAGCATCTCTGCAAATAAAACGGGAGCGTACTGGGAGGAAGCATTAAAAAAAGCGGCGGATTCTCTGGAAGAACTTTTACTTCAAGGTGCTTATGCTTATGCATTTCCCTATGCGGATATCATTACCGAAGTGCCGATTTCTTCAAGTCAGTATGATATTGAGGACGAGTCGATTCCTTTTTATCAGATGGCAGTTGGCGGTTCTGCGGCTTTATACAGCAAGCCGGTCAATCAGAGCGGAAATGTAAGAGAACTTATTCTGCGCAGCATTGAGTACGGCGTAAGCCCGTCGTTTCTGCTGATGGCAAAAGAGGCGGATGCCTTAAAAGATACCGATTATCAGAACTATTATTCGGTTGCTTTTGAGGATTGGCAGCAGGAAATACAAAGTATTCTTACGGAACTTTCTGATCTGGATACCGTGTTTGGGCAGGGAATTATCGCTCACAAAAAGATTCAGGAAAATATTTACGCTGCTACTTACCAGGATGGTACGGTTGTCTATGTAAATTATGGGGAAAAGGATACGGACGTTTCTGGCATTACAGTCCCAGCCATGGGCTTTTACCGGAAAGGAGGAAACTAGATGAAAAAAAAGATTCCATACACGACAAAAAAGAAAATTTACGGCTTTTTGTTTATTACCCCATGGCTGCTTGGATTCTTGCTTTTCTTTATCGTGCCGTTTATACAGTCCTGCCTTTATTCGTTCCAGGATCTAAAAACAACCGACAAAGGCATGGTAGGGACTTGGGTGGGAACTTACAATTTTTCCTACGCGCTGTTTCGCGATACGGATTTTTTGGTTCAGTGCGCCAATTCTCTAAAAGATTTAATCACCGTGCCGCTGATTCTTGTATATAGTATCTGTTTTGCGCTGCTGCTGAAAAAGGAGTATCCAGGGCGGACGACAATGAGAGCGATCGCATTTCTTCCGGTAATTATCGGGTCGGGCGTTCTGATGGATATTATGAAACAAGATGTGTTCTCCTCCGGGGTAAAAGGCGCAGAAACCGTGTATTTGTTTTCCGGCGGCGGTCTGACAGGGCTGTTTTCCTCGATGGGGCTGCCGATGAATGTAATCTCATTTGTAAACAATGTAATCAGTAAGATTTTTGATTTGACATGGAAGTCTGGCGTGCAGATTTTATTATTTTTGGCAGGGCTGCACAATATTCCTGAATATGTGTATGAAGCGGCAGATTTGGAGGGAGCAAACGCACTGGAGCAGTTTTTTAAAATCACTCTTCCAATGCTTACGCCGATGATTCTGCTCAATGTCGTATATAGTGTAATTGATATTTTCTCGGATTTTGGAAACCAGATTATTCAGATGATATACAATACAGCATTTTCCAATGTGCGTTTTGGATATTCAAGCGCGCTGTCCATTTTGTATTTTATTATGATAGCTGTCGTCCTTGTAATTGTGTATCTGGCGATGAAGAGGTTTATTGTTAAGCCGGAAGAATAACTCGTTTGCACCTTGAGCGAAGCGAAATAAATGATAAGGTTGAGAATGCCGTTTTGGCAAAGAAATGCGAGGAAAACATGAAAACAAAAATTATGTATCGCCTGAAAAGCGGAAAATGGTTCTGGACAATTGCAAAGTATGCTATTTTGATCCTTTTGGCATACCAGTTATTGTACCCGGTTCTCTATATGATCAGCGCGTCCATAAAAGCGCCGTCGGATTCTTATGATCCCAGCGTAATCTGGATACCAAAACATTTGTCCGCGACGGGGTTTCAGGATGCTTTTAAGTCAATGAAGTATGTGGAGGCGCTTGCGCAGAGTCTGCAGATTGGATTTGGATGCGCCGTTCTTGATGTGATTTCCTGCGCGCTGGCTGGATATGGTTTTGCAAGGTATAAATTCCCGTTAAAAAATGTGTTTTTTGCCTGTGTTATCTTAACTTTGATTGTGCCGACACAGACCATTATTCTGCCGTACTATTCCAATATGAAATATTTTAATCCGCTGGGAATTATGTCGCTTGTTTCAAAAATTACAGGAAAAGATATTGTGATCAACCTGGTGGGAAAGAAACTTGCGTTCTTTATTCCATCTGCGCTTGGAGCAGGAATCCGCTCAGGATTGTATATCTATATTTTTAAACAGTTTTTTGAAGGGATGTCCTCAGCGCTTGAAGAGTCTGCTTATGTGGATGGAAGCGGTCCGCTTCGAACATTTTTCTATATTATGCTTCCAAATGCCAAAAATGCGATTGTGACAGTGTTTTTATTTTCCTTTGTATGGCATTTTAATGATTATTACTTATCAAAGCAGCTGCTTGGAACAAGACTTCGCACATTGATTGTGGCGCTGTCCTCCTTGAGAGTTGACCTTGCAGCACTGATTGGAGGTCAGACGGGAACAGATCCGATTCGAGTGCAGACGCGGATACAGGCAGGATGCCTGCTTGCAATTCTTCCGATGTTTTTGCTGTATATTGTGGCACAGCGCAAGCTGGCTGACAGCATTGAGCATATAGGTATCAAATAAATAAGGAAAAGGAGAGAAAAGAAATGAGAAAAAAATTTTTAGCGACAGCGATGGCACTGGTATGTACCGTTAGTTTGGCGGCGTGCGGGGGAAATCCTGCTGAGAAAGATCCAACGCCGACACCAGCAGGAAATACAAATGAAAATAACGAGCCAGACGATGCCGACAAAGAGAAGGAAGAGGACAACAAAAGCAGTCTGCCAGACAAACTGGACAATGCGAATCTGGTTATTGTATGGGATATGACCGAGGAGGCATGGAAGGCGGCAAAAGAAGAAGATCCTGATGCATTTAATCTTGTATGGACGACCAAGGAAGTGTTTGAAGAAAAGTACGGCGGTAAAGTAGAAGTGATCGGCGTAGGCTGGGGCGATCAGGCAAGCACAGTAATCAGCATGGTGAACGCCGGGGAAGTATGTGATCTCGCTCAGGCGCACGATCAGAACTTTCCAATTTACGGCGCAAAAAATATTGTGCAGGATATTTCACAGTATATCGATTTAAATGATGGTTTCTGGTACGACAGCGTGACAAATGCATTTACCTACAACGGTAAGCCTTATGCGGCGGGTGCGGATGCAACTCCAGTTGTAATCAGCTACAATAAAACATTATTTGAGCAGAATGGCGTTAAAACTCCGATGGAGTATTTTAATGAAGGAAACTGGAACTGGGATACCTTCCGCCAGGTTGCTCTTGATATGACCGGCGATACGGACGGCGACGGAAATCCAGATGTATTTGGTTTTGGCTGGTGGGATTCTTTCTATGTACAGATGTTAAATACAAATGGGACAGTAAGTATCAATTATGCTGATCCAAACGGCGTGTCAAGCAACTACTTAACCCCGCAGGCGACGGAAGCATTTACTTTCCTGCAAAACGGCTATATTACAGATAAATTTATGGAACGACCGGACGGGGATAAGTTTATCAGTAATTTTAAGAGCGGTAAATTGGCTATGACCTGCGAGTATGGTTTTGCGGCAATTACAGCGTATCCTTGTGATTATGAGATCGAGTGGGCGCCGCTGCCGACCGGACCTTCCGGGGAGAAATATGACTGCGGCGGAAGTTTAAATGGTTTTGCGATTCCTGTGACAAGCGAGAATCCAGAAGGCGCAGCAGTTTTTGCAAGAATGGCTTATGAATTGCTTCAGGAAAACAACACTACAAAGCAGATTGAAAAGTATGGCAAGGAACAGTATGATCTGATGAAAACGCTGGCTACGCATATTAATTTTGCGCCGATCGGCATTGAAAAATACTGGGATGCAAACTGGACAATTTTCTCTGGTATGATTGAGGGAACTCCGGTAAGTACTTTTGCAACAAACGCAGATGAGCAGATTAAAGAGGGCGCTCAGGTTACTTTAGGACAATAAAAAGATTTTTAGGCAGGGCAGGTATAAGTATCAAATGGAGATAACAAAAAATGAGAAAAAAAGTATTTTTCTTGCTCTTGGCTTCCTGCCTCGCAGCAGCCGCAGGCTGTGCGGGGCAGGGGGCTGCCCCTGACGATGCTGCGACAGTATCGCCGGGAGGAGAAGCAGAGCCGACAACGGTACAGGGAAATCAAGAAATACCGGATGCAAACAATTCTGATAAAGAAAATCAGAACGATTCTGTTCCGAATCATACAGATCAAAACAACAAAAAAGAAGTGTATCAGGCAGTTCCATACAGGTTATTCCCGACCTCCCAAAATGCATGGGTTGGGGATGTTATGCCAATGACAGATAAGGATACGATGCAGTTATATTATCTGTATGAAACGGATTACAATGGGGTTGGCTATCATCCAATTCACAAATTTTCTACAAAAAATTTTTATGAGTATTCGGATGACGGGCTTGTGCTGCCTTACGGCTCATCGAGGGACGATGCAGATTTGGCGATCGGAACAGGGAGCGTACTGATTGCGCAGGATGGAAAATACCATTTATTTTACACTGGACATAACGATGGTTTTCCAGAAAAAGGATTGGATAAAGAGTGCGTAATGCATGCAGTAAGTGAGGATAACGAACATTGGACAAAAATTCCAGAAGATACGTTTTATGCCGCGGACAATTATTCGGGAGATGATTTTAGAGATCCTTTTGTTTTTTGGAACGAGGAAGAACAATGCTATTGGCTCTTGATTGCCGCGCGCGAAGAAAATCTTGGCGGAGTGGTAGCGCGCTACACTTCAAAAGATCTGTCAAGCTGGACATTGTGTGAGCCTCTGTATGCACCGGGCAGACAATATATGCTGGAATGCCCGGATTTGTTTCAGATAAAAGATAAATATTATCTTTTCTACAGTTGGGACTGCGTTACATACTATGCGATGTCAGATTCTATTTATGGTCCGTTTGTCGAGCCGGAAAACAATGTGTTAGACGGAACTGGATTTTGCTTTTACGCGGCAAAAACAGCAGAACTTAACGGGACAAGATATCTTTGCGGATGGATTGGAAGGCGGGAGAAAGAGAAAGATACCGGAAACTATAATTGGGCAGGAAACTTATTGATCCATGAGCTGGTGCAGAAAAAAGACGGCACGTTGGGGGTTAAGATGGTTTCCAGCTTAGAAGATTACTTTGGCGAAGAAAAAGAGTTAGAAAAAAAAGCGGTATTTGGGAAAGTGGAAGAAACCGAGAATGGCTATTTGTTATCCGCAGAAAAAGATGAGATAGCGCTTGTGAATTTTGGAATGCGCGAGCCGTCCCTTTTGTTAGAGTGCGATATTTCTCTTGGAAAAAACGGATATGCAGGATTTGCATTTGGTGAGGGAGACAATTACGGAAAATATACAGGGCTGGTTTTGGACAGCAAAAATAACTGTATCCATTATGAGGGATGCGTTCTTTCCCGTATGGCGTACATTGAGCCGCTGATTACAACAAACTTTTCATTTGAACCGGACAGAAAATATCATGTAAAGTTAGTGATGGAGAATGAGATTGCAGTTCTCTATGTGGATGATACAAAAGTATTGAGCAATCGCATTCAAAAATCGATCAACGGGGCGGATATGGGAATTTTTTCCAGCAACACGCAAGCAAGTTTTACAGATATTACAATAAAGCTTCCTGATGGAAAATAGTTACGGAGCGCTGCTGCGGAAACAGATTTCTGTGCGCAGATAAGTACTGTTATTGATGCGCTTTGGATAGCGGAGCCGTTCAAAAAGAAGGCTGGCCGCATAACTGCCAAGTTCTGTTGTAGGGGTGCGAACAGTGGTCAGACTGTTTAAGATCGGATTTCTCGAAGGTAATCCGTCAAAACCGCACACCATAACATTGCACGGAACTTTAAAGCCAAGTTCTTCTAAAGACTGAATTAAAATCTGAGCCAGTACATCATTTGCACAGAAAAACAGATCTGGCAGTGCTTTCATACGCTGAAGCTGTTCTGTGATCCATCCAGCCTGACCATAGAAACGATCGTCCTCAATAATATTGTACGGTGCAGTGGTGATGCCGCAAGAGTTGGAAGCCAAAAAAAAGCCTTCATAGCGCTCGTAAAAGCTTAAACAATGATTTTTATCCCCGACAAATCCCATGGATGTCAAGTGATGTTTTTCGCACAGAGAAGTCAGCATTCGGTATACGCTTGTGCGGTTTTCCATTAAAAGCAGGTCGCAGGGCAGCTTCATAGAAGGAAAACTGACACAGGCGTCAATAAATAAAGTCGGTATTCCGAGAGAACACAGAAGTTTGCTGTATTCTGGATGAAACATCTCAAGGCATATAATTGCTTCCACTAAATTTTTATTTAGATTTGGAGGCAGCGTCATGGAATTGATATCCGCCTCCGTAATTGCATGGAGAGTAAGCGTGTAGTTTTTTTGGCGAAGTTCCTGTCCAAGCTGTGTGATAATGGAAGAACCAATATGAAAAACATCCGGCACCATATGCATGACAAAAGCAAAACTTTTTGCCTGCGGCTGTTGTAAGATATCCGTGTAATTTACTGTTTTGTAGTTCATCTCCCTCGCTTTTTGCAGCACAATTTCCCTGGTATCCGCAGAGACATTTGGGGAGTTGTTCAATACCTTGGATACCGTGATGCGGGACAGTTGTAAAGCATCTGCAATATCCTGGATTGTCACCTTGTTTTTCATAGTTCCTCTCATTCTTCCGCGCAGTGGGAATTTCCGGTATAACAGCAAAAAATTTAAGCTGGTAATTATACGGCAAAAAATGTTCAGCACGGCGGTTTTTGCATAATATTGTGTTGATAAAGCACCATTTTTGGTGTGAAAACAACGATTCTATGATAGCTGATTTTGTAGGAAATTGCAAGTATTTTTATTACGAAATCACGACGAGAAAATGGATAAATATAAACAAAATAATGAAGCAATTATAAGTTTTTATATTTATAAATGCTCGATGTTGCACCAAGATTTCGCTGTAAGCGGTTAAAAAAGTTGCAATATCAGAAATAAAATAAAAATAACGATGGAGGAATTTCTATGGCAAGTCAAATATTGCGTGATGCGAGAGCTTATGAAGAAATTATGGAAGAAAAAATACAGAGAGAAAAACGACCAGTGTTTCATCTTTCCCCCCGTGTAGGCTGGATGAACGATCCCAATGGATTTAGCTATTATAATGGAGAATACCATTTATTTTATCAGTATTATCCATACAAACCGGTCTGGGGATTGATGCATTGGGGACATGCAGTAAGCAAAGACCTGCTGCATTGGGAGTACCTTCCCGCTGCAATCGCGCCGGATACCATGCAGGATAAGGATGGATGTTTTTCGGGAAGCGCGGCAGCCCTGCCGGATGGCAGACAGCTCTTAATGTATACTGGAGTGGCGAAAGAAATGCAGCCGGACGGCAGCATAAAGGAAGTTCAAACGCAGTGTCTTGCGGTTGGGGATGGCAAAGATTACGAGAAGTATAAGAAAAATCCAGTGCTGACACAGAAGGATTTTCCGGAAGATGGGGACAAATATAATTTCAGAGATCCAAAATTGTGGCAGGAGGAGGATGGAAGTTACCGCTGTGTTGTCGGAAATTGTACGGTGGACGGGGACGGCAGAATTTTATTGTTCCAGAGTAAGGATGGTTTTTCCTGGGAATTTTGCCTTGTTCTTGCTGAAAATAAGGGAAGGTTTGGACAGATGTGGGAGTGTCCAGATTTTTTTTCACTGGACAAAAAACAGGTGTTAATTACGAGTCCGCAGTATATGATACCAAAAGGACTTGAATATCACAATGGAAATGGGACGCTGTGTTTGATTGGAACTTTTGATAAAGAAACAAATTGTTTTACCGAAGAATATAACCAAGCGATTGACTATGGTATTGATTTTTACGCGCCTCAGACTCTGCTTGCTCCGGATGGAAGAAGAATTATGATTGGATGGATGCAGAATTGGGATACCTGTAACCTGCATCGAGAAGAACAGCAGCCGTGGTTTGGACAGATGAGTCTGCCGCGTGAGCTTTCCATCAAGGGGGGACGTTTGATTCAGCAGCCAATTCGGGAGCTTGAAACAATGCGCACAGAACAAATTATTTATAATGATGTATCTGTTCAGGGAGTTGTTCAGCTCGATGGCGTAAAAGGGCGAAAAATTGATATGGAATTAAATATTCGTCCATGCAATAAAGAGGAGATTTTCAAAAAGTTTGCAGTTCGATTTGCGCAGAATGATATTTGTCATACTGCAGTTAGTTTCCGGCCGCATGAGTCTATTGTAAAAGTGGATCGAAAGTTTTCCGGCTCAAGACGGGCGATTATTCACCAGAGACGCTGCTTGGTAAATACAGAGGATGGAAAACTGAAATTGAGAATTATTCTGGACCGCTTTAGCGCGGAAGTTTTTATCAACGACGGGGAACAAGTGATGACAATAACATTTTACACAGATCAGTCTGCTGACGGAATCTCGTTTTATGCGGACGGCAAAGCGGTTATTGATGTGGTAAAATATAAT
Source organism: uncultured Lachnospiraceae bacterium (assembly GCA_947086895.1). Lineage (GTDB taxonomy): Bacteria > Bacillota > Clostridia > Lachnospirales > Lachnospiraceae > RGIG4057. The sequence continues at coordinate 7,595 of CAMUAR010000023.1, read as the reverse complement.
TTGAAAGAAGAATAGTCAAGAAAGAAAAATAGAAGTTTTATTTTTGGTTTTACATTATTGTTTTAAATATAAAAATATTGATTTGTGTGAAAAATTTATTTTTGTATTATTATATTTACGTGTTACAGGGTATATCGCTTAATAGAAATGCTTATACGAGAAAAGTAGCACAGAAATGGAAAATTTTATGAAAAAATTTGATGTTGTCGCGCTGGGAGAGCTGCTGATTGATTTTACCCAGTATGGAATAAGTACTCAGGGAAATGCGGTCTATGAGGCAAATCCCGGCGGAGCGCCCTGCAATGTACTTTCAATGTTAAATAATCTCGGCAGAAAAACTGCCTTTATCGGCAAAGTTGGGTGCGATATGTTTGGAAAACATTTAAAAACAGTGCTGGAGGAAGTTGGAATAGATACTTCGGGACTTGTTATGGATTACGATGTCAGAACAACACTTGCATTTGTAGAAACGCTGCCGGATGGGGACAGAGATTTTTCATTTTATCGGAATCCTGGTGCAGATATGATGCTTGATAAGGAAGAGGTCAAGGAAGAACTAATTCGAAATGCAAAACTTTTTCATTTTGGGACGCTTTCTATGACTCATGAAAAAGTGTATACAGCTACAAAAAAAGCGGTTGCCGCCGCAAAAGAAAGCGGTGCGGTTTGCTCGTTTGACCCGAACATCAGACTTCCTCTCTGGGAGAGCGAAGAAAAAGCAAAACAGTGCGCCGCCTATGGTTTTGAACATTGTGATATTCTAAAGATTGCTGATAATGAACTTTTGTGGTTCACTGGTGAAAAAAGTTTGGATGCCGGAATAAAAAAGCTGAGAGAACAATATTGTATTCCATTGGTTCTTTTATCGATGGGGCGAGATGGAAGCCGCGCGTATTACAAGGACTTATGTGTTACAGCCACGCCGTTTTTAAGAGAAAATACCACCGATACAACCGGCGCGGGAGATACGTTTTGTGCCTGCTGTCTTTCTTATGTTTTACAGTATGGCATAGATGGACTGGATCAGGAAAAGCTGAAAGAAATGCTGAGATTTGGAAATGCTGCTGCTTCTATTATTACAACAAGAAAAGGTGCGCTTAGGGTGATGCCGACAAAAGAGGAAGTAGAAACACTTATCGGAAAGTTCTGACTATATGATAAAAAGTGATTTTTGCAGAAATTTTCTGTGAGGGCTGGAGCGTATTTGAAAATTAAAAATTGCACAAAATCAAAGGAAAAAATATTCCCAATCTTTCTTTATTTTTTCTCCTGTTTTGGCAAGTTGACAAATCAATTGGAATTTTCGAACACGCTCTTTTAAGAGAAAAGGGGACTGTTTTAAACAGTCCCCTTTTCCCTTAGAAGGGTTGTAGTGGGAAAAAGTATCTATCGAAAATAAGATAATAAGCTAGGCGGAGCGGACAACCATGCGCGCTAATTTCATTCAGAACCAAAAAGGATCTTGTTTATTTTTTTTGCCCGCTCCTTAATGGTATGGCTTTATTATACAGGGGAAATGTGAGCAAGTTGTGAATGGGAAATAAAGAGTTTCTAAAATCAATCAAATCCATATAAAGTTTATCTGTATATTTGATGTTTAGGGTCGATAAAAAGAACAAAAATTAGTTTTTGGATGCAGTAAGCTCCCCTGAAAAATCGATGGACGTTCTTTTGGGCAATTTTTTAATAGCCAAAGACAAAGGAACGTTTGCGTTAAGATATCATATATTGAACTATAACAACAGGAGGAAGCTAGAACGGATGCTTGCAGATTTTGGTGTATTTGGAGGAGATGAGAGAAGCTGTTATCTGGCAGCAGAGCTGGCGCGCCGGGGTCATCGTGTTATTACCTATGCGCTGAAAGGAGAAGACAAAACATCGGCGCAACAGTGTAAAATAACTGCGGCAGAGTCGCTGGCTGAACTTGCAGATGGTGCAAAGGTGGTTGTAGGACCAGTGCCGTTTTCAAGATATATAAAAAATAAAAGTTTAGAAACTGTAAATGAAGGAAAACGGCTTTCTGCGATGTCGGACGAACTGACACAGGAAAATGTGCTTTGTTGTCTAAAGGGCGGGCAGACTATGTTTGCCGGGCAGGTTCCAAATGAATTTGCAAAAAATGCAAAACAGGCTGGAGTTTGTCTTTTTGACTTTTTGGAGGACGATTTACTTTTGCGGGAGAATGCTGTCTTGACGGCGGAAGGATGCCTTGCGGAAGTGATTACAACATGGCCGGGAAAAATTCGAAATTCCAATGTGCTTGTTCTTGGATATGGCTGCTGCGGAAGCGAGATTGCAAAGGTGTTTGCCGGACTTTCTGCGCATGTGACCGTGTGTGTTCGAAGAGTAGTAAGCGCGTGGCAGGCGGCAGAGCACGGATTTTCCGTATGCTATATGGAAGGACTGTCAGGAAAACTATCCGGGCAGGACATTATTATAAATACTGTTCCCAGCAAAGTGCTGGGAAAAGAGTTGTTAGAACAGATCAGCCGCCAGGCTATTCTAGTGGAGATTGCCTCGCCGCCAGGCGGTTTTTTCGATTGTGAGGCAGAAGAGTGCGGAGTGAATGTCCTGCACCTTCCAGGGCTGCCCGGCAAGTACTGCCCGCGCGGTGCGGCGGATGCGATGGCGGACTGTCTGGAGAGGTTTACAGCAGGAGGTTCAGCTGCGGCCTTGTAACAGGAGGTTGAAAAGATGAGGTTTAACGGGAAAAGAATTGGAGTGGCCTTAACAGGCTCTTTTTGCACTTATAAAAAATGTTTCCCTCAGCTGGCAGGTTTGAAAGATGAGGGCGGCGAAGTACAGACAATTTTTTCAGATGCGGCACAGGAGATTGACAGCCGTTTTGGATGTCCAGGAGAATTTTTGGCACAGGCGGAAGAAATCACAGGAAACCCGCCCTTCTTGACAATTGCCGAGGCGGAACATATCGGACCTGCGGCAATGTTCGATATTATGGTTATTATGCCATGTACTGGAAATACACTTGCCAAACTTGCAAACGGTATTACAGATAGTCCGGTTTTAATGGCGGCAAAAGCACATTTGCGCAATGAACTTCCGCTTGTGCTTTGTATTGCAAGCAATGATGCGCTTGGGATGAATATGAAAAATATCGGGCTTTTGATGAATTCAAAAAATATTTATTTTGTTCCATTTTCGCAAGATGACCCAGCGAAAAAACCAAATTCGCTTGTGGCGCATTTTGATTTGCTGAAAGATACGCTGGAAAAGGCGCTGGCAGGAAAACAGCTTCAGCCAGTGTTGAGATAAAGTATTTTTCAGGAGTTGATACTGTGGCGGAATCTATAGAGATTGTAAAAATCATCCGCCACAAAATAATTAAAAAAAATAGGTTGTTGATTTGCACAATAGTGCGGACGGGAGGATTTACATGTGCGGTATTTCGGGCTTTTTTGCACCAAATCTGCGGCAAAAAGAAGAAAGCTGTAGGGAATTGTTATATAAAATGAATCAGGTGTTAAAGCACCGTGGTCCAGATGACGAGGGGATATACCTTTCAGAAGAATGTGGACTCGCGCATGTCCGCCTCTCGATTCTGGATCTTGAACGCGGGCATCAGCCGCTTACCAAAGAAGGGGAAGGAAGAAAAGCAAGTATTGTTTATAATGGTGAAATTTACAATATGAATCAGTTGAAAAATGAACTTATAGCGGAAGGAGCAGTATTTTTAACAACATGTGATACCGAGGTGATTTTAAATGGTTATTGGCTGCATGGAAGTGATTTTTTTAAGCAGCTGAACGGTATTTTTGCATTTGCAATCTGGGAGGAAACAGAGAAAAAACTTGTGCTCTGCCGAGACCGCCTTGGAGTAAAACCATTGTTTTACACAATTTTTGGCGGGGCTTTCTATTTTGCATCAGAGCTGAAAGGGATTTTGGCAGTGCCAGGGTTTGAGGCGCGGCTGGATCATGAAGGACTCTGTGAAGTATTTGCATTAGGACCTGCAAAAACGCCAGGCAAAGGGGTGTTTGCGGGGATAAAGGAAGTTCGCGGGGGCAGTTTTTTGGAGATTGTGCCAGGAGAGTTTGACACGCCAAAAATTTATGAATCCTATTATTGGCGGCTAAAAGCGCAGGATCATACAGAAAATTTTGAGCAGACCGTAGAGCATACAGGATGGCTTTTGGAAGATGCCATAAAAATGCAAACCCTTTCGGATATTCCGATTAGTACTTTTCTTTCTGGTGGAGTGGATTCAAGTCTTGTCACAGCAATCTGCGCTGCAGAATTAAAAAAGCAAGGAAAGATGCTGGACACATTTTCTTTTGATTTTACAGATAACAATAAGTATTTTCAGGCGAGCAGCTATCAGCCGTCGCAGGATCGCCCATTCGCGGAACTTATGGTAAAAACTTGCGGAACAAATCATCGTTTTTTGGAGTGCGACAACGAGCTTTTGGCAGATTATCTGTATCCGGCAGTACAGGCGAGGGATTTGCCGGGGATGGCGGATGTAGAAGCTTCCATGCTCTATTTCTGCAGCCAGGTTGTAAAGTATGATAAAGTTACATTGACTGGGGAATGCGCCGATGAAATATTTGGAGGTTATCCATGGTTTCATCGGGAGGAGCTTATCAATAAAAATGGTTTTCCGTGGTCAAATGAATTTGGGATGCGCACAGCGATGCTGAAAGACGAAGTGATCAAAAAGCTTCATTTAAAAGAATATGAACAGGCGGCTTATGAGGAGACCATGCAGGCGGCGCCAGTGAATACCAATCTCTCAGAATTTGAGCAGCGCAGACAGCGCATTGGCTGGCTGAATTTAAACTGGTTTATGGTGACGCTGCTTGACCGTATGGACCGCACAAGCATGGCAGGAGGTTTGGAGGCGCGTGTTCCGTTCGCAGATCACCGGATTGTGGAGTATGTCTACAATGTGCCTTGGAATATGAAATGCCCGGACGGTATGGTAAAAGGACTTTTGCGCAGAGCGGGCGAAAAGTATTTGCCGCACGAAGTACTCTACCGAAAAAAAAGTCCTTATCCAAAAACATATCATCCAGGATATGAACGGATTTTAAAAGAGCGGTTTGCAGCGATGCTTGCGGACAAAAATCAGCCGATTCATGAGCTTTTGGATATAGAAAAAGCAAAACATTTTATGTCGATGCCGTCAGATTATGCAAAACCATGGTATGGGCAATTAATGGCAGGACCGCAGCTGTATGCATACTTGCTGCAGGTGAATTACTGGCTTTTCCATTATAATATTACATTGTCAATTTAGACATGAAATGAAACAAAATAATATTAAATCAGAAAGATTCCCCGGTAAGGTTTGAAAACAGTATACCGTTTAAAAAAAAAGTTTCAGACAACAAACAACGTTGTTTTTGGCAAGTACAGCGTCGTTTGTTGTCTTATTTTTCACAGTGCAAGTTTATCTGTCGGATTATTTTTATACATCAATAATAGTTTTGCTATATTTTTGCAAAATGGAAAAAAGTTCTATGCACGTCCAAGAATCGTACATGAAACAGCAGCTACTTCTATTGTTTCTTTTGTATGTCTGCCAAGCGGAACAGTACCAATAATTTTATCTTCCTGAGCATAAATATCCCAAGGACCATCAGGGATTGAAAAAGAAACAGCACTGCGGTTTGGATTAAACAAAATGCAGATTTCTTTTAAATTATCCTGACCTGCGTGATCCGTAAGCAGATATCCAACGGTATTTTCTGGAACATTCTGCAAAAAGAGAAGGTGCTTTGCAATCTGTTCCGCAGAGCTTAGCCGAAGAGCCGGATGCGCTTTTCGGAATGCGATCAGACCGCAGTAATATTCGCAGACCGCTTTGTTTTTTGTGAGTTCGTTCCATTTTAATGAGTTTACAGAATCCGGGGAATTGTAGCTGTTCTCGACAAATCCTTCACCGCAAGGGTTCGGCTTGCTGCGCAGAAATTCCTCTCCTGCCTGAAAGAATGGAATGCCCTGCGAGGTCAGATAAACAGCGGCGGCAAGAAGGTTCATGCGGACGCGCAGCTTGCGGGAGGCAGAGCGGCAGGAGACAAAAAGTTTATCCCAGAGCGTTAAATTATCATGCGCGGATACATAATTAATGCATTGTGCAGGTGAAAAAGCCCACGCTTGATCGGCGGATTGAATTTTTTCAAAGTCAAGCTGCGGGTGTGCTGTACAGCCGCAAATTCCAAAACGCACATCCTCACAGAGATTTTTTTTGTTGGATACAAAGCCGCGGTCATGCTCAAAAAATACATTTCCTTTTAGTGCGTCGCGCAGGTTGTCGTTAAAGACCGCAACACCTGGAAGGCTGCTGATATTTTGTTTTGTGGAGCGCGCTTTTTCTAAAAGCAAGGAATCGCCGGCGGTCCAGCCTTCGCCATAGATTAAAAGTTCCGGGTTGATTTTATCTAACCGCTTGCGGATTGCCCGCATGGTTTCGATATCGTGAAGTCCCATCAGATCAAAACGAAAGCCGTCAATATGGTATTCTTCTGCCCAGTAAGCAACAGAATCCGCAATAAAATTCCGCATCATAAAACGCTCGGAAGCAGTTTCATTTCCGCAGCCTGAGCCGTTGGAAAAGCTTCCGTCCGAACACATCCGGTAATAGTAATATGGGACAAGACAATTGAAATGAGAATCTGTTCCGACTGCTGTGTGATTGTATACAACATCCATAATTACACCGATCTGATGTGAGTGAAGTGCATGTATCAGCTCTTTAAATTCGCGGACGCGCACAGTGCCGTCATTGGCATTGCTGCTGTAAGAACCTTCTGGGATATTGTAGTTTGCAGGGTCATATCCCCAGTTAAAACCGGCAATTTCCGAAGTTTCATCCACAGAGTTATAATCAAAACTAGGAAGCAAATGAACATGGGTTACACCCAGCTCTTTTATATGGTCAAGACCTGTGGAAAGTCCAGCTTTGTTTGTTGTTTTTGTCTCTGCAAGTCCAGAAAATTTGCCCTTTGCCACAATACCGGAAGATATATCACAAGAAATATCACGGATGTGAAGTTCATATAAAATAGCGTCCGTTGGATGTGAAAGTTTAGGACCACAGTCATTTTCCCAATCCGGAGGATTTGTCTGTTTCAGGTCAATCACCATGGAGCGCGCGCCATTTGCGCAGCAGGCGCGGGCATAAGGGTCTGTGGTCTCTGATGTTTTTCCATCGATAGTAATATAATAGGTATAGTATACGCCGTGCAGACTGCGGGGTTCCGAATAGTACCAAACTCCTTTGTCCAATTTTTGCATTGGGACTTCCTTTATTGTGTCTGCAGCAAAAAAGGAGGAAAAAAGCCGCAGCGTAAGCGCGTCTGCAGTTGGCGCCCAAACCCGGAATTCGGTGCCGGACGCGGAGCAGTTTACGCCGAGATCACTTCCAGAATAGTTGAACTGCTCACAAAATTCAGGGGAATCATACAGCGCAGTTTTTGCAAGGATATTTTTTTTAGATAGGGCTTTTGAGAAGGATTTTGTTTTCATAAATACTCTCATTCTGCCGTGTAAGCGGCCATGTGAAAGGAATAATGGTTTGTAATATCTGTTGATATTATACCATATCATTCTGATATGGTTCCCTGCGGGGCATG
>CAMUAR010000022.1 GCA_947086895.1 uncultured Lachnospiraceae bacterium | reverse complement strand
GGATGCACACAGTTCGCGAAGGAAGATGCTTTCCCTTCGGTCAAGCGCGAACTGGCGCTGGTATAATATCAACAGATATTATACCATGTTTTTCAAACATGGTATCTTTCATGAAATGCACACAGTTCGCGAAGGAAGATGTCCTCCCTTCGGTCGGACGCGAATTAGCGCGGTATAATATCAACAGATATTATACCATGTTTTCCAAACATGCTCAAAGCAAAAAATCTCAAAATCTTTCAAAACATTGCTGTGCTGGAGCTTTTATTATACTTTGTTTTACGGAAAGTTATGACAAAGCGATACAAAAAATATAAATAATTGCTTACTGTGCTTGATTTCATGCGGTTTCAGTGGTATGATGAAATGGTTCACGTTAATTTTACATTGGGAGGTTTGTATGGTACAGAATGAAAAAGCATTGCAGCTTCACGAAGAATGGAACGGCAAATTATCAACTACTGCAAAATGCAGTGTTAAATCCCGTGAGGACTTAGCCCTCGCATACACGCCGGGCGTTGCGGAACCTTGTAAGGTAATTGCAAACGACCCTGAGACAGCTTACAAATACACAATAAAAGCAAATACAATCGCGGTTGTATCCGATGGTTCCGCTGTACTTGGACTCGGCAATATCGGCGCGAAAGCAGCGATGCCGGTGATGGAAGGCAAGTGCGTGCTATTTAAAGAGTTTGGCGGCGTCAACGCCTTTCCAATCTGCCTTGACACACAGGATACAGAAGAGATTATCCGCACCGTGACCAATATCGCTCCTGCTTTCGGGGGCATCAATCTCGAAGACATCTCCGCACCAAGATGCTTTGAAATAGAAACACGTTTAAAAGAAATACTCGATATTCCGGTATTTCACGATGACCAGCACGGGACTGCAATCGTTGTACTTGCCGGTATTATCAACGCATTAAAAGTGACAGGAAAGGCAAAAGAAGAATGCCGTATTGTTATAAACGGAGCTGGCTCCGCTGGTATTGCCATCGCAAAGCTTCTTCTCAACTATGGCTTTTTACATATTACGCTCTGCGGCAGACATGGCATTCTTGCAAAAGACACGCCAGGATTAAACTGGATGCAGGAGGATATGATGAAAGTGACCAATTTAGAAAACGCACACGGCACGCTTGCCGACGCAATGACTGGAACGGACATTTTTATCGGTGTTTCCGGTCCGAATGTTGTGACAAAAGAGATGGTTGCTTCAATGAACAAAGATTCCATCCTGTTTGCTATGGCAAACCCAGTTCCAGAAATTATGCCGGATCTCGCCAAAGAAGCTGGCGCCAGAATTGTTGGCACAGGTCGCTCAGATTTTCCAAATCAGGTAAATAATGTTGTTGCATTTCCAGGCATTTTTAAAGGTGCTCTCGAAGGTCATGCGCCGCAGATTACCGAGGAGATGAAACTTGCCGCTGCGCTCGCCATCGCGGGTCTTGTTCCAGACCATGAATTATCGGAGGACAATATCCTTCCTGAAGCGTTTGACCCTCGCGTCTGCGATGCGGTCAGCAATGCAGTGAAGTCCCATATTCACTCCTGATACAACCGCGTGGGATATATGCATACATTGATTATAACGAAAGGAGGCTTTCCATGCAGCCCGAGGCCCTAATGCTCTATAAACTGATTATTCTTTATATTTTGGACAAAGTAGATTTTCCGCTGACCAATGTTCAATTGACAAACTTTATTCTGGAAAAGGGTTACACAAATTATTTTAACATTCAACAAGTTCTCTCGGAACTGCTGGAAGACCATTTTCTTTCTTGCAAGACAATACGAAACAGCTCCTATTATGAGATCACTGCATCGGGCGGTGAAACTCTGTCCTTTTTTTATCATGAGATTTCCGACCCGATCAAGGAGGATATCGATGCGTTTCTCCGCGATAACAAATACAATATGCGCGAAGAGAACTCGACTCAGGCAGACTATTACGAAGCGAAGAAAAATGAATATATCACAGTACTGAAAGTGCTTGAACGGGGTTCTCCCATTATCGAAATTCATCTTTCTGTACCATCGGAATCTGAAGCGAGTCAGATCTGTGACAACTGGTCAAAAAAAAGCTCTGAAATTTACGCTAAAATATTTTCTTCTCTCACAGAGGAGGCTGAGTAGCATTTGCTGCTTAGCCTCTTCTATATTTTTATATACAACATATAAGAAGATAATTTTTCTCTACTCGATTGATTTATATATTTATTCCATATCCATTGAACCATCTTTCTTTTCCGGCGACTTTATAAGTGGAAGCTTCCGAACAAGGGATATCAAATTTAGCGGCTATGTTCCAGAATGGGGATTTTTATGCAAGAAGAAAACAACTTAGAAGATTATACAGAACTATTTTTATCAGCCGCCCTGCAAAAATGCGGCAACATTTACGACGCTGAAGATCTGACACAAGAAACATTGCTTGCAGCGCTTTCCTATCTTTCCTGCGGAAATATTATGCAAAATACAAAAGCATGGCTTTTCACTGTATTAAACCGCAAATTTTATGATATGCTGCGAAAAAAATACCGCCAGCCGTCCATCAGCATCGGAGATCATTTTGATATTATTGATGAGACAGCTTTTGATTTTCATCTTGATTTGGAGGACGAAGCCAGCAGCGTGCGCAAATCAGTAGCATACCTTGCAAAAATTTACCGCGAGGTAATTGTCCGATATTATATGAACGGGCAAAATATCACCCAGATTGCTGCCGAACTTGGCATCCCTGAAGGAACTGTAAAAAGCAGGCTTTCTCTTGGAAGAGCCAGAGTAAAAGAAAGGATGTGCCGTATGGAAAACTATTCAAAGCAAAGCTATGACCCTGTTACATTATATGTCACAAACAGCGGAACCTTGGGGCGGGGCGGTGAGCCGATATCCCTGATCAACCACGATCTTATAGCGCAGAATATTTTGTGGCTCGCTTATGCAAAACCACTTACAGTAGAAGAAATCTCAAGCGCAATCGGAATTCCTGCTGCCTATATTGAACCGATTGTCCAAAAACTTTCCGACGGAGAGTTAATGCAAAAAATCGGTGCAAAATACTATACCGATTTTATAATTTCTACAGCAGAAGATACAGAAAAATATATTTCAGCTCAGAAAGAACTTGTACATCATCATTTTCATTTGTTCTGGAATGCGATTGAAGAAACACTTCGTCAAATCAGAGAAACCGATATTTATAAACGTTCCAGCTTCGACGCAAAAAATTCCCTTGAATTGTATATTGTATTCCGCTGTCTTGATCATGGGCTTTACCGCACATTTCAAAATATTTTTCATGAAGATCAATTCTTTCCAGACCGACCGAACGGCGGACGCTGGATTGCTTTCGGGCATGTCTATCCAAAACATCCGGCGCAGACTGACCACACTGACTCAGCGGCTTATTCTTACTCTGGGGAACGTCTGGAAACTATTAAAAATTATGCCGGAAATAAATCTGTTGAACTTCACATCTACGGAGCAGACGGTTTTTTAGCACCCCGGTATAACTGCCCGCCGGAAGGCTTGTTTTTTACGGAAAGTGAAGATATCGACGCAGTACTTATGAAACTTCTATGTTTGATTGATACAAATACCAAACCAGAATCCGTCGGCTTTAATATCGAATACTTAAAAATAATACCATGGCTGATTCAGTGCAAAGTTCTCTGTGAAAAAGATGGAAAACCTGCCGTAAATATTCCTGTTCTCAGCACTGAGGAGGCAAAAGAATTATGGACGTTGTGTACTGCGGCAGAATCAGAGCTTGCAGACAGCTTAAAAGAACTTCTTTCTGATTTTTACCACGGAAAAAAACAAAAGCTTCCACAACATCTTAGCAATGTTCCTTTACAGAAACAATATCTTTACGCGAGCCATGCAATTTTATTTTCGACAGTGAGAGAAGCGATAAAACATGGCTTTTTATATGACGGAAACTATGACAACATCAGTGAAAAAAAACAGCCGCCTTGTCCAATGATTCTTGTTTTAGAGCGCAGTGTATTATAATTTTATTGCTGTCGGTTTTATAATAAAATACAAAACCGGATTTTTATAAAGTTTATTGTATTGAAAAAATAAAACATAATTGGAGTGCGTCTGAAAACTTCCTTTTGTCAGGCACACTCCAATATGATACAAAATTTTTAATTTTCATCAATGCCAGTAAAAGAATCAATACACTCCCATATTTGATCTCTTCCTTGTTTTGTCTGAGCAGAAAAAGGAATGATTTGAACTTCCTTATTCGTTCCAAGACCCTCCCGCAAAATTTTTATCTGCTTTCCCTGCTGGCTTCGGTTGATTTTATCAAGTTTCGTCGCAATAATTACCGGCGTAAACCCATGGCACACAATCCACTGATACATATCCTTATCATTTGCCGATGGTTCATGCCGGATATCTACAAGAAGAAAAATCAATTTTAACTGCTGTGATGTTTTCAAATAATTTTCAATCATCCGTCCCCACTTCGCTTTTAATTCCAGTGACACTTTCGCATAACCATAGCCCGGCAGATCAACAAAATACAATTTGCGGTCAATGTTATAAAAATTGATCGTCTGCGTTTTTCCTGGCTGCGCCGATGTGCGCGCGTAGGATTTTCGATTCATCAAGCTGTTGATCAGTGAAGATTTGCCGACATTGGACTTTCCGCAAAACGCAAATTCCGGCAATGTATTTTCCGGCAGCGCACTTGTAACGCCGCACACGGTTTCCAGTTCCACATAGCCAATATTCCTCAGCATCTCCTTTCCATTTTTATTTTCCATAAAATTTTCTCCTTTTTTATTTTCGGTCAATAGATTATTTTTTACTTTTTTCACAGAAATCTGCAAGTTTTTTATTTCAAACCCCCATCAAAAATTTACTTACATAAATTTAATGTTTTTATTTTATTTAAATTTATTTTTAATATATATATTTTATTGATTTATAAAAAATATCATGCTTATTATATATTACAGTCACAGAATATCGCTGAGAAACCATGTTTAAATTCTCTGGCAATCCAAAACTTCTCCTTTATAGATTTTCGGATCTGCATGAAACGACCATGCGGCAAGCACTTTCCTTAAGTATCTCCCTAAAAATTATACACTTGTATATCTCACACGCAAATACGGCATGGATCAAGCTCTGCGCCAATCCATGCCGCAAAATATTTTTCATCAAATTAAAATGCTTTCCGAACCACTTCGTCCATTGTTTCAACAAGCACGATATTCAGCCCGTCCGTAACTTCATCCTCAAGTTCCTTTACATCGCTCTCGTTCTTTTTTGGCACAAGTACCAGCGTAATCCCCGCAAACTTTGCCGCAAGAAGTTTTTCCTTTACGCCGCCGATCGGAAGCACGCGCCCGCGCAGCGTCACTTCGCCTGTCATCGCAAGATCTGCCTTGACTTTTTTCTCTGTCACTGCGGACAAAAGCGCCGTTGCAATCGCAATTCCCGCCGACGGTCCGTCCTTTGGCACTGCTCCTTCTGGAATGTGTATATGCAGATCATGCTTTTCAAAATATTTCTCTGGAATATGATACTCTTCGCTGACGGAACGCACATAACTTAGTGCTGTGCGCGCCGACTCCTTCATCACATCGCCAAGTTTTCCGGTCAGTTCCATTGTTCCTTTGCCCGGCATTGTATTGACCTCAATCGAGAGCGTATCGCCGCCCGCACTTGTCACAGCAAGACCGCGCACAATACCAATCTCGTCTTTTGCATTTTTCTTTTCCTGCTCATGTCTGACTGGTCCCAAATACTGTGCAAGATTCCGCTCGGTTACTTTTATCTTGTGAATCTTAGAATCTTTTGCCATCGCAAGCACTGCCTTGCGCATACATTCTCCAATGCGCCTCTCAAGACCACGCACGCCTGCCTCGTGAGTATAGCCGGAAATTACGCTTGTCAAAGCTTTGTCCGTAATTGAAAACTTTCCTTTTGCCAACCCGTTTTTCTGCATATTTTTTTTGACAAGATGCTCTTTTGCAATATGCAGTTTTTCATTGGCTGTATATGAATTCACTTCAATTACTTCCATTCGGTCAAGCAGAGGAGCTGGTATTGTCTGAGTAGTATTTGCCGTGGCAATAAACAATACCTTTGACAAATCTACCGGAAGTTCCACATAATGATCGACAAACTTTCCATTCTGCTCCGAATCAAGCACTTCCAAAAGCGCCGACGATGGATCTCCCTTGTAATCGCTGCCAAGCTTGTCGATCTCATCAAGCAGCATCAGCGGATTCTTTACTTTGGCACTTTTGAGACCATGAATAATCCTCCCTGGCAAAGCTCCGACATAAGTTCTTCTGTGACCGCGGATCTCCGCTTCATCCCTCACGCCGCCAAGACAGATCCTCACGTACTTTTTCTCAAGTGCGCGTGCCACCGACCTCGCCACAGATGTTTTTCCGGTTCCCGGAGGTCCGACAAGACATATAATTGGTGCGTCGCCTCCCTTTGTCGCCGCGCGTACCGCCAAGAATTCAAGCACACGCTCCTTTACTTTTTTCAGCCCATAATGATCTTCTTCCAGGATGCGCTCCGCATTTGCAATATCCTCATTGTCCTCGCTCTCCAAATCCCACGGAAGCCCGAGCAATGTTTCAATATATCCCCGTGAAACCGCGCTTTCCGACGGACTGCCTGTGTATGTTCGAAACCGCGCAATCTCCTGGCGTATTGCCTCCTTTATCTCCTCACAAGCACAAAGCTTCTCGCACTGTTCAGCGAACTTATCTGCCTCCCCGCTTGACCCTGCCTCGCCCAATTCCTCCTGAAGCACGCGCAGCTGTTCTCGAAGCACATAGTCCCGCTGGCTTTTATCTACTTTTTGTTTTACCTTTTCCTGAATTCCCTTTTTGATCCGGATAATGTTGATCTCATTTGCAAGAATAACCGCTTCCGCCTGGAACTGCCCGATCAAACCATCAGAACCTAAAATCATCTGCCGTTCTGGAACAGTAAGCGGAATCTGCACTGGAAGCTGTTCTACAAGCTTTGCGATGTCCTCAAGCTGCGACAGATTTTGAACCATCTCACGGCTCAAATTTCCATGTTCCGTCGCAAACCCCTGCAAAAGTTCTCTCAGACTTCGCAACATTGCTTCCTTCTCAATATCATTTGGCACTTCGCCGTCAGGCATAGAAAGAATGGACGCCTGATAATATTCTTCTTTTTTGTCCATGCCAAGCAAAAGCGCCCGCTCTTCCCCGACTGCAAGCACACGCAGCACATCGTCGGGCAGCTTGATAATCTGTTTAATCACTGTAACTGTGCCATGCGGATACAGATCGGATATCTCTGGCTGATCTGTCATCGTTTCGTGCTGTGCCACACAAAACACGCGCTGATCAAGCCGCATTGCATTTTCCACAGCTGCGACGCTGAATTTTCTTCTCACATCAAAATGAATCATCATTCCGGGCATGACTACCATGTTCCTAAGCGCCACCATCGGGAGCGTCAGAACTTCATTGTTTCCCGTTTCCTCCATAACTCGCAGGCCCTTTCGACAAAACTTATGCTATCTCGTTCGCATTCCTTTTCAGTGCTTTTTTTATCAGAGATTTTTTCGGCTGACCGCCCTCAGCGCGCAATAACTGCGGCTGTGCTGTACCTTCCGCCGCCTCCTTTGTCACAATGCACTTTACAACATCCGTGTCGGTTGGAATCGAGAACATGGACTCCATCATAACGGCCTCGACAATCGCGCGAAGTCCTCTCGCACCGGTCTTTCGCTCAAACGAGCGCTTTGCGATCACTTCCAGCGCTTCCCTTGTGAATTCAAGCTCCACGCCGTCCAGTTCAAACAGTTTGCGGTACTGTTTTACAAGCGCATTTTTTGGCTCAGAAAGAATACGCAAAAGCGCCTGCTCGTCAAGCAGATCCATCGCAGTCACAACCGGCACACGACCGACAAACTCTGGAATCAGACCGAATTTAATTAAATCCTCCGGCAATACCTGACGCAAAAGCTGTCCGATATCCTTCTTTTGTCCAACCGTAATATCCGCGTTAAACCCGATTGTCTTCGCACCGGTTCTCGCATCGATCATCTTCTCCAAACCATCAAAGGCTCCGCCGCAGATAAATAAAATATTCGTCGTGTCAATCTGAAGAAATTCCTGGTGCGGATGTTTTCTTCCGCCCTGCGGCGGCACGGACGCCACCGTTCCCTCCAGTATCTTTAAAAGCGCCTGCTGTACACCCTCGCCGGACACATCCCTGGTAATCGAAACATTTTCTGACTTTCTTGTAATCTTATCAATTTCATCAATATAGATAATACCATACTGCGCGCGCGTAATATCATACTCTGCTGCCTGAATAATTTTAAGCAGGATATTTTCAACATCCTCGCCCACATAACCAGCTTCGGTAAGCGCCGTCGCATCAGCAATCGCAAACGGCACATTGAGAATCTTTGCCAACGTCTGCGCAAGATACGTCTTACCGGAACCTGTCGGTCCGATCATTAAAATATTGCTTTTTTGCAGTTCAACATCCAAATCACGCTCCGAGAGCACTCTTTTATAATGGTTGTACACAGAAACCGCGAGCGTGCGCTTTGCTTCGTCCTGACCAATTACATACTGATCCAGATATTCTTTGATTTCTTTTGGTTTGAGCAAATTGATCTCATCTTCATCCATCTCTGCTCCCTGCTCCTCAGCTTCTTCCTCGATAATTTCAGAGCAGACATTGATACATTCGTCGCATATAAATACGTCCTTCGGTCCAATAATCAGCCTTCTCACCTGATCTTGGTTTTTTCCGCAAAATGAACACCGAATTACTTTCTCATCATTCCTTCCCGCCAAATTATTCCACCTCTTTCTGCTTCTTCGGCACTGCTATACCAATTCTTCTATGCCCTTTTTGTCACAATACTGTCAATTAACCCATAATCAAGAGCTTCCTGTGCCGTCATAAAATGATCGCGTTCTGTATCCGCCGCAATGGTCTCAAATGGCTTTCCAGTATTTGCGGCAAGAATCTCATTTAATCTCTTTTTTGTTTTTAAAATATTTTCAGCAACAATCTGAATCTCTGTCGCTTGTCCTCTCGCGCCGCCGGACGGCTGGTGAATCATGATCTCCGAATTCGGAAGCGCCATACGCTTGCCCTTTGTTCCTCCTGCCAGCAAAAATGCGCCCATGCTCGCCGCCAAACCAACGCAGATTGTAGAAACATCGCTGCGGATAAAATTCATTGTATCATAGATTGCCATTCCCGCAGTAACAGACCCTCCAGGGCTATTAATATACAAGTTAATGTCTTTTCCCGGATCTTCCGCCTCCAAAAAAAGCAGCTGCGCTATCACAATGCTTGCACTGGTATCTGTCACTTCTTCACCAAGAAAAATAATTCTGTCCTTCAGCAATCTTGAATAAATATCATAAGAGCGTTCTCCTCTGCTTGTCTGCTCAATTACATAAGGTACTAAACTCATCTTTTCCTCCATTCTGACCGCGCACGCGATATTTTGATCAAAAGTGAAAAATCTTAATTTCCACCGTTGTTTTCGTTATTATTTAAACATAATTCTACCCAAAATTCACAAATATCATCAGCGCTTTTATTCCAAATCTACTATTGTAAATTCCTGATACTATTGGAAAAATGAGGGAATGATTTTTGACAAAATCGTCCCCCCATCTTATCTTTCTTCATCTGCATTTAAGCTTCTTTCTCCACTGCCTGTTCCGTCACAAAATCGATTGCTTTCTGTACCGCAATATCAAGCGAAATCTGCTTTTTCTCCTCTTCTCCCAGGATCTCCTTCACCTTGTCAAGCTCCATATTGTACGCTTTCGCCATCCGCTCCATTTCCTTTTCAAGATCCTCGTCGGAAACCGTGATGCCCTCCGCTTTGACAATCGCTTCAAGCACAAGTCTGCTCTGGATTCTCTTTAATGCCTTCGGTTCAAGCGACTCCATAAATTTATTTGGATTCATGCCAGTAAATTGGAAATACTGTTCTAAGTTCAGCCCCTGCATACGCAGTCTCTGAGAAAATTCTTCAGCCATCTGCCTTTTGTGTTCCTCAACCATCGGCTGTGGAATATCCATAGATGCGTTCTCGATAATCTGGTCAACAACCGCGTCTTCCCTCTCGGTTTTTGCCGCTTTTTCCTTGCGTCCTGCAATATCCTTCTTTAAGCTCTCCTTGTATGCATCAAGCGTATCGTACTCAGAAACATCCTGTGCAAACTCATCATCCAGCTCTGGAAGCTCTTTCGCTTTAAGCGCCTTGATCTTTACCTTAAACATCGCCGGCTTGCCCGCAAGTTCCTTCGCGTGATATTCCTCCGGGAATGTCACATTCACTTCACATTCCTCTCCGACAGACTTGCCGATAAGCTGCTCCTCGAACGTATCAATAAATGAATGAGATCCTATTGTCAGCTGATAATCCTCACTCTTTCCCCCCTCAAACGGAGTTCCATCCACAAAACCCTCAAAGTCGATCGTTGCTGTATCTTTATCTGCAACCGGGCGATCAGAGATTTCCACAGTTCTTGAATTCTGCTCTCTTGCCTTGTCAAGCTCCTCGTTTAACTCCTCATCTGTAACTGTGATCTCCTGCTTATCCACCTCAATACCTTTGTATTGCCCAAGTGTAACTTCCGGTTTTACTGCCACCTCTGCTGTAAAGATAAAAGGCTTTCCTTTCTCAATCTGAACAACATCTACTTCCGGTCTGGACACAAGATCAAGACCGCTCTCCTTCGCTGCACTCTCATAAGCTCCCGGAATAATATCATTGGCGGCATCCTCATAAAAAACTCCCGCGCCGTACATCTTCTCAATAATCGCGCGCGGCGCCTTTCCCTTGCGGAAGCCCTGCACATTGATCTTGCCTTTGTTCTTGTGGTAAGCTCTCTCCAGCGCCTTCTCAAAGTCCTCGGCAGTTGCCTCTATCGTAAGCTTGACCATATTTTTTCCCAAATCTTCTACCTGAAAACTCATTCGTTTTTCCTCCTTAAATCCAAGAATGCCGCCAGCCGCTCTGCCGGAAGCATATATATAATGGCACAAGAACTCATTATAATTTCGCCCCATTATATCATGTTTTTTCCAGAAAAGCTATCTTTTTTTCAAAATTTATAAAATAATGAAGGATTGCTCTTCTGTTTTTATTCACAGACAAATCCACATTCTTTCAGTGCCTTCACAATCTGCTCTACTTTATCTATACAAATTTCATTTGTCGCAGCTTCAACCATAACGCGCACTACCGGCTCGGTTCCACTTCCGCGGACAAGTATTCTGCCGTTGCTTCCCAGCTCCTTTTCCACCCGCTCCACCTCGCACAGCACGCTTTTTTCCTGCATCGCTTTTTCTTTATCTGTCACGCGCACATTTTTCAACAGCTGAGGATAGATGGAAAGATCTTTTACAAGCTCGGAAAGTTTCATTTTTTTCTCAAGCATGACCTCCATCACTTTTAAGGAGGTTAAAATTCCATCTCCTGTCACTGCATGTTTGCTGAAAATAATATGCCCGGAATCCTCGCCGCCAAGACAATGCCCATTGTTCATCATATTTTCATACACATACTTATCTCCAACTGCGGTCTTTTCATAGCGGATTCCCTTTGCATCAAGAGCCTTGTACAAGCCAAGATTTGACATTACCGTTGTCACAATTGTATCGTTGTTCAACTCACCGTGCTCTTTCATATAGCAGCCGCACAAATACATAATAGCATCCCCGGAAAGCACGCGCCCATTCTCATCCACGCACAGACACCGATCCGCATCGCCGTCATAAGCAAACCCTGCATTCAGACCATTTTCCACAACAAACTGCTGCAGCCGTTCAATATGTGTTGATCCGCACTCTGCATTGATATTTAATCCATTTGGCTCGCTGTTAATCACAAACGTCTTTGCGCCCAGAGTATCAAACACGCCTTTTGCTACCGTAGTCGCGGAGCCGTTCGCCAAGTCAAGCCCAATCTTCATATTTGAAAAGGATCTTGTCGCAAGCGAGATTAAATAGCCTATGTAGCGGTGACGTCCAAGCGAGTAGTCCACCGTTCGCCCAATTTTATCGCGCGTTGCAACGGGAAGTTCTCCAATTCCTCCGTCCAGATACGCCTCAATTTTATCCTCAACCTCCGCCTCCAGCTTGTAACCGTTGCTGTTGATCACTTTAATGCCATTATCATAATATGGATTGTGGCTTGCAGAAATCATAATACCGCAATCAAAATTTTCACTTCTCACAACATAGGACACGCTCGGCGTTGTGGTTACATGGAGCAGGTACACATCTGCGCCGCTTGCTGTAAGCCCCGCAGAAAGCGCATCCTCCAACATATAACTCGATCTTCTTGTATCCTTTCCAATCACAACATTCGCCTTGTGATCTTTTCCGTAATACCAGCCGAGAAAACGCCCCACTTTGTATGCCTGCTCCGCCGTTAAAGTAACATTTGCCTCTCCTCGAAAGCCGTCTGTTCCAAAATATTTTCCCATATCAAAAACGCCATTTCCACGGCGCACTCCTTTCCTAAATTTCAATAGGTTTTCAATAATCCAGCCTTCCCAATTATTTTTGTATAAAACTTCAAGATATTCTGCAAATTGTTCTGTTTTTTGTTTACAATTATGTTGTCTGCATTTTGTACTCTTTCTAAAATTATCTCAGCGCACATTATATCCTATTTTCCTAAAAAAAGCAACAATACAAATCAGTTTTTTTTGCGGCAGCTTTGCTGTATCTTTTATTTCATCTGTGCGATTTATTATCGAGCGTGAGAACGCTTTTCCTCCTGCCCGCGCAATCGAGCAGGGAAGGTTTGTCCTCCCTACTCGCCGCGCCAGCGGCATAATTCCACTGCACGGGTCTGCGCATAATAACAAGGGCGAAGCCCTAAGACTTCGCCCTTACACTTTCGTTTCTTATCATCTTTTTCCCGTAATACCCCAGAATGCCGTTTCCTGTATTTTGACTCCTAGCAAAGCTAGGTGGGTAACCGCAATTGAGCTTACTGCCTTCCACTGCAAACGGAGGCCTGGCATCCACTCAACAATGTAGGAATCCCGTTTAAAGTGATGTAGGTTCAAAATAACAGGAATTATCGAACACCCCAGGAATATAGTCATAGTATATCCGAATTTTCATAAAAAATCAAGGGATTTCTTATACTTTTTTGTATTTTTATCGTAAAATATTGGAAAACTTGTCTATTTTATCTAAGTTGTCATTCATCTTTATCAAACATTTTTTATTTAGTACTTTTTTAAATAGAAATACAAGTCCATCACTAAGTTTATCCCAGCAGCTGCTCCAGTTCTTTCTTTGGAATCAGATCAAAGGAAAACCGAAACTCCGTCCCTCGCCCTAACTCGCTTTCTACTTCGATATCCCCGCCGTGTTTTAGAGCAATCTGTCTTGCTATGGCAAGCCCTAAACCGGAACCTTTTGCATTCTGCCGCAATTTTGATTTATAAAACTTCTCAAAAATACTTGGCAGTTCTTCTTTGGAAATTCCGATGCCTTCATCCCGAATGGAAACACCTACACGCCCTGGCATACATTCACAAATAGACACATACACATTTCCGCCTTCGGGAGAAAATTTTACCGCATTGTCAAAAATCACAAGAAACATCTGGCGCAGTCTGTCATAATCTCCTTGAATAATATACAGCTCCTGTTCATGTGTAACAACAATATGGATTTTTTTCTCTTTTCCGATCGTGCCTGCGCTGCGTATAATATCGTTAAAAATCTGGACAAGATTTACTGGTTCTTTATCTACCGCAAAATCTGGATTCTGCATTTTTGACAACAGCAGCAAATCACCTACCAGCCGTTCCATGCTCTTGCACTCCAAAAGCATTCTATCGTAGTACTGGCGTACTTTTTCCTCCTGCGTTACAACGCCATCGACAAGAGTTTCTGTGTACGCTCGAATCACGGTGATTGGCGTGCGCAGCTCATGAGACACATTTGCAAAAAAATCCAATCTCATCTGCTCTAAATTTTTGCGTACTTTCTCATTTTCCGACAGTTTATCCGCAAGAAAATCGAGCGTGTGCGCCAAATCTCCAATCTCGTCCTTTCGTCGTATCCCCGTCTTTCCAGCATAGTTTCCCTCCGCAAGCAGCAGCGCGGTATCCCTCATTTCCTGAACAGGTTTTGACAACTGTCTTGCAAACACAAATGCCACAAGAAACGAAATCCCAAGCGCGGCAAATATACTGTATAAAATCATATATTTACTTCCACGTATTACAAGATCTTGCGCCTCCATTGACGAATTGATCAAAAGCGCACCGCACACTTCGCCATTTCTGCCAAGAATTGGAACACCGACCGACATGATCGTACAACCATGGATTTCGCTGTAACTTGTCAAAAACCGTTCTTTTTCCAAAAAAGCAGAATAAATCAGGTTTGTATAATCTTCTTGTTTCACATCAAAAAAATCAATTGTTGTCATCGCCTGATTCATCGGCGTATCCGAATACGGGTTGGCAAGCGACCAAATCTCAACTTGCTCAATCTCCTGAAGAATCTCAAGATAGCTTAAACATCCCTGATAATCTTCATTTCGAATAAATTCCTGAAAGCGCGCTTTCACCCGCTCCGCCTGATTTGAAAGCTGTGTGCGGTACTGCCTGCGCGTTGTATCCTGATACATTTCCAAAAAAATGCTCCCGATGATCGCTGCGACCAAAATCACCATAAAAGCAAAACACAAGTATGTTTTTAAAAGCAGTCTGCTTCGGTTTCTTTCTTGTCCTCTCTCAGCAAAAAGCCGTATGAACTTCGCCATAAACTATGCCATCTCGATCTCAAATTTATAACCAACACCCCATATTGTCTTAATGGACCACTGTGGATGCTCCACACTGTCAAGTTTCGCACGCAGACGCTTGATATGCGAATCAACTGTCCGGTTATCCCCATAATAATCAAATCCCCAGAGACTGTCAAGAAGGTTGTCCCGCGTGAACACTTTGTTTGGATTGCTCGCTAATGTCCACATTGTCTCGATCTCTTTTTTTGTCATGGACATCTTCTGACCATCTATGGTAAGCGTATATTCCTCCAAATTTATCACTAGATTTCCAATGGTCAAAACATTTTTTGACGCTTCTTCCTGAGGCTTTTTTGCCATTCGGCGAAGCACTGCACGCACGCGCGCCATCACTTCACTTGGGCTGAACGGCTTGACAATATAGTCGTCCGCGCCGATATCAAGCCCCATAATCTTCTCGAAATCCTCCCCTCTTGCCGTAATCAAAATCACTGGCACATCAGAGGTTTTGCGAATCTCACGGCACACTGCATAGCCGTCAAGTTTCGGCATCATCACATCCAGCAGTACTACTCCCGGATTGTATTTCTTAAAATGCTGCAACGCCTCCTCTCCGTCCGAAGCAATAACAGGCTCATAGCCTTCTTTCTTCGCATAAGTCGAAAGCACATCTGTGATATCCGGGTTGTCATCTGCAATCAATATGTATTGCATCTTCAATACTCCTTTCTGCGCGTACCACAAAAGCCGCATCCTCCAAAAATTCTGCATTGGCACTGGTCTAAACACGAACTTACTCCAATTTATGCTCCTATTATATGCAAATTCTGCACAAAAAACAACAGGTTTCACATTTTTTTCACACGATGCCAAACTACAAGGTTTTCAGCAGTCAAATTTTCTTCACCAATGACACTATTCTGACATATTCTTATACTATAATATAGACGGATGTGACGCAAAGAAACCGAATCAGGAGGCACTACAATGAAGAAATTTTTCTTAAAGTGTATCGTAGTCCTTTGTTTTGTTTTTTTCTTTGCTCTGTTTTCGCCGGAAGGCAAGTTCGTCCCTGCTTATGCAAAAGAAGTATCTGAGACGGCGGACGACAGTCAGGCGGCGGAGGCGCAGGCTGAGATAAAGCTCAGGGCCAAGACAAAAACTCTTGTCAAGGACACGGAGTACACGCTCACGGTTTACAATCTTTCCGAAGACCAGAAAGCAATATTCAAGTCGAGCGACTTAGAAATTGCTACTGTGGATGAAAACGGTGTAGTTCTCGGTATTTCAAACGGTACCGCGACAATTACTGTCACTGTAAAAGAAGGCCGTAAAACCATTACCACCTTGACTTGTGAGGTCACTGTAGGCCCACCAGCCATCAATGTCAAATGGACAAGGACAGAAATCGTTCTTGCTGAGGGTGGACGCACAACTCTTAAAACAATCCTTCTGCCATTTAACACGGCAGAGTCGGCAAAATTTTATTCTGCAGACGCCGATATTGCAACCGTCAGCAGCACCGGAAGGATCACTGCAAAATCTGTTGGCACCGCCTATGTTTTTACATTGATTGACAATGGGAAATATGATTTTTGCAAAGTTACAGTAGTAGACGAAGATACATACCAGCAGCTGTTGGAGGACCCAAATTTTACACCAGAACTTTTAGAACCCACATCGGAGCCGGAAAGTGATTTGACCGATCCGAATGAAACAACGGATTCCGCCCCAGTAGAGATAACAACAGAAGAAAATCCAATTTTACCTTAACAGATAAGCCCGAATCCTTTTTTAGAATTCGGGCTTTTTTATGCGCAGGGAAGATAAACCTTCCCTACTCGATTGTTGTACTGTAATACTATGTAGAAAAATAAGTCCATCCAGCGACTTTTATTTTATCTAACTTACCATCCCTCCGATCATTCCCCCAGCCGCCATAACAAGCAGCGATTTTAGTACGCTCTGCATCTGTAGCTTTGGTCCGCCAATCAGAAACGAGAGCAACAAATAAACCATAAAATAGAGAATCCCAAAAATCAATCCCCACAAAAACTTCTGATGACCTGCTTTTTTTCCAAGGTACACACCCCCGGTAAATACTGCCAGTGCGTCCACTGCTGCCAGAATAATTCCAAGCGTCTGTTCTGGAAGCTCTGTTTTCAGCAGCAAGAACGCACAGATTAACAGCAGTACTGCCGTGATCAGCGCCGACATCACAAACGCTTTTACAAAATGCATCGCCTGCAATCCGCCTGTTATCTCTTTTTCCATATCAATTTCCCCTTTCCTTTTTTATAAAAGCATGGTAAACTATATGACAACCTTATCTAAATTATGTTTTAGAATGATTTCTGTTATTTGAGCAAATTGCTTGAAGTAAGTCGATGCTTTCAGCAACAATAACACCCCAACAAAGATTGTATATTTCACCATTGTGATAAGATTGGAGGAAATTTATGGAATATATTGATTTACATGTCCACTCAAATAAATCGGACGGTACTCTTTCTCCGGCTGAAGTAGTAAACTATGCCGCCAAATCAGGGCTTGCTGCGATTGCGCTTACAGACCATGATTGTGTAGATGGTATCGCACAAGCCCGCGCTGCTTCCGAGCAGCTCGCTGCTCAGGGGCGTTTTCTGTATGTTATTCCGGGTGTTGAACTTTCCGCTGATTACAAAAAGCGCGATATTCATATTTTAGGGCTTTTTATCGACCCAGAACACCCTGCGCTTGTATCCGCACTTGAAAAGGCCCGCACCTCCCGCGATATCCGAAACGAGAAAATGGTGCGCGCCCTCCAGACAGCAAATATTCAAATTACATTAAAAGACCTGACGTTCGGCACAAACGACACTGTAATTACACGGGCGCACTATGCCCGCTTTCTTGTAGAACACGGCTATGCCAAAGACCGCAGAGAAGCTTTTCGAAAGTATCTTGACAGCGACACTCCGTACTATGTGCGCCGCGAATACATGCAGCCGAAGGAAGCGATTGACACGATCCGCAAAGCTGGCGGCGTTCCTGTGCTTGCACACCCTCTGCTCTACCACCTCTCCCCAGAGGGCGTCCGAGAGCTTGTCAGCCTTTTAAGCGATGCAGGACTTGCAGGAATTGAGGCGATCTATTCCGCAAATACCGGCACGGACGAAGCGTTTGTCAGACAGCTCGCCGCGCAGTTTAACCTTCTTATCTCCGGCGGCTCGGACTTTCACGGCGCAAACAAACCGGAGATTGAAATTGGCACTGGAAGGGGAAACTTAAAAATTCCAAAAGATATTCTCACCCCTTTGATTCCCCCTTCTATGCGGCAGGAAATCCAGTTGTTTTACAGGAGTTCCACGATATAACCGCCTATTTTACTTCGCTGTTTTCCGGTTTTTCCACCTCGACCACCGCAGTTTTTTTCATTGGGATACGACAATTTTTGTTATTTCCAAATTCGACTACAATAACTTCCTCCATCACGTCAATCACAACGCCGTAAAATCCTGCGGTCGTCAAAACACTATCGCCGATCTCAAGAGAATTCACAAGTGCATCTTGCTGTTTCTGCTGCTTTTTTTGCGGACGAATCAGCAAGAAATAAAATACTGCACCGATCACAACAACATAAATCAGCATCGATACAATCGACATTGTACCAGCTCCTGCAGTGCCAGCAACATCCCCGCCCTCGGTCAAAAATAGTAAAAAGTTCATTATTTCCTCCATTCTGGCATTACTGCCTTCTATTATTTTTTACATTTCTTCCTGCTCAAATCCAGCTAATTTCTTTCTTTTGTACTCCGCATACTCCTGTTTTTCAATCGCTTCTCGGATCTCTTCCATCATTTTATTGTAGAAGTACAGGTTATGAGTTACCAAAAGTCTCAGACCAAGCATTTCCTTGGCTTTGAGCAGATGTCTTATATACGCTCTGCTGTATCGTCTGCAAACCGGACAGCCGCAATCTTTTTCAATTGGGTCAGAATCAAGCTCATACTTTGCATTAAGCAGATTCATTTTGCCGTGATTTGTGTAAGCATGTCCATGTCTGCCATTCCTTGCAGGATAAACACAGTCAAAAAAATCAACGCCCCGCTCCACCGCCTCCAAAATATTGGCTGGCGTTCCTACTCCCATCAAATAGACAGGTTTATCAACAGGAAGATATGGCACGGTCTTTTCAATAATATGGTACATTTCCTCGTGGCTTTCCCCAACTGCAAGACCTCCGAGCGCATAACCGTCAAGTTCAAACTCAGTTATTCTCTTGGCATGTTCTATGCGGATATCCTCAAACACTCCTCCCTGATTGATGCCAAACAACATTTGCTGCGGATTGATCGTATCTTCAAGACAGTTCAGACGAGTTATTTCCTGCTTGCAGCGCGCAAGCCAGCGCGTTGTTCTCGCCACAGATTTCTCCATATAATCCCTTGTCGCCGGGTGCGGAGCGCACTCGTCAAAAGCCATGGCGATTGTGGAAGCCAAATTGGACTGTATCCGCATACTTTCCTCTGGACCCATAAAAATTTTTCTGCCGTCAACATGGGAATGAAAATAGACTCCCTCCTCTTTAATTTTGCGAAGTCCTGCTAAGGAAAATACCTGAAATCCACCAGAATCTGTTAATATGGGCTTGTCCCACACCATAAATTTGTGAAGTCCGCCAAGTTTTTTTACCACCTCGTCACCTGGTCTGACATGAAGATGGTACGTATTGGACAGTTCTACTTGTGTTCCTATGTCATGCAAATCCGCTGTAGACACTGCGCCCTTAATCGCGCCGACTGTACCAACATTCATAAAGACAGGAGTCTGTATCACACCATGTACTGTGGATACTTCGCCGCGCTTCGCACTTCCATCCCTGCATATCAGTTTGTACATTTATTTATTCCTTTCTTTACTGTGTTTTATATGACATGTTAAACAGTATATCGTTTTCCTTCTTATTTTTCAAGCTGTATCTTTAAGTTTTCATGATAATTTATAATAGTTCTGTATTTTCTATAAAATTTTACAAAGATAACGCTCCATTTTCTTTCCGCTTTAAGTAAAACAATATCTTGTACACAAAAAAACCGGCTTCCGAAAAGAAGCCGGTTTCCCAAGTTTTTGTTTTCCTGTTTTGATGCCCCTCGCATCTTTTGCCCGTAAAATCAGCACGCAAATTTCTGGCAGACACTCTGAAAGTGATTGTTCTCACCATGCATTTCAACAACAACTGGCAGTGACGCTAAACTTAATACTCCAAGAAACGATTTTGCATCTACAATAACTTTATTATAGGTTACGTCGATATCAAAATCACACTTGACAGCTGCGCTGACAAACTCCTTTACCTCGTCAACCTGATTAAATTTCACCTTTTTTAATTCCATAATCTAAGCCCCTTTTTCATAAAACACCTTGTCTGTGATACCTACAGTACTAAGGCAACCTTCCTTCTTGGTAATGGTATCGAGATATTTTATGCCATTATATATACCACAGTTTGGTTTTTACGTCAATCCCTTGGCTTTTCTTGATTTCAGACTGTTTTTACCGTCATTTTTTGTGAAATTTGCAGGAAAAAGGTTTCCATAATCCCCCATGATTGTAGCTTTTATAAAAGTAACATTTTCCCAAATAACCCAATTTTAAGCCCTAGAAATGAATCTCGCCGGAAAATGCACCCTTTTCTTCAAAATTTTTGTAAATTTTCGTGACAGCCTCTATTTTTTATCAAAAATCAGTCACTGAGATGGTGAATTAAATTGTACGCTGTCGGCATATAGAGATCCGAAATATTTGCTCCTGCTTCCCCGTACATCCTTTCTGTAAAAATCGCCGTTATTTTATCAAACGTAGCTTTACTGTACTTTACAGAGAACAGCACTGCGATCTGGTCGAAGGTTAAAGGCACTACAGCCCGCCCCCACTCGCTGTTATCACCACTGATATAGCGCATTTGTTCCATACATTTCGGTGTAATATAATATTTTTTATCCGATACCTTATCATAGCAAAAAATACGGATATAGCCCGTACCTTGATCCATCTCACATTCAAGTTTGCAGTTTTGCTGCTGCTCCTTCAGGCTTCCAATCTCCTCAATGCGAATCAGGGCATTCCCGCTGCCTCTCTTCATCTCCGGCACAACGGTATCGAACTTAACATTTCTAGAACTGTCCGTGCGAAGCAGAGAAATCAAACGGTCAACGCTCTCCTGATCCATCACTTCATTGCCAAATTTGCTCTTTTGCTGTTTTAAAAAATCTAACAAGGAATCAATTTCACCCTGCGAAAGCAACACCATATTATCACTCATCTCACATTTTCTCCTTTATTGATTTTTTTTTGCTCTTTATTCCACGGAAAGCGCAAAATCTGCTAATGCTGCCCATAATGGAGCGTTGCGTTCCCAAATATCACTGTATTCCCCGATCACAAGAGGAGCTGCGCCAACGCCGATCTCTATCGTGGCGGATGGTATTCCCTTCTCCATAACACACCAATCTCCATACCCGGCAGCATCCTGCTTATCGGAAACGGCATATCGAATCTCATTGCCATTTACAAAATGTATTTTTTCTACTAGTTCCTCACAGCGCTGCCGAAGTTCTCCTGTCTGCCCGTAATCCCAATAAATCACACTTCCTGTCGCATGATAACTGATCGTAAAAACTGGATGAACTTCCTCCGTCAGCTGTATTAACGCTGCTGTTTCTGCCTCTGAACCGGCAAAAGTTCCCTTGTATTTTTGTGAGGACGGAGCAGGAAAACCACCATACTCCCGAAATCCATAAGAAAAATTGCGATTTAGATCAACACCGCGCGCGTTCGCTTTCCAGTATTTCATATAATCCGATAAAGAAGCACTCGTTCTTCCTGCTTCTTTATCCGCCTGATACCACTCCTGCACTTTCTCGCGCACAGAGACACTCTGAATACCATCCAAACCGTACTGGCTGATCGCTATTCCATCGGGATTTACCATCGGCACTATATAGAACGCCACCTGCTTTAACATATCCCCTACATTTTTTTCTGCATAAATTGCCTCCTGTGCATAAGCAAGATAAAATTCAAGCTGATTCATCACAAGCATACAAGTCATGTATTCTCTTGCATGGATACCAGCTTGAATCAGTACCGCTTTTTTTGCACCAGAGTTTCCAACAACAGCACAATACACATTTCTGCCGTCCTCAGTCACCGCCAAATTTGTATAGCTTACCTGTTCTGGATAAGCCGCAGCCAGCTCCAAAAGATCAGCACACATTTCATCATAGGAGTAAATCTGTTTCGAGGTGTCAACGATTTTCATTTTTTTTTTGGAATCAGCGATCAACCCGGAAAGTCCTGTCGCTGACTGTTTTTTTATTTCTTTTACAGATAAATAATCGGCAAAGGCATACACTTCCTGCCCTTCATACAAAAGTTTGTCCCACCCATTTTTTCCTTTTGCCACGCGGGTAAACGAATCGCCGTAAACCGCTTTCGCAACGATTTCTGTATCAGTTGACGGTCCTTTGCGCAGGTTTAATGTTGACACAGCAACATATACGGTATCGTTTGTTTCTTCAAAATCATTATCCGCAGGCAAAGTTCCTGTCGGTGTTGGCTCTTTTGTCGGATCTGGAGGAATATTGACATCTGGCGTTGGCTCCGCCACCTCCACCCTTGTCTTGTGTTCATAATTTTTTACGACATCGATCGCAACGATGCCATTATTTTCTGGCTCACTTTTCCCGCAGGAAGTAAGCATGACCATCACAGCGAAAATACAAGCTGCCCTTTTCCGTATACACTTCATTGCCATCCCCATTTCCGTAGCTTTTTTGTGACAGACTGGTTCGTTGAAAACTGAACCGGAATGCAACGCTTTTGCAAACAGTTATTATGTCAGAAACTCTGTGACCTCACGAAGCAGATCCACCGCATCTTGTGCCATTGCAATGTCCTCCTCCATTTTATGTATGGTCTGGCTCCCAACCTCCGCTTCCACTAAAATACCTTGCAGTCGGTCAAGCAGTCGTCCTGTCATAATGGCATTCTGATCATTCATTTGGGAAAAATTTTCTCTCTGCTCGTCGGTAATTCCTGATTCTGCAAGCATGGATATTATTTCCATATTGATGATATCCATACTGCCAAACATTTCATCCGCCTCGGCTAAAAGTTCCTGAAGCAGCCGCATCAGCTTATCGTGTTCATTGATCGCATGAAACGCGCTCTGACCTACTGCGAGCTGTGCTTTCTGCAGCCGACGAAGCCCTTCCTGCATATTGTTGTCCTTGCAATTTGACATACTGTTACCTCTCAAACAATCCAAAGAGCTCCCTGACATTCCGTACTCCTGTCAAACGAATCTTTCCAGCTACCATCCCATTTTTTTTAATATTCTCCATATTTGCATAAGGCAGAATACACTGTGCATAACCGAGCTTTTCCGCCTCCGCCACGCGCTGTTCTGCCATCGCCACCGCTCGCACCTCACCAGTCAGCCCGACCTCGCCAAACACGATTGTATGCTCTGGGACAGCCTTATTTTTGTAGCTCGACAATATAGCGAACACAACAGCCAAGTCAAGCGCAGGTTCATTGACTTTCATTCCTCCCGCCACATTAACATAAGCATCACAGAATGAAAGTTCAATACCTGTTCGCTTTTCCAGCACTGCAAGCAAAAGAGTAACTCGATTGTAGTCCGTGCCTGCCGCCGTTCTTCGGGGCATATTAAAGTTTGTCTGACAGACAAGCGCCTGCACTTCCACAAGCATCGTCCTGCTTCCCTCGACCATCGCGGCAACCACGGAACCTGGCTCTCCCTCCGGTCGCCCCTCCAGCATATATTCTGATGGATTTTGTACTTCCTCCAGCCCGTTCTGCCTCATTTCAAACACGCCGATCTCATTTGTGGAGCCAAAGCGGTTTTTCACCGCCCTTAAAATACGGTATGACGCCGCTTTGTCCCCCTCAAAATAAAGCACGGTATCCACCATATGCTCAAGGACGCGCGGACCCGCCACCACGCCTTCTTTTGTCACATGACCGACAATAAAAATTGTGATTCCCTGTCCTTTGGCAATGCGCAGAAGACTCCCTGTCGTCTCCCGAACCTGACTTACACTGCCCGGTGATGCCGCGACATCCTCGCGGTACATTGTCTGAATCGAGTCGATCACAACAATCTTTGGCTTTTGTTCCCCAACTACCGCCTCAATAACATCCAGACTTGTCTCGGCAAGAAGCCAAAGTTTTTCTCCTGGATTGTCCAGGCGGTCGGCACGCATCTTAATCTGCTGCGGCGACTCCTCCCCTGAAATATACAGTACATGACAATCCCCCTGAGCTAACTTTCCGCACATCTGTAAAAGAAGCGTCGATTTTCCAATACCAGGATCGCCGCCGACAAGCACCAAAGAACCCGCGACAATTCCGCCGCCAAGCACCCTGTCCAGCTCGCCGATCCCTGTACTCTTGCGCTCTTGCTCCCCGTAAGCTACCTCCGCAAGACGCTGAGGAACTGGCGCGGCAGCGCCCGGTCCGACAGCCTGTCTGCGAGCCGACAAAGGTTTGGCATTTGGCTCCTCAACAAAAGTATTCCACTGCTTACAGCCAGGACACTGCCCCAGCCATTTTGACGACTCAAAGCCGCATTCCTTGCAGAAGTAAACCAACTTTGCTTTTCCTGCCATCCTGCTCTCCGATCAGCACTTTACAACTGTGACATACGCGCTTTCCGACTGTTTCAACTCTACGCTCAATACAAGTTTTCCTCCAAGGTTTGTTTTCATTTTTCCCACATTGGTATTGTTTATAAATATTTTGTATTCTTTTTCTGGTTCAAGCTCCAGAGTAATCTGTACATCCTCCGCCGCCTTCACCACAAACGACACTTCCTTATCCGTAACACCAAAGTGCTCTACCGCTGTTCCTGGGACAGATTCATACACAAACAGACCATTTCTCTCCAACTTTGTTATTTCATAGTATGACTTTACTTTATATAAATCGCCGCAAAATTCGAAATCATTCACCTTCGATTTTGTCTCAAGTGTGAAATCACCAAAGCTTATGGTTCCGTCTTCTTCCCTGCGAATCAATTCTATGCTCATCCTATCCTCCATTCTTCCCTGTGCGGCTTCCCCCGCCGCACTTCTCTCTGGGAATCTCGTTTTTGTAGCATAATCATACCACAATTCAAATAATTTTTCTACTGTTTTTCATGCGGTTCCTGTGAAAGTATCGGCATCTGCCCTGCTACTTTGATTTCTGTTTCGCCGCTGCAGTATCTGATTTTTTCTGCCGTTTATGGCGTACTTGCACTTTTAAAGCATCCTGATAGCTGAGCGTTACCGTATCCCCGTCTTTTATACGACCTTCCAAAATCTCCTCGGCAAGCCGATCCTCAACTTCGGACTGAATCGCGCGGCGCAGCGGTCTCGCTCCATACTTTTCATCAAATCCCTTTTCCGCCAAATAATCAAGCAGCGAATCTTCCGACTTCAACTTTATTCCTATATGGGAAAAACAGCGTTTTGATATGGTTTCCACCATAATCTCGACAATCTGTCGAATATCGTTTCTCGTCAGCGAATGGAACACAATCATCTCATCGATACGATTTAAAAACTCCGGCTTAAACAGGCGTTTCACCTCGTCCATTACACCGTCGCGCATCTTATTGTAATCTGCGTTTTCATCCGCCGCCCCTGAAAATCCAAGTCTTTTCGGAGATACAATACTCTGCGCGCCGGCGTTGGAAGTCATAATAATAATCGTATTTTTAAAACTCACCTTCCGCCCCTGCGAATCTGTCACATGCCCATCGTCAAGAATCTGAAGCAGAATATTAAAAATATCTGGGTGGGCTTTCTCAATTTCGTCAAACAAAATAACAGAGTATGGATTTTTTCGCACTTTCTCGCTTAACTGCCCGCCTTCATCATATCCAACATATCCCGGCGGCGAACCGATCATTCGGGAAACGCTGTGCTTTTCCATATATTCTGTCATATCGACACGTATCATTGCGCTCTCATTTCCAAACATTGCCTCCGCAAGCGCTTTGGAAAGTTCTGTTTTTCCGACGCCGGTCGGTCCGAGAAACAAAAATGAACCAATTGGCCGGTTTGGATCTTTTAATCCTACTCTTCCCCGCCTGATTGCTTTTGCCACTGCCGCCACAGCTTCCTGCTGCCCTACTACGCGCTCATGCAAAGTATCTTCCAGCCGAAGCAGCCGCTCGCCCTCCTCCTCTTTCAGTTTCTTTAATGGTATCCCGGTCCACTGCGATACCACGTCCGCAATTTCTTCCGCGCCGACAAAAAGCTTTGCGACTTCCCTCTCCTCATTTCGCTTTTTTCGCAGCTGCTCAAGCCCGTCCCTTGCGCGCGCCTGTTTTTTGCTTAGATCTCCCGCACGCTCAAATTCTTCCGCCTTAATTGCCTGCTCTTTTTCTTTTTCATACTGTGCAATTTTCTCCTCAAGTTCTTTCATTTTCGGAGACGGCGCGTAAGCGCCAAGGCGCACGCGGGAGGCGGCCTCGTCCATCACATCAATCGCCTTGTCTGGAAGAAATCGATCGTTGACATAGCGGCTTGACAGCTTCACCGCCGCAAAGAGCGCCTCGTCCTGTATCGCTACATTGTGATGCTCCTCGTAGTTTGACCGAAGTCCCATCAAAATCTGAATCGCTTCTTCCTCCCCTGGTTCCTCGACTACCACCGGCTGGAAACGCCGCTCAAGCGCCGCATCCTTCTCAATATGCTTCCGGTATTCTTCCCTTGTCGTCGCCCCAATCAGCTGAATTTCTCCGCGTGCAAGCGACGGCTTTAAAATATTTGACGCATCGATTGCACCCTCCGCGCCGCCCGCGCCGATAATTGTGTGAAGCTCGTCGAGAAACAGAAGAACATTTCCATCTGCAACCACTTCTCCAATCACTCTTTTAATGCGCTCCTCAAACTCGCCGCGGTATTTTGACCCAGCTACCATCCCGGACAAATCCAATGTCATAACCCGCTTGTCCGCAATAACATCCGGCACATCCCCGTCTGCAATTTTTTGTGCAAGTCCCTCCGCCACCGCTGTTTTTCCAACACCAGGCTCACCGACCAGGCAAGGATTGTTTTTTGTCCTTCGGCTTAAGATCTGGATTACTCTTTGAATCTCCGTTTCCCGCCCGATCACTGGGTCAAGCCGCCCTTCTCTCGCAAACTGTGTCAAATCACGGCTGTACTGATTTAGCGTCGGCGTCTGCTGGCGTCCCCGCGATCTTATCTTTGCGCCGCCAAACCCATTTTTCATCGCTGCCGTATCAACTCCCATAGCCGCCATTGTGTCCATATAAAGCTTTTGCAGATTGACTCCCAAAGTGTTGAGCAGGCGCACCGCAATACAATCCGCCTCGCGCAAAAGCGCTAAAAGTATATGCTCTGTGCCGATGCGCGCCGATTTCATCCTCTGGCTTTCTCTGCCTGCTGCCTCAAAGATCTTTCGTGCGCGCGGGGTAAAATTGTCTCTTTCCATCACTTTGACACCGTTTGTCGGCGCAATCAACTGACTGACCAGATCCAGCAGCTTTTCCTCATCCACATCATGTTCTGAGAGCACTCTGCCCGCAACGCCGTCCGCTTTGGTAAGACCGATCAAAATGTGTTCTGTCCCGATATAATTATGTGTCAGCTCGTAAGCCGTCGCTGTTGCGTGACGCACCGCCTCCCTCGCATTTTCCGTAAATCTTTCTTCCATAATGGCCTCACATTCTGCCGCCTGCCTGCGGCATAAACAATACTAAGTTCTGTGATATTTTTTCGAAACTGATTTTTAAATCTCTATTATATTTTATAACTTTCCATCAACTTATTTAAATATTCTCCGCGGTACGCCGCCCGTTCATTGTCGTTTAAACTTCTGCCGCACACTTTCTGGATATTGGCCGGCTGTATACGCACCATCTGCTCATATAAGCTGATACTTCTTGGAATTGGAATCATCCCCATATCCCTGCCGAGCTTTAATTGAGCCAGCAGCGTCAGACCGTCCTCCGTGCTAATCCGCTTTGCGTACCTTAAAACTCCGTAGGAGCGGTAAACTTTATCTTCGATTTCATTTGCGCTGATATTGCATAGATAATCTCTATATTTATTTTCCTGATCAACAACCTGCCGTAAAATCTGTTTGAGATTGTCGATAATTTCGCGCTCTGTACAGCCGAGCGTCTTTTGATTTGATATCCGGTAAAGATAGCCGTAAGTCTTAATTCCCTCCCCTGGAACTCCCCGTATTGCGACGCCGTACCTGCCTGCTTCATCCACAAGTTTTTGTATTTTTCCCGTCATTGTCAATGCAGGCAAAAATGCCAAATATGACGCGCGCATTCCAGTTCCCGCATTTAACGGAGAAGTTGTAAGATAACCATACCGATTATCAAATGCATATCCCAGCTCCTCAAAACAGTCGTCCGCCCGGTTTGCCCGAAAATATGCCCCCTCCAGATCTGCCCCCTGCGTTACTGCCTGAATGCGGATGTGATCTTCCTCATTTACCATAACGCTAAGACCCTCGTCCTCCGACATTACAAGCGCGGTTTCCTGCTCTTTTTGGGTAATCTCTTCACTGATGATATACCATTCCTGCAAAGATGTTTTATCCATATCCGACAATTTATTAATACAGCAGGAATAATATTTTATACCTTCTTTTCCCTCAAGCCGCGGCGCTTGATTTCTCACGCGCTGCACCAGTGCAGCGCACTCCTTATCCCTCATTTTTCCCGCAAACCGGTATTCTTCCAAATTCCTCGCAAGTCGAACACGGCTTGATATTACAATGCTGTCTTCGTCTGTATATTCGTACCACTTGTTCACCTGGAAACCTCCCCCCGCCCATTTTTCAATTCCCGGATACGGTCGCGCAGCGACGCTGCCAGCTCATACTCTTCACATTCAACTGCCTGATCCAACTGCATGGAAAGTTTTTCTACCTCGGATAACTTCACTCCTTTTTCTGGTTCTGGCTCCGATTTTTCCACAACACCGTTCGGTCTCTTACCGACATGGATATCCGAACCTTGAATATTTTTTATATTTTTTGCCAAAACTTTTCCAAAACTTTGATAGCAGCCAGCGCATCCAAAACTTCCTCTCTCTTTAAATTCATCGTAAGTCATACCGCACTTTTCACATGTCAGCCCCTCTGACACAGCAGAAATTTTCTCTTTCAGCTCTGGTTCCTGCTCTTCTTCAAACAGACCGGACAAAAGTCCCCCAAGAGAAAAAGTCTCCCCGCCAAACGGCGTTTTTAAACGCAGACTTGTGCTTTTTGTCGCACATTCCTCACATAAATATTGTTCCTTTTTTTCCCCGTTAATAATCTCTGTATAAAAGATTCTTGCTTCCCTCGTCTTACAAACACCACATAACATAAACCGTACCCCCTCCAAACAAAAACGTCATTTCCTCCCATAACACTACAAAAAATCATTATAAACTTGATCCACCGCCTTATGAACTTCCTCGCGGGTAATTCCGCGGCAGACCGCGCGCGCCATCACACCGCGGAGCTGTCCTTTAAGCTGAGCAAGCGCTTCAATTTTATCATAATCAAGCGCAACTACTGCTCCTCTTCTGCGATCCAGCTTCAAATAGCCCTCCTGCCTCAGTATTCCGTAAGCCTTGTTTACTGTGTGCATATTGATGCCAATATTGTCCGCCAGCTCCCGCACGGACGGCAAGCTATCGCCATCCTGCAGTTCAGCTGTGGCGATTCCTAAAATAATCTGATTGCACAGTTGAATATAAATCGCTTCATCGCTGTTAAAATCAATGGTGACAAGCATACAAATCCCCATTTCTGCGCTGTTTCTCTCAACATAAGCAACTTTGCGTCAAGCCGTAGGCTTTACAGCGCGCAGACACAAAGTGCAGTGCGAAAAATTTTTCTGCCACACTGGTTACCATTTGTTATACATATAATATAACAATCTACTGTACTTGTCAATGTGCGGAATAAATTACTATAAATCGCGCAAAACAGGCGAAAGAAAACTTTCGCCTGCTAATCTTAAAATACCAAAAATAATTTTCCTCATGATTCCTCCTATTTGCTGCAATCCCTTTTTCTTATTTTATGCTTCTTTTACAATTGCTGCGCACATACAAGAACCGAGGCAAAAACTTTTTTTGATAAGATTAAAAATCATCCTCCCAAGCCCCGCGGCTGCGAACAAACAGCCGTATACACAAAACGCCCAACAAGATCGCCGCCGCTCCAAGAACACCGACAAGAATGCTCATTCGATTTTTGTTTCTCTCATACTCTTTTGTTTTTAGCAGCAGCTCATCCAGCTTTTGCTTGGCTTCTGAAGTATCTGTAACTACAATAACCTCCGGCGCGTATTTCTGCACTGTATACTCGTTCCGGTCAAAGCGATACCACCCTTTTTCCCCCGCTTCATTCACAAGCCACAACAGACATGCATCCGAATCCTTCGCTGTCATATACGCTGTAATTGTCTCGCCAGAGATCAGCAGGTAATCTTTATGGTAGCCGTCCGGTGGCGTCTCGCCATCCGGCAGTTCTTCTATACGGTAGCTGTAGCGCCCTCCAAGTACAAATCCATCTCCATCCGCTTCCACATAGAATGCGGCATCTTTTTCCTCTGGAACTTCTGGGGCGGGCGTCGCCTCTGGAACCGGAGTATCAGAACCGCCGACAATCGCTAAAATATGGTATATCCTGACGGAACCGTTCTCAGCTGTAATTGTGATATTAACATGGTTT
This sequence comes from uncultured Lachnospiraceae bacterium, assembly GCA_947086895.1. GTDB lineage: Bacteria > Bacillota > Clostridia > Lachnospirales > Lachnospiraceae > RGIG4057. Next base: position 22,260 of record CAMUAR010000022.1, on the reverse strand, counting down.
TCTCCGTCCAAGAGTTCTTCATTTCCTGCGATGCTGACGCTCGCTCTTATATCTTCCGGCACAGCGCTGATAACCAAACGTTTTGTTCCAGCAGCAACCGCCACCTCGTACTCCGTTATCTCCGGTGAAAATTCTGGCACAAGTGTCCCTGGGCTTACGCGCAGCGCCGACGCAAGCGCATTATCTGAAGCGTCTGACGCCGCGGCAATCTGCATTGTATACGGTTCCGAAAGAACAGACATTGCATTGCCATTTTCATAAGCATATACAACTGGGACGCCTGTAATACGAAACTGGCACATTCCACGTTTCAATGCCCGAAATATCATTACATAATTTCTTATCTGGTTTGACGGCGATGCATTGATATCTGATATTTTTAAATAGCCGTCGCCGCCCGTAATACATGCTGGACCGCTTACGTACTCCGCCATATCTGTATCGTAAGTAAGATACCCCTCGAAGTCTCCGATGGACACATCTGCTGTGATTGAAAGGGTGACGGTAAATTCCATCCCTGCCTCCACGTCCTCATCCGCAGTAAAACTGATATTCGCGCTGGCAGCATAAACCTGGCTGCTCTTCGCGGTTATAATACATACAAAAACTGCGATAAAGAACATTGTTCGCTTCCTTGTCCATCTCATACTTCGACTTCCCCTTTCTGTTTTTTTTATTTTTCTCGTTTACTCTGACCGTGCAACAATAATCTGGTACTCTTTGATATCTCCATTTTCCGCCATAACTCCCACTGTAAAGGTATTGTTCCCGGCTTCTACAATGTTCCATCCATCCCCTGTGACAATCGCTTTATCGCTGACGGTTTCTGCCACAATTCGAATGGACTCGCAGCTGCTGTCCACAACAAGATAATACTCCTGATCCACCGTTATATCAAACGTTGGAGTAAGCGCCATACGATTTCCTGTCTCGTCTTCTACCGCAAGCGATTTTAACCAGTTATTTGGATTATATGCAGTTGTTGGAACTGGACATGCTTCCTCCGGCATATTTAAGTATACTGGAATGGAAAATACCAGCGGCAAGTCAGAAAATTCCTTGTATGCCGCAGCAACTTTGCGGCCTTCGGAATATGGCGCTTCCACATTTGCCATATACTGATGCGCGTAAGTTGAAGTCGGTGTCACATTAAATTTCTGCAAGTATATTGTATTCTGTCCTCTTGAAATATAAGAATAGCCAATGTAGTATGCTCCTCCTAAAATAGAGCGATATGGATCTGTCCATGGAATCAGCATACTCTCGTTCAGCGCAGCATTCGTACCGCCATTTTTAGCATATTTTAATCCATTTGCAATCGCTCCTCCTGCTACTGTACTATGATATGCGCCAATGTTGTAAAAGTTGTACAATCCTTCAAATCCTGCAACGGTTCCTGTGACGCTGTTGCTGACGGAATTTGTTCCAATCACTACTTCCTGCTTTACACGGGATGCTAAATGAAGCGGGCTTACACCGGAATATTCCGCTGCTGCCATAAAAATTTCACCGTAGGTCATCGCTCGCTCCTGCCCGCTGTCATCCTGATATTTGGCGGTAGCATAAGACAACATTGTATTCTTTAAAATTCCCTCCACACCTTCATAAGTCTGATAGGAAGGCTCATAAGTCAACAGTTCAAACTGAAAAATATTATCCTCATCCAGAAAATTCCGCGGGTCCATATAATAGGCAACCGCCTCTCTGGAAGCTGTCACCCAGGTCGAACCATCATACACAATAAAGCTGTCCGTCTTCCAGTTATAAGCATTCTCGTCAAAAGACTTCCATTCATTGCCCATTGTATTTGGAATTAAATTTTTGCCTGCAATACTCTCATTATCAAGTACATCGTTCCAGTCAAGTCCGGTGTGATGAGCGACAAACTGCCAAGTTGGGTGCTGTTCATGCAGCATCCGAAGCCCCTCTTTGTAGCTTTCCGGGAAATTCTGCGACGAGAGCATAAGCTCAAAGTCTGTTGTATCAAGCGGAATCTGGGTTGGCGTCGGCGTTGGATTCTCGCTGGAAATATCTCCTGATTCAAGCTGTTTTACATACTCTGCATTAATATATCCGACGTACTGTACCCCGTTTTCAACAAAGCTGACATAGCACCAGACACGTTCCTGGTCAGGAACATATTCTAAAATATCAAATTCTCCTTTATTTGTCACAACAACAGAATAACCGTTTTCATTTAGTACCAGCTTGCTGCCATACTTTGGCTCTACTTTTAACGCAAGTGCTTCCACCCCTTCTATAATCGTCCCTTTTCCAATCGGCTCCGGAAGCGGGATTGGGGTGATCGTCGGGGTCGGAGAAGGCGTTGGGATTGGAGTGGAAGAAGGCGTCGGGGAAGCCGATGGTTCCGGCGCTGCAGAAGGAGCCGGAGAAGCGGAAGGGGTCGGCGTCGGTTTTTCTTCTTTTGCTGCAGCAAGAGATAACTGCGCAGACGTCGCATAACCTTTGTACTCCTTACCGTCAACCGTTGCCTTTACCTGAAACCACTTTGACGACCCAACACTTGTCTCTGCAAGAAGTTCTACAATGGCTCCTTTTGGAATCGACAGCACAGTTCCACTTTTTGTCGTTACATACACAGCTTTTGAATTTGCCTTCTCGCGCAATTTCAGCGCAGCTTCAGCACTCGCATAAACCTTTGTATCAAAATTAAGCTTAATATACGATGCCACTGCATAACCGTTGTATTTTTTTCCATCAACGGTTCCAGATATATAATACCATACTGTTCCATCTACACGAACTTCATCTAAAACATTTACTTTCTGCCCTTTTTTCATTAAAACAAGCACATCACTTGATGTAGATGCTTTTTTTCGCATATTTAACTCATTTGCCGTAACCGCCGCTGTATACTGAAATTTCTGATCTCCTTCAACCGACGGCGCCTGCGTTGGCGTCGGAGTTGGCGTAACATAAGTTTTCTCCTCAGTTCCTACAAGCGTAACGTCAAGGGACTTTACATAGCCTTTATATTTTACCTTTGAGACTGTCACTTCTATCTGAAACCACTTTTCACCATTCTTTGACAGCTCATTTAAAACATACAGCTTTGTTCCTTTTGCGACAGACACATCTTTGCCTGCGGATGTTTTTACCATCGTCTGCGATCCTGCGGACGAATTTAACCCCATTTTGGCGTTCGTCTTTACATAAAATCCCTTTGCTGGCGTAAATTTAATATAATCGCTGACCACATAACCAGTTTTTTTCTTTCCACTCACTGTTTTAGAAATCTTGTACCACTTTCTTCCATCCACAGTTTTCTGTCCAAGCACTGTGACAGTATCGCCATTTTTCAGAGTGGCAATAATATCCGCACCTGTATCCGCCGATGTTCGGAAATTCAGTTCATTTGCCGTAACATACGCCGGAAGAGAAATGTTGTATGTCGTTACTTCAATCATCTCACTTTTGTCCGGTTCCTTTGTCGGCTTTGGCGTCGCGGTCGGTTTTGGTGTAGGAGTCGGCGTAACGGTTGCCGTCACCTTTATGTATGTGCCAAGACTGTAACCAGTTACAGACTTTTTCTGAAATGTCGTCCTCACTTCATACCAACCGTTTTTTTCTGACAAAATTTCAACTTCTTGATTTTTTGTCAAATAAGCTCCAACTCCATTCACTTTTACTTGTTCATAGTTTGTTCCTGGACCGCTTCTAATATTTAACTCATTCGCTGTGCAGACTCCCTTGACTGGTATTGGCGCTGCCGATGCAAAAAGCATTCCGGCTCCCTCTGCCAAAACCGTCATGATATAAGGGCAAAGCAATGCCATACATAGGATTGCAACAAGGTATCTGTGTTTCTTCTTATCAGCCATGGTATCCTCCACTCCTAAATCCTCGCAAGTTACACGTAGATGCCAAAACCTGGCACCGACATTCTACACCTATTCCATGAAATCGTCAAAATGAATTTTTATTCTACGGCATTATGTCATGGGAGTGTGGCATAGATGTGTCATTCCTTTTACAATTATGGCTCATACATAAGGCAGTTCTTATAAGTGCATACATAAAGCAGTACAATGTTTTTCTAACATTTACGCTGGATTTAAATTTCACTCACAACAAATTTTTTATGGCACGTTTTCTGTTTCTTTTACAGTTAGTATAGAAGAAAACTTTTTGTGATTTATACATTTCTTGCAATCGAGTTCCCACGCACCAGACGCAAATTTTCTTTCCGCTGCATGGGTCTGCGCATAAAAAGAACCGCCGCACAAATTTTGTGCGGCGGTTCTGCGGTGTTTTTAGGAGCGGAGTTCAATGCCAAGCTCCGCCAAACCTTTTAAGATTTTCTCCACTGCGCTGTTTACTTCAGCGTCTGAGAGAGTTTTATCACTTGCCCGGAAACTGACAGAGTACGCCATTGATTTCTTGCCCTCCGCAATCTGAGCACCCTCATAAATATCAAACAGCTCGAAATGTTCCAGATAACGCCCGCCGTTTTTGCGGATTACTTGCTCCACCTGCCCGGCAAGAATTCCTTTGTCCATCACCATGCTGATATCGCGGGACATCGCTGGGTATTTCGCTATCCCAGTGTACTTTATATCAAAACCAGCTTTCTCGACAATCTGCGGCATATCCAGCACAGCGATATAAGCTCTCTCCCCGATCTCGTAACTTCCAAGCACTTCTGGATGAACTTCCCCAAGATAGCCTATCACGTCATTATTGTGGCGAATCTGTGCCTGCCTGCCTGGATGCAGGAAATTTTTATCCGCTTTTGGCTCATAAGTCAAAAGCCCTGTAATCCCCGCTTTTTCCAAAAATTCTTCTACAACTCCTTTTAAGTCAAAGAAGTCGCCGTTCCCGTAAAATCCCAGTGTAAATTGTGTTCTCTCATCCGGCAGTTCGGAAAGCGGCAGCGACTTTGGCAGATAGATATTTGCAAGTTCATACAATCTTACATTTTTATTTCTGCGATTATAGTTTGTCGCAAGGGAGGTCAACATGCCGCCAAGAGGAAGCGTGCGCATCACACTGTAGTCCTCGCCCAAAGGATTGCTGATTACAACCGCCTGCCTCTGTTTGTCCTCCTGGCTAAGCAGCAACTTTTCAAACACTTTCGGGCTCTCAAAGGAGTATGTCTGTGCTTCTGAGAAGCCAAACTGTTCCGCAATCTGCCGTGCAATCTGCTCAATGCGCATCTTAAAGGAAATCTTTCCGGTTGTCGCCTCGCCGGTCGGCAATGTTGTCGGTATTTTGTCGTAGCCGTAAAATCTTGCAACTTCCTCGTCCAGATCGCACTGTTCATTTACATCCTGACGCCATGTTGGGACAATCACCTCGTCAGTCTCGTGATCGTAGTTGAGATTTAATTTTTCAAAATAGCGGATCATCTCGCTTTTTTCAAGCTCAATTCCAAGAACTGCATTTGTGCGCTTATAATCAAATTTTACGCGCTTTTCCATTTTTGGCTCCGGGTACACATCCACAGCTCCGCCGACCACCTCACCTGCGCCAAGTTCCTCAATCAGCTGACATGCACGGTTTATCGCAGTCATTGCATTGTTTGGGTCAAGCCCTTTTTCAAACTTCGCAGCTGCATCGGTGCGCATTCCAAGTTTTTTGCTGGAAAGCCGTATATTTGTACCGTCAAAACATGCTGCCTCAAACAACATTGTTGTTACATTGTCTGTAATTTTTGAATTTTCTCCTCCCATAATGCCTGCAATGCCAACTGCTTTCTCTGCATCGCAGATCATTAACATAGAGGAATCCACCTTTCTTGTCTGCCCGTCAAGCGTTACGAACTCTTCCCCGTCCTTCGCCCGCCGCACAACAATCTTTCTTCCAGAAAGCTGGTCAAGATCGTATGCGTGCATTGGCTGCGCGTACTCCTCCATCACATAATTTGTAATATCCACAATATTGTTGATCGGACGGATACCGTTTGCCGCAAGTCTTCTCTGAAGCCACATCGGAGAAGGCGCAATCTTAATATTTTTTACAACTCTGCCGACATAGCGGCTGCAAAGTTTGGTATCTTCAATTTCCACTGATACATAATCAGAAGCCTTCTCACGATTTCCCGTTTCCGTCACAACCGGCGGCACAAAAGCCTTTTGAAACGTCGCCGCCGCTTCCCTTGCAATGCCAAGCACTCCAAAACAATCCACGCGGTTGCTTGTAATTTCATACTCAAAATTAACATCGTGAAGTCCAAGCGCCTCCACTGCATCCGAACCGATTTCCAGTTTATCGTAAGCGGGATTATCACTGAAAATATAAAGCCCTTCCTCCGGCGCATCTGGATACATCTCGCGCGTCCGACCCATCTCCTCGATCGAACACATCATACCGTCCGACTCCACGCCGCGAAGTTTGCCTTTTTTAATTTTTATTCCGCCCGGCGTCACTTTTCCATCATGACCGCCAGCTACGCGCCCGCCGTCTAACACAACCGGAACAACTGCACCCTCCTTTACATTTGGGGCGCCTGTTACAATCTGTATTGTTCTGCCATCCGCGTCCACCTGAACCTGACAGATCACAAGCTTATCCGCGTCTGGATGACGTTCTATTTTGAGAACCTTCCCCACAACAATCTTTTCCAAATCTGCGTCGAAGCGTTCAAATCCCTCGACCTTTGTCCCTGTCAATGTCATCGCATCGGTATATTCCTGAGCCGTACAATCAAGATCCGGCACATAAGCTTTAATCCAAGAAAGCGGTGTGTTCATAAAATCCTCCATTCCGAGAACGTTTCCGTTTGAGGAACCGCAAGAGAAATCTGCGAATGCAGTTTCTCCTGTCGGAGCAGGGCTGATTTGTGACGTTCTCGGCACAAACAGCCTTATGAAAAATAATGTGGATGCACTTATTTTTCACAGTGTAACCCTCTTTAATATATTAAAACTGCTTTAAGAATCTCATATCATTTTCATATAATAATCTCATATCATCAATTTCATATTTCAGCAATGCAATGCGCTCTAACCCGACGCCAAATGCAAATCCTGTATATTCTTCCGGGTCAATACCGCTCATTTTTAATACTTTTGGATGTACCATACCACAGCCAAGAATCTCGATCCAGCCGGAACCTTTGCAGAATCTGCATCCTTTTCCTTTACACTTAAAGCAAGATACATCTACCTCCGCCGACGGTTCTGTAAACGGGAAATGGTGCGGGCGGAATTTTACCTTTGTATCTTCGCCAAACAATTCTTTTGCGAATTCTGCAAGTGTTCCCTTTAAGTCTGAAAAAGTAATATGCTTGTCAATTACAAGCCCTTCAATTTGGTGAAAGCTCGGTGAATGTGTTGCGTCCACTTCATCGGAGCGGAATACACGTCCCGGTGCAATAATGCGGATCGGCGGCTTTGTGTGTTCCATAACGTGCGCCTGAACCGAAGATGTCTGCGTGCGCAGCACAATATTATCCGTAATATAAAATGTATCCTGCTCATCTCTTGCCGGATGGTTTTTCGGAATATTCAGCGCCTCGAAATTATAGTAATCGTACTCAACTTCCGGGCCTTCCACAACTTCATATCCCATGCCCACAAAAATACGCTCCACTTCCTCAAGAGCGATTGTGTTTGGGTGCCGATGCCCAATCAGCGGTTTTTTTGCCGGAAGCGTCACATCGATGGTCTCCGCTTTTAATTTCTCTTCCTGAAACTTTTTCTCAAACGCCCGCCTGCGCTCTTCAAGTTTCTCCTCAATCGCCGCCCTCGCTTCATTTACCATCTGACCGACCGTTGGTCTTTCCTCCGGCGCGACATCTTTCAACGACTTTAACATACTGGTCAGTTCACCTTTTTTTCCAAGGAATGCCACGCGAATATCATTCAATCGTTCCAGCCCTTCCGAAGCACCGATCTGTGTCAGGGCTTTTTCTCTTAACTCTGCCAACTTTTCCTTCATAGTAATCCTCCATTCCGAGAACGTTTCCGTTCGAGGAACCGCAAAAAAAACTGCGAATACAGTTTCTCTTATCAGGTCAAAACTTATTTGTGACGTTCTCGGCACAAATAGCCCTGCAAAACATCCGTGATCAAGCGGATGTTTCACAGCAATTCCTCATTTCCGCGCCGCTTTTGCTGCACTTTTCTGTTTGCTGCGTCAGCAACTATACTCCTTATGTGGGCGTGTGCAATCGAGTAGAGAAAATTCCCCTTCTCCCTACTCGCACGCCGGGTACCCGTCAGCTTCTGCTGACAAATTTCACTTAGGTACCCGTGTGCATAAAAAAACCGCCCCCTGCCAAAGCAAGGGACGGAGTATTATAACTTCGCGGTACCACCCTGATTTCCGCCAAGAAAGCGGACACTCAATAACATACGTAACGTGCATGAATCCGTCAGCACCTAATAAAACTCTTTGTTCAGCGCTGCTGCTCCGGTGAGAACGTCAACTGCTACAGGAACACGGGAGAGCTTTCAGCCGGTGACTCTCCTTCTCTGAGTGAAAATAACAGTCTACTGCGGTAATCCGCAGACACCTTCATCGCATTTTTATAATTTTTTATTGAAAAATCTTGTGTTACATTGTAACATAAATTTTTAAATTGTCAACCTGTTTTTATTGAAACCCGCAGTTTGCTATCCAAGCAGCGGTCTGTGAATCTGCATAATCTTTGCGATTGTCTCCAGCAGCAGCGCCACATCAATCGGTTTTGTCAGGTGCGCGTCCATCCCGCATTCAATCGAAAGACGCTTGTCACTCTCATAAGCGTCCGCCGATAGAGCGATAATTGGAATATGTGCAAGCTCATAGTTTTCCAATCTGCGAATCTGTCTCGCCGCCTCTCTTCCATCCATAATCGGCATCTGAATATCCATCAAAATCAGAACATAATCTCCCGGTTTGGAATTTTTCACTTTTTCCACAGCAATTTTTCCATTGCTTGCCGTATCAATGACAAAGCCAAGATCGCCTAATATTTCATTCTCAATTTCCAGATTGATTTCATTGTCCTCGACAAGCAAAATCTGCTGATTCTGCAAAGCAGCAATTACATCTCCAGTATCCGTATAAAACAAAACAGGCTGAGTCTGCATGCGGAACCGAAGTGTGACAACAAACTTTGTCCCTTTGCCGAGCGCACTGTCCACATTGATCTGACCGCCCATAACTTCCACAATATTTTTGGCGATTGTCAGCCCAAGCCCCGTGCCATGTACCCCGGAAAACGTCGTATTTTTCTCGCGCTCAAACGGCTCAAAAATGCGCTCCAAAAAATCGCTGCTAATTCCGATTCCAGTATCTTCCACGACAAACTGATACGTCGCATAATCATTTGGCAGTCTCCCGATTTCTTTTGCTGCCATTCTGACTCTGCCGCCATTTTTTGTGTAAGTTACAGCGTTGCTTCCCAGGTACAAAAGCAGCTGTTTCAGCTTATCGCTGTCCGCATAGATATTGCGGTGTTCCATTCCTGTGACATCAAGCGAAAACGCAATATTTTTCTCGGAGGCCTGAACAAACAGTGATTTCTGCACATCCTGCATAATATCGCACAAATTGCATTCCACTTCCTCAAGCTGAACATCATTGGATTCCGCCCACGATATTTCAAGCACCTTGTCAATCAGATCCAAAAGCAGCTTGCTGGACGCCTCGATCTTCTCCAAATACTCTCTGACTAATATTGGATCATTAATATGCTTTTTTGCCAAGGACGTAAAACCAAAAATTCCGTTCAGCGGAGTTCTCATATCATGAGACATATTTGAAAGGAATGTGCTTTTCGCAATGCTCGCCAGTTTCGCATCGTTTAAAGCACCCTCAAGAACTTGATTTTGTTCCATCTCACGCCGTATTTCCATATCAACCCGGCGGTAGCCCATAACAATCTGCGAAATATGCTCTTTGCTTCCAACGTTTACAACGCGCAGCTGCAAATACTGCAGTTCACCATTATTCAGAATGCGATAATTGATATAATATGTTTTCTGGTTTGCAAGTTTCTCGCGGATATGTTCTGGTGTTGTTGTATATGAAACCAGCTCTTTATCTTCTGGATGAACCCACATACTTGCATAGTCCTTCGCATACTTGATATATCCGCCTATCTGACACTTCTCACCGAACTGCCGTTCCGCCCGCTCGCTCAACCGGTATGGCAAAACCTGATCCGTATCCAGATCGACATAGAGAATAGACTCATAGTTTACACTCAATCCTTCAATTACTTCCATTCGTCTTAAATGTTCTTGATTAATCTGCTTTCTCTCTCTGTCGTACTCTTCAATCAGATTTTGTAATTCCTGCTCTCTTCTGCGCCTTTTGTCTGTGGCATCCCCCATAAAGACATAAAAAATATTCCCAAATATCTTCGTATACACAAAATGTCCATAATCTTCAACCCAGCGCACCTGTCCATCTGCACGCACAATCCGGTATTCCACATAATCCAGATCATGCAGGCTTCCAAAAACCTGCTCCCGAATGCTCTGCTCTACCGACTCCAAATCTTCAGGATGCACAAGCCCTTTAAATGAATTTCCAGTCAACTTTCGGAATTCGTGCAGGGTGACACACCCAAAAATTCTTACCAATGCCCTGTTTGCATAGATAATCCTCTCATCCCTATCTGCACAATAGATCAGGAAACCGCCTGGCATTTCATCCATAAATTTAATAATCTCATGAGCCGCCTGGATATTTTGCGCATCATTAAAAAAAGAGGCTATTTCACTTTCTCCGCCTTCTACTATGCTGTTGATATCCAGCTGTCCATCTGACATGCTTAACACCGCCAGTATGTATTCAATCATATTGTGATTTGCCCTCTGCTCTTCCATGATAGCCTCCTTGCATTCTCTCGGACAAAGTATAACACAAAAGCAGCAATATGTCATTCTTTTTATTGTATTATTATTTATTGCGCAATTCTATTCAAATATAACCAAACAAAAAAGAGAAGTTTTATCCTTTTTTATATATTTTTATGATATTCGGCTATTTAAAGGACAAATCACAAAAAGAAAAACTGTTTTCCAGTCATGGAAATAATGCTTGACAAGAGCAATCTATTATGATAGACTACAATTAGTTTATTACCGTAGACTGACATAAAAAGGAAGGATTAAGTATGGGACTATTATCGGAAACTGGATATCTAAAAATATCCGCTGTTATCGGTCGGCTGTGGACGATGGGACTTATGGCGTGCATCCCAATCCTTATTGTTTTAGCAGCATTGCCTTTTTTAAAAAAATACCCCAAATTTTACAGTTACAGTCTCTGGGTGATTGTTATTATACGACTTTTATGCCCTGTACTGCCCAAAACTTCTTTTCGCCTGCTGCCGGAGTTTTTCACTGTAAAATTTCTTTCTGAAAATAAAAACCAAATCGATCTTTCAAAAAATTCAGAAAATACAGCATCGCAGGATACAACAAGATTTCCTGCCGCAACTATGCCATCCACAGCCAACGCCGCTGCTCCCAAAACACCGATCTCGGATGGCACGATCAATCCAAGCACTCCAGTGCCGCCAACAGAATCTTCGGATATTTCAAAGGTTCCTTCCAATAACCTTATTCACCAATCCGAACCTTCCGCAAAAAATGAAACTTATCGGTTTGCTCTTTTTTCTGCCCTTTATGTTGTTGGAGTACTCGCTGTTTCGCTCACTCGTTCGATACAGTACTTTACTATCAGATGCCGAATCTTTACCGCTGTGCGCAAAGAGGGCTGTATCTGGCTGTGCGAGACCATCCAATCGCCGTTTGTAATCGGTGTTTTTCGTCCAAAAATTATTCTTCCTTACTGTATGGACGAAAAAGAACAACTCTATGTCATTCAACATGAAAAAACTCATATCAAACATTATGATCCGCTTATTCGGGCAGCTGGTCTTGTTTGCACCTGTCTGTATTGGTGGAATCCGCTTGTGTGGTTTGCTGTTCATAAAATGAACGAAGATATGGAAATGTTCTGCGATGAAAGCACCCTGCGGCATTTTTCTTTCGAAGAACGCAAATCCTACGCTATGACAATGCTCTCTTTTGCGGCAAAACGAAGCGGTTTTTCGATCGGTTTGGCATTTGGAAAATCAAATACAGAAAGGCGTGTGGTAAATATTATGAAAAAAAGAAAAAATAATCCTATTATTTTATGTTTTGCCTTGCTGCTTGTAGCATTTTGTGCCGCTGCTTTTATGACACTTCCAAAAGAATCCGACGCACGCACGATACAAGACCAGTCCGACGATGGTATAAAAAACAATGATAAGAATTCAGATGCTGATAACGACCCAGACGCTCAGGAAATCCAGACAAAAACAGACCGTCCTGAAAACAGCAATCCAAAAGACACTGAAAATCTCCTTTTATCTTCTGTAAAAGAAGCGGTACAGAAAGAAGAAAATTTAAATTTTCTAAAACAAATCAGTCTTGGAACGCCGGATTTTTCAAACCTGCAAAGTATGGATGATGTCTTCTGGGAAAATTATCTGTTTTATACTTACGCAAGCAGCGAAAATTACGAAAAAGTTTTACGATACACAAACCGATATCATAATGAGACCACCTGTGTTAAAGTCAGCAGTGAAGAAGTAGATGAAACTGCATTACAAATTTTTGGAACATCATTTTCGGAATATACAAAAACTCTTACGCCTACTGGAAAAACACAAAATCTTATTGAATACGAAAACGGCTTTTATTATATTGACTGTTCCGGTTACGAAACCCTGGACTATGTCTTCGATTTTGTCGAAGCAGCAGTAGAAAACGAAACGGTCAAAGCGACGATCAACAAACGTTTCAAATATGAGGAAACACCGTGTTCGCAAATAAATCTGTATTTTATCCCGTCAGAAAACGAAAGAGGCTTTCTTCTTGCCAGAAAAAAAGAAATCCGCTGGGCTTCTTCTGTTTTACCGCTCTACGGAAGCTGGACTGTGACAGGCTACATTGTACCTGATGGAATTTATGCGCTGTCAGCTGAGCAAATCGACAGCTATATCGGCACATCCTTACAGTATGGAGCAGATTATTTTCAGTCCGCTGACGGAAACTTTTCTGTCCCAATGTACAACAGAGAACTTGTCAGCTGGGAAGAGTTTTCAAACTTATTTGGCAATGCGCTGAAAAATGCCGGAATCTTATCAAAAAGTATTGATTCCTACAACCTTGATGTACCAGGCGACGCGCCGTTTGGATGTTTCGTTTACCTCTATGATTCCCACCACGGGCTTGTTTTCTGCGAAGGAGTTCTTTTTCGGATCTCCCTTCAGATAAAACCGCTGCCTGCGGCGGACTCATGGCAGTCCGCCTACCTTGATATTATCCGCGACCTGCCAAGTTTCCTTGTCTGCTCAGACCCGGACAACTACAGACAAAAAGATTACTATGACCCTAATAATAATCGGGTTTATCTGGGCATCCACGATTTTGACGGAGATGGCATACCAGAACTTTTAGCAGGCGATACTATCTCTATGGCAGTATTTACATTTGCAGACGACCGTGCAGAAAAACTTTACGATTTATTTTATCCTGATCGCAGCTGGTGCATAAACGGCGTGTCCTTTAAAGAAAACTGCATAAGTCTTGGCTGCTCTGGTTCGGGCGGCACCGACTGGGTAAACTTCGGTTTCTTAGACAATAAATATCAGCTTGGTCTGTACAGTGAAATTTCGAATTCTGCGGTAATCATCAACGGAAAAGAAAGCACATTGGAAGAATTCAATAAAATTTATACAACAGATTATGAAAAAAGAGAAGAAACGGAACATAAAGACCGGCTCCGCCTGATCTATCGGGATAATATATGGGTTCTCTGCTTTCCATCAGGACAGGAAGTTACCGTAAACAAGGACTTTGATTACAGCCTGATTCAGTGGTAAACCTTACAACAAGAAACTTATCTGCATCCGCTGCAAAGATTAATTTTTATTTTTTTAATTTTCATGAGAAATACAGCACTTGGAATAAATTTCAAAACTATTATTGTAATTTATTCGTCAATTACAAATTCACAAATTGCAAATTCCCGGTAAAATGTCCCGCGCACTTCGTCCCATAGCTGGACATTCACCGGCACTACAATACGGTATTTTCCGGGCGGGAGTTTTCCATATCTCTCGCTCCAGTCAACAAAAAAAGCATACGGTTTTCCCCTGGTTAAAAATTCTTCTTCTCCGCCCCACCAGTCTCTGCCTATATCAATCGAGCGCCATTGACCGTCAATTTCAACTTCCAAACGGTAATCCTTATTTACAGAAGCATAAGCTGCGTCTTTATGTAAAACCATCAGTTCACCGCCTGTATTTGAGACGCCCTCCTCGGAAAAACACACGGAAACTTGTTCTGATACCGACCATTCATATTCCTTTCCAATTTCCCACGGATAGCCGGAAAGTTTATGAAAATCATATTTTCTCGAATAAACGCTCTCATCCTTTCCAAAAATTCCTCCATGCCGCTGAGCTAACGACACGGTAACATACTCCGGCATATCATTCCCGATAACAAAACCTACCACACAGGCATGATAATTGTATTTTTTCCACAGACTTTTTCCATAAAATTTAAAACTTGTATCATTTCCCCAAAATCCCGTATCGTTGCTGTAAGTTTTAGAACCGTCTTCCGCCCATAGATAAAACAGATAATTCCCATCGCTCCGATAATCTTTCGGGAAAAAAATTGACAATTCTTCTTCCTGCAAAACAATATTTTCTTCCCAGTCAATGCGGATCACAACCGCATAACGGTTTGAATCTTTTCCGATGTAAGAACTATTGTTAAAGACCCAGCCCGATATTGTATAATCTGGAAAATCTTCATCAAGAATCCATGATCCATAATCATATTTTCCATAAGATCTCAACTCACCGCGCCCCGCCATCCCTTTTGCATTTTCCAGACTATCCTTTAAAATTACTGCTGTTCTTCCCTCTAATGCTGCAGTATCATAAATATCGCTTACCCCCAAACCAAACAAAAATTCCTGCGCTTCCTCGATCTGATCTTCTTTTATCCGCACGCGCTTATAGGAATCCTTGATGATTGGAATTGCCGAACTGCTGTCAATAAGCTGACACCATAAAACAAGGCAGACAAGAAGCATCGGCACTGTCCACGCATTGAAAAAATTACAGCGGTCTGCCGCCATACGCTTTTCGCGCGATAAAAATAAGTATCCGATAATGAACGGGTGAAAAAGTGCGCAGAGCGCCGCACACAAATAGCGCAGGCGCGCTGTATAAGAAATTCGCTTAAAGTCCTGAAACATCCAGCAAACAAGGAAAAAAGAAATTATAAAATACATAAAAACCTCCTTGTACAATGTATCTAGGTTGTTCAAAAAACACCTATAAACCCTTAAACCTACTTCTTTACATCTTTTGTCTGATAATAGTTTTATTAGATTGAGAGAAGAATCGTCACCTCCTTGAGCGGTTCTGCTCGTACTTGAAAGACGGGTTCCTCTCTCTAATAAGCTTTCCGCGTATAGGTTGGATGTTGGTTGACCTATGGCTCCTTTCCGTATTTAGCACAAGATAGTAGTGCTTATTAGTTAAGTGGTCTCCCAATCTAAAATCTTTCTTTTGAGGTGGTTGTATGTTTTTTGTTGGCATTAATATCAGTAAAAATAACCATGTTGCTTCCATGATGGATGAGTTTGGAAAAGTGCTATTCTTTTCCAAACTCACTTCTTATTCTTCCAGTCTCATCAACTTTGAAATCGGCATGGAAGCTACGGATCACTACTGACTCTTTGTCTATTCTTTCCTTTCTGAAAAAGACCTTCCTTCCCCATATTATCAATCCCATTCAGATGGATAGGCACTGAAATTCGCAAACGCAAAAATGATGTCATCCATTCCGTTCTCATTGCTGACCTGATCCGTTATGGATGGTTTGTGGAAACCAAGCTCGCAGATGAAACTCTATTCTCTCTGTGTACACTTACACATTTCCGCATCTATCTGACAGAATCCGTCAGTGAAGTGACTTAAAGCATAAGGTTATCTATGTGCTGGATCAGTTTTTTCCTGAATACCAGTCCATTTTTTCTGATATCTTTGGCAAGACTTCAAAAGAAATCCTTCTTCAGTTTTCTTCATCCATTAATTTTGAGACAGTTCCAGTAGAAACCCTTGCACAATTTCTTGCACGCCTTGATTTGCATTTAGAACTTGTCTGCCAACACAGCATTCACATTGTTGATAGAAGTCTCTATAGCTGCCTTATTAATCGTACTAATATCATTTTCGTTTTCGCTCTTGAGAACGAGTTCGACTTTGCACATATTATAAAGCAAACTGACAAGAAGAACAGTATTTTCTGTCAGCTTCTTTTCCTCTGGAGTGAATGTGTTCCAATTGGTATGTCCAAGTATAGTAACAATGCTCTTTAATTCGTTGAGGTGTCTCTGATAAATATCGTTCACCTTAGAAAGTGTTTCATAATAGTTATTCGATGTCGAACGCAAATCGACCAAATAATTACAAATGGTATTGATTTTCCCCTCTGCTTTCTCCATTTGCGCCCAGGCTTCCTCTGCTTGATCGGACAATTTTCCGCCTGTAAAGCTGAAAATAATTCCTCCAACCAACAAGCCAACACCCAGTGTTGCAGCACCCAAAGCAGCAGCACCAACCGCCATTCCGCCGCCCCCTGCTGCAACAGTACCACCACCCAGCAGGGCAAGCGTAACATTAGTTGCAGCAGCACCACTCAACGATGCAATAGCAGTTCCAGTAGAAGCAGTACCCAAAGCCATAACCGCTGCTGTAGTAGCACCCGCTGCAGCAAATCCACCCGCTGCACCTAATCCGACACCACCAAGTCCACCGAGAAGAACACCTGCGCCAACAGAAACCTCCTTAATTTTCTCTCCATCATACTTCGGAAGAGTAACACCATTCTTTGAATATGTCTCGAAAATCGGTCTGTTTTTAATCTGCTCGAAAACATCCGAGAACTCGCTAAAGCTATGGAGAATTTCCAACTCTAACTTTCCGAGATTGTCCATATTTTTAGTCGTTGTTTCGTTCTCTTTCTCGAATCTTGCCATATTTCTTTCGTGGCGGCTTTGTGTGGCTTTCATGGTATCGTTTGCATCTTTCATTTTCTTCACACCATGTGCTGTCGCACCTACTCCGGCTACACCTGCAACAACAGCCGCACCCTTTAACGCTACTGGTATTAACCAAATTGGCAATGGCATAATTTTGTTTCTCCATCTCTCTTTAATATTTCACAGCATTCATAATTATACTGTATATATTCTTCATAACTCATCCGTTCCTTAAAGAACACATCATAGCTCTCATCTACTCGACATACAAGGGGTCTTGTCTCGTAAATTGAGCATATATTTTCGTTTAGAAATCTGCAAATGCCATCTCCGCTGTGCAGTTCTTCATATATCAGCGACTTATGCAGATTCCTACAACACTGACCACACTTATCACACTGAAACATCACTTAAACTCCAATACCGACGAAGTATCATTCATAAAGTCATCAAAATCTCCACTGTACGGCAGTTCAATACCAAGTACTTTATATTCGCTTCTCAACAAAATATTCAATTCATCTTCACTGTTGGCTGCTTCCATCATGGTGAGCATCTGATTATACTGTTCTGTTTCTTTCTTGAAAAGCTCAAAATCAATTTTTTCAAGCTGTGTCAAATACAATGCCAGAGCTTCGTTGATTCTGATATAAGCATCCAACTGTTTCTGCAACGGGAAACTGATACCCAAACGAATACATACTTCTCTAAATACCAGAGAAACCAGACGATACCACGCAACAATGTTTAATCGCAGAAAGAAGTTTACCCAGTTTCCACCAGAACGAATTGCCGCATCAGCACCATCCATCAGACACAATGTACCATCTCCGATGATAAGCATGATTCTAAGGTCATCATGTTTTTTTGTTGGGATACATTCATGCAAAGGTCTTTTGTGGTAAAAATAGTGTTTGATTGCCCAAATCAGTTTTATTGACAAATCGCAAAGGACAACAGGAATCGCCATTGTAAGTCCGAATCTTGCATCGTATCCCTCTTGGAATACTTTGGTGGCTACCGTTGCCAATGTATTTCTGTCTTGACCGACTTGAAAACTGCCGAAATCACACAACTGGAACAACTCATAGAACGGAATCACAACGCCGCTTCCTCTGCCAGATGCACCAGAACTGCCAGCAACATCAGACATAATATGACCAAACCAATTCGCCACTCCGCAAAAGAGTTTTGATACAAAGTCATGTCCCTGTAATTCGTATGTCTCCGTCTGAATTGTAATCAACTGACCATTATGTAAGAAAGATGATGTTGAAGTAAACTGATTCAGAATAGAGAAGAACAATCCAATAATATCCGGCGAATGAGCCAAAGATTTCATGTGATGGTTCTTCGCAGACATCGTAAACAGTCCGTCAACATCTCCAGAATGTCGTTGGTCATAATTCACGGGAAACTTTTTCTCCAAGAAACCAATCGCACTGGCAACACTTTTTTTTCCTTCTCTGGATGACCAGCCACAAGTTTTAGCAAAAGCCATTACTGTCTTGTCAACTTGTGCGTCTGTCCATCCCTGCAATTTGCTATCAGCAGGAGACCCAACCAAAAAGATATCTATCATTCCAGTAATAGCTCCGCAACCAACAGCAATTAAATAATCATATTTATCACATTTATCGTGATAGAAATACGGTTTCAAATCTTTATCCTGACGGATTGTGCTAATACTTAGCTCGCTCATTACAATCCTCCAATTGGAAAATTTCTATACTTATACTAATCCCAATTTACATGATACTCCTATTCCGTTTTTCTCTTTTCTTATTGATTTTTTATAGTTGCTTCTTCCAATACAAAAATACTATTTAGAAAATTATAACATAACAAAAAATTCTTGTAAATAACATTCCAGTTCGGATGGCGACACCTATCAAAAAAATCTTTTATAATCTGCTTTTAAAACAACCTAAAAAAATCCCATAAAAAAACACTGCACTGGAAAATACAAGAAACTCGTACTTACCTGCGCACCGATGTCATATACTGTACAGACTTCAAACTTTTATCGTATGTTAGGAGGACAGCGTGCAGTTTTTGGAATCCCTTCTCTCTAAAATCAATTCTGTTTTCTGGGGTGGTCCAATGCTGGTTGTGCTATGCCTGTTTCATCTATACTTCACAACCCGCACTGGCTTTGTACAAAAAAAAATCTGGAAAGGTATCCGCTATTCGGTTTCTGGAGGTTCTGCGGACAAAGATAAAAAAGATGCTTCCGGGAAAAAAGTTTCCGGGCTGATGGCGCTTACTACAACGCTTGCTGCCACGCTTGGCACCGGAAATATTATCGGGGTTTCCTCCGCTATCTATCTCGGCGGTCCAGGCGCGCTGTTCTGGTGTTTTTTAACTGGTATTTTCGGAATGGCGACATCTTATGCCGAGTGTTTTTTATCCATCCTCCATCGAACAAAAAATTCCGATGGAAGCTATTCAGGCGGACCGATGGTTGTGTTAAAACACACATTACATAAAAATGGGCTGGCAAGCATTTATGCCGGTGCTGTTATTTTTGCTGCCTGTTGTATGAGCTGTTCCACGCAGTCCCGCGCCTTTGCCGATGCTGCGGTTTCTTTTGGTCTGCCCCGCATTCCGACTGGCATTGCTCTCGCTCTTCTTGTCGGTATTGTTATGGTCGGCGGCGCGGAGCGGATTCATGCGTTCTGTATACGGCTTGTCCCTCTGATGGGCGGATTGTTTCTGTTTTGCTGTATTTTAATTCTCGGCAAAAATATTGCTTATGTTCCAGGCGCCGTTGGACTGATGCTGCGCTCAGCATTCTCTTTTAAAGCGGTCGCTGCCGGAACCCTCTCAGGAACCCTTTTAAGTGCTATGCGCTATGGCGTGACGCGCGGGCTTTTTACAAATGAGGCAGGGCTTGGCACTGCGGCAATCGCCGCAGCGGACGCGGACACGCCGACGCCGCAGACACAGGCGTTGATTTCTATGACTGCTACGTTCTGGGATACTGTAGTAATCTGTGCTCTGACAGGTCTTGCCATCCTTTCTACTGCTCTTGCCGCGCCGGAAGCCCTCGCTGGTTATTCTATGAATGATTTAACAACCGCCGCATTTCACCGTTTGTCCGCTGGCGGACCTGTTCTTTTAAACATCAGTCTGATGGCGTTTGCATTCGCTACCTTAACTGGTTGGTCTTATTTTGGGGAGAAGGCAACTCTTTTTCTTATTGGTGAAAAAGGTATTTTTTATTATAAAACATGCTATATTGTTATGATTTTTCTTGGAACTATTTTATCTATGAGCTTTATTTGGGAACTGACCGATTTTGCAAATTTATTTCTTGCCATACCAAATCTTTATGCACTGTACCGATTGCGGCACGAGATCGTGTCTTGACACTTTTCACGAACTGCTGACCGACCACCTTATCCCTATTGATTTCCCCTATATCTTCTTAGTACGTGTTCCTGCCGCATTTATGCGGCGGGTGATCCGGTTTCAGCGGCATGATTTATCATTGTTGTTCTTGCAACTTTCATTTACATACTTCTTTATCTTTCCGGCATTTGAAAACCCTCAAGCGCCTTATTTAAATAGTCGTTAAAAGGTTTTATAATTTGGAAAAGCTCTGCTGCTTTCGCAAGAAATATTTCTGCATCTTTCAATTCTTCATCTTTTAGCGTATATTCCAGATACCAATTTTTCAATTTTAAATATTCTGCTTGAGGATGTTCTTTTTCATATCCCGCAGGAACATTCTTTAACGCGGTTCCCTGCACAGTGAAATATTTTTCAAAATCTGGCTTATGGATAATTTTTTCCCATTCTTCTCCATTCTGAGAAATATAATCTCGTATCCTTGTTGTCGCTTCTTTAAACATATCTGCAAACAGCCCTCCGCCAAAAAAAGAGTGATTGCCCGGTTTTATCATAAGATAATAACCAACCGGAACAGGCAGTTTCCCTTTTGCGGAAATATGGGCGCGGAACGCAGGATTATACGGCGATTTGTCATGGCTGAACCGAGTGTCCCTTACCATCTTAAATGTAAGGTCTTTTGGATTGTTATGTAAAATGCTGCTGTCGAATTTCCCGATTTCCAGTATCAATGTCTGTAATAATTTTTCAAATTCAGCATTTGCTTTTTTATAATCATCCTTGTTTGCATGATACCATTCACGATTGTTATTCCTGCTTAATGACGACAGGTAATCCATAATAAATTGTATATTCATAATTTCCTCGCATTCTGCCGCGTAAGCGGCATTTTTTTTAGTCAAAGGAACTTTTGGCTGCGCAGCAGCACAAATTCCAAGGTTGAAAATTTTTAATTTCCAATCTTACATTTTCCTTTATGATTTCTGGATAATGGAAAGTTGCGCGGAATCCAAAAATTCCTGTATCAAATGCTTCATGCGTTCTGGCGATTGGTAGGCTTTACAGAACGAAAAATCCTGTGATAAATCATCGATATCCTTCATAGCATTTTTCACATCGATCATCGTCTGAATAGGAATTTGAGCAGCCGTTATATAATTTAACTGCGATGGGTTTAGCCTATGATTCTCTATTGCATAATTCACCCTGTCTTTGCATTTACATCTTCCGCTGCCATATTCTCCGCAATATTCACTTAAAAAGTCCGCCATTTTTTTACGTATTCGGGAAAGCCGCTGGCGGTATGCTTCTGGGGTCATTTCCAAAATGTCCCCCGCAATTCGGCTGTCAATCCGAAACATTGTACCCAATATAAAAATACATCTGCTCTCCATATCAAGACATTGCAGCATCACATTGGTACAGGACATTTTCAGTTCTTCTGCTAATAAATCTTTTTCTACATTTTGTGTTGCATCCGGCACATCTTGTATTTTTCCATTTTCTATGTCATTTCCATAATATTCAAAACTCAGTGGATAATGGGCGAACATATGCTTTTTGTAATTTTTCAGATGATTTACCGCAATACGAAATACCCACGTTGTAAATGAACTGTCACCTCTGAAAGAGGAAAGATGTGTAATCATTTTCAACAAAATATCCTGCGTGGCATCCTCCGCATCTGCAAATGTACCAAGCATCCGCAGAGATAAATTGAATACACTATCCTGCACATCTGCAATCAGCGTTTCAAGGGCGTTTTTATCCCCTGATGTAGCTTTCTCAACTAGAACCTGGAATTCTTCATTTATTTTTTTGTTCATAAATTTTACCTCCGTTATGAAGTGACTTTTGTCAAGAGGTAATTTTTGAAAATTATAAACT